>JAGDYD010000018.1 GCA_023256515.1 Microcaldota archaeon
CACAGGTAGCGCATGCTTCCCTTATGAGCTATTTTGAAGCAGAGAAGATGGATCCCGAGATAGCAAAGAAATGGCTCGAAACCGGGGAGAAGAAGATAGTTCTAAAGCTCGATAGCGAAGAAGCACTTAAGAGGCTTTATGAAGCTTTTAAGTACAAGAAGATTCCTGCAGCATTGGTAAGCGATGCAGGCCTCACTGAGCTTCCTCCAGGAACCATAACTGCTCTTGGCGTCGGCCCTTGGAAAAGCAGCGAGATAGACCAATTTACAAGGACTCTTAAACTCCTTTAACCTAATTTTTAACATACGTTAGCCAATCTTTGAATAGAATGTCTCTTCCATGGACAATGTCAAAATATTTATCAGATATTGTTTTTGTTATTGGTCCTGGTTTTCCTTCCCCAATAACTCTGCCATCTACGCTTTTTATTGGTGTTATCTCTGCAGCTGTACCAGCAAAAAATAGTTCATCGCAAGTATAAAGCTCCTCTTTATGTATGTTTCTTTCTATTGTTTCTATGCCTAGGTTTTGAGCTATTTTTATTATAGAGTCCCTTGTTATTCCAAGCAAAATGTCTGCTTCACGCGAAGGCGTTATCAATAGACCATCTTTTACCATAAATATGTTTTCTGCTGCTCCTTCAGCAACATAGCCTTCAACAGAGGTCAATATTGCTTCATCCGCTCCGCTTCCTTTTGCCTCAAGCGATGCTATTATAGAATTTATATAATTTCCGCTCGCCTTTGCCATAGGCGGCAATATAAGTGAATTTATCCTGTGCCAAGAAGAAATCTTGCAGCTTATCCCTTTGTCTTTGTTCTTGAAGTATGTCTTTAAAGGAACAGTTGCAACAATAACGCTTACCTTTTTTCCAGTCACATCTAGTCCTATATTTGCATCATTGTAGAATGCAAAAGGCCTTATATACGCTTCTTCAAGTTTGTTTTTTATCATAGTTTCTATTATTGCTTTCCTAATCTCTCCTTCGCTGAAAGGCATTTTTATAGAATATATCTTTGCGCTGTTGAAGAACCTCTTTAAATGGTCGTCAAGCCTAAATATTGCGGGCCCTTTGTCTGTTTGGTATGCCCTTATGCCTTCAAATATACCGCTTCCATATTGGAGTGAATGGGTTAGTACATGAACTTTCGCTTTTTCAAATTCAACAAACTCCCCATCAAACCATATATACTGCTTCATTAGACCACAATAAAAAATAAGCAATAAAAGTATTTATAGCTGAGTAGCTAAGCCTTTCCTAAGCGAAAGCTCAATCTCATATCCTTTTGCACCCATAGATGCTAAGTTCCTCATAAGCATAATGCCTAGCTTTGTTAGCTCCAAAGGCTTTTGCTCCTCTCCTTTTTCCGCAAATGAAAGGATGCCTTTCTTCTTCAACTTCTTCAAATTATACCAGACTGTACTTTTTGAAAGGCCATATTCCTCATAAACATAGTCTACAAAGGCCGAAGCCGAATCTATTTGTTCATAGCCTATTTCCATAATTATTATCTTTTCTTTTTCACACAGCTTGCTTCTGTATGCTGAGCTTAAAACAGAATCTTGTGTATACTCAAATTGTTTTTCTGCACGCATAGGCACCCACCCAAAAAAGTTTTTGCATGCCTATGCGGCAGCCATATTCAAATTCAAGAAATAGCTGTCGCTAACTATATTCCATGTGCATATTGATCTCTTAGTAGCGACAGTGAATTTCATAAATATTCTAAGGGAATTATAAATAGTATTATATTTAAATCTTTCCTACAAAATCTCAATGTTTGATTTGCATGCTAGAGCTAATAAGAATAACACTACTCTTGGCATTTGCCTTTTTGTATGCCTATTTCGATGTTTTTAATAAAAGGAATATACCAGATAAGGTAGTATATCTTAGCCTTGCTGTTGGTATAATATCTACTATCTTATATCCTTTGAAAGTTGCTGAAATCTCTTTTCTTTTAGCCCTTTTTGTAGGTTCTTTGGGTTATATATTATATAAAGCAGGCATGCTTGGATTAGGAGACGGGCTTGAACTCACATTTATATCCCTTGTTTTGCCTGTCCAGCCTACGCCTCTTTTTAATATGGGCTTAAGCCAGTTAAATATGCCTTTTGTGCTCTCTGTATTTATCTCATCGGGCATTGTGACTATAATTGCTGTGCCTATATATTATATCATTAGAGGAGACAAAATAAATTTGAAGCCGAGCAACATAATAAAAGCATCTATCGTTTTTACCTCTTATATGGTGCTTCTGCTTTTTGTTTACTTGCTTTTTGGTCTAAGGATCGATGCAACAATATTCATAATGCTTATGGCAATATTCTCTACTATAATCTTCCTTTTTGAGAATAGCATAAATGAAAGCATGGTAGAATGGATTTATCCAAAGTATTTGGAAGAAGACGATATAATAGCAACAAATCTAATGAGCAAAAAGGAAATAGATTTCTTTAAATCAAAATTCAATGAATTTGGCAGGCTTGCAACAAAGAAGCAGATAAATGCATTAAAGAACGTAAAAAAGAAGCTTCCAGTATATAGAAAAGCAATACCTTTTGCAGTTTTTATCTTGGCAGGTGTTATTGTATCTCTTCTGTTTGGCGATCTGCTCTTCTTACTATTTACTTAATCTTTAGAAAAGAATAAAAATTTTTTAAACTGAGTGGTTATTGGTGCATCTATGAAATATGCTAGGCAAAGCGTTAAAGATTACTGGGTTTTTGAGCATAAAAAAGCGCTAGGCTTGTCTTTCTTAATATTCTCTGCTTCTTACAGTATAGGCATAACCTTCCTGCTCATAATAAACTACTTTTTTTTGCCTAACCTATTTACTGCCTTTACTGTTGTACTTCTTCTATTCCTTATAGCCGCATTGGTTATGGTTGGCGGTTTTATAAATGCACACAACAAGGTTGTAAAAATAATGACTCCGAAGGAGCACAGGGCGCATTCAAAGCACGTTGGCATATTTCTTATACTCTTTTTCATAGGGCTTCTTCTCTGCATGGTTCCTTTAATATTTTATGTATACCCTGGAGACATAATGTTTCTGCTTAGCATAGGGGGCGTTCTTCTACTTCTATATATAATTGCAGCCTTTATATTCAACTATAAATATTATGAGCTTGCATTTGCTTCAATATTCATGTGGGCTGTTTTTGTGGTAAGCGTTTTCCTAATAACTCCTATTTATTTCTCAAACGCAGCACTTTTTGAAGTAATCTCTTTTCTTATTACCTCAGTGACCATAGTGACGGTATTTGGCATATCTGGTATAATGCTCCTTGCCAGTTCTGCCGAAGAGATAGTTAGAAAGAGCAACCTTGCAAAGTTTTAACCCATAATAAGCTCCAATAGTTTGTTTTCAGAGTTTATCTCATTAAGGACCTTTTTGCTTATAACTGGCAGGCCTATGATTTCTTCTCTTTTGCTTTCAATCACAAAGAAAGGATAATTATTTTCGAAGGTTTCTTTTATCTCTTTCATAACCTTTGCCCTTTTGATAAGTGTTCTCATATCGTTTTCTGTGCATACCTCATAATAGTTAACATTACCTTTCGCAACTAAATCGAAAGGCATGCTGCTTGTTATTATTGCACTAAGCTTTATGTTTGTGAATGTGGTCACCTCCACCTTTTGGCTTGTATCTTCATAAGCGTTAAGCTCAATCCTTTCTTTGAACAAATTGTTTATCTTCTTTACAACCTCAAGAGAAGCATAAGGGCTCTTTTCTTCATATCTATATATGCTATTGCTAGAAACCCCTATCTTTTTAGCAAGCTCTTTAGCGCTCATGTTATTTATTGATCTAATTGCCCTCAGTTTGCTTCCATTTATTTTTATCTTCGCCCCAACGCTTTTTGCTGCCTTAGGCTGAGGAAGCTCGCTTATCATATCTTCAAAGCCTTCTATAGAAACGCAATCTATAGAGAATCTTGAATAGACAAAATCATCCTTCAATTTGCCATTGCTTGAAAACTCGCCTATTATTACTGGCTTGGCCCCTATAAAATTGGCAAAGCTGCTTAATTCTGTTGCCGCCTCTTCGCTTACTGAGTCTATGTTCTTAACTATTTTGGCAACTATCTTCCTGCCTTTTCTTTCAGCTATAAGGTCTACTGCAGATCTTACATTTTCTATAAATACTTGTAAGTAGTCACTTCTTTCAACGATCTTTTTTACTTGCTTAAGCAGCCTCTCTCTTTGCATAATTCTAAATTTGCCTCTATAGATATAAATCTTTTTTTAATAAAAAGTAGTGATGAGCAGTGAAAAAGAAATAAGCGTACCTGTAGCCATAGCCATTGGTTTGGGTGCTATAATAGGTGCAGGCATATTTGTGCTTAGTGGCACAGCCATAGCAATTGCAGGGGGCTATGCACTTGTGGCATTTGTGCTTGTGGGCATAGCGGCAATGTTTGTAAGCATAGAAATAGGCGAGCTCTCTTCAATAATGCCCAAGGAGACAGGCTCTTCTTACTCTTTCACATATAAAGCTTTCGGGAGCGAATTGGGTTTTATAACTGGAATGCTCTTGTTCTTTAGCTACTCCACAGCAATATCTGTAATATCTTTAGGCTTTGGGTCTTATCTTAGCAGCATAATGGATTTGAGCCCTTCTTTGAATCTGCCCTTTGCAATAAGCCTGATATTCGTACTTTCAATACTCAATATAATGGGTATAAAAAAAGCAGCAAAAGCTGATTCTTTTCTTGTTGCAATAAAAGTTTCAATACTCACCCTTTTCGTTTTTGCTGCATTGTTTTTGTCTTTCTCAAAGCACACATTCAGCTTTTCCAATTTTTCTGCGCCTCAAGGCAATATAATATTGTCAATATTCTCTGCTAGCGTGGTTATATTCTTTGCCTATTCTGGGTTCCAAACAATATCTACTTTTGCGTCTAAAGTTAAAGGCAAAAACGGAGCACCTCGCGCAATAGTTTTTGCAACTTTGATAAGCCTTGTTTTATATGTGCTGGTGGTTTTCTCTTTAATGGCTCTAATACCTGCAAACCAATATAAAATAAGTGGCGATCCTCTTTCATTTGCTTTGAGGGAGGTAAATGCGCCTGAATGGGTTTTCATAATTGTTGACATTGGTGCTCTGATAGCAACAACCTCAGCCACTATTGCAATGATACTCAGTTCTTCTAGAATCATTTATCAAATAAGCAAAGACGGCCTGCTTCCTAAGTTCTTTAGGAAATATGATTCAGAAAAAGATGTCGCAATAAATGGTGTTATAGCCTCTAGCCTTATCGGAATATTGATGCTTTTCTCTGGAAACATATATGTAATAGCGGCAATAAGCAATTTTGGTCTTTTGTTCTCATATCTAATGTCTAGCTTCTCTTTGATACATTTCAGAAGAAACAAAATAGAAGGCAGCTTCAAGACTCCTTTCTATCCTTATTTAACAATATTCACAATAATAGCTCTGTTTGGATTCATAATAGGAATGCCGAAAACAGCTCTTATCCTTGGCACTATATTGGTGATAGTGCTCCTTTCTACATATTATATGCTAAGAGAACTAAAGAAAAAAGAACCAGTAATGATAAAGCTATTCGACTAGCTTTCTTTTCTGGCTTTTAATTATCTTTTCAAATTCTTCAGCGGAAGAAACAACTTTGCCCCCTAGTTTTCTATATAAT
>JAGDYD010000040.1 GCA_023256515.1 Microcaldota archaeon
AAAAGGCCGAGGCTTTTAAAGGCGACCCTGCAAGCATGTTCAAGAACGTTTACAGTTTCATGCCTGAAATGCTGCAGGAAGAGCTTGACGAGGCAGAGCAGAACAATTTCTGGCAGGAGAATGCGGAAGGCGCTGAAAAAGCGTAGTTGGTATAGGTGGTGTTATGCAAATGAATATGGTAAGCGCAATAAACAATGCACTTGAGCTGATAATGAAGGAAAACAGCGATGTTGTGCTGCTTGGCGAAGATATAGGTAAAGATGGCGGCGTGTTTAGGGTTACCGATGGCTTGCTATCGAAGTTCGGTGAGAAAAGAGTAATAGATACGCCACTTGCAGAGTCCTCCATAATAGGAACTGCAATAGGCATGGCAGTAGCGGGCATGCATCCAATACCCGAAATACAGTTTGCAGGTTTCATGTATGAGGCATTTGCCCAGCTAATAAATCATGCCTCAAGGTATAGAAGCAGATCTCGCTCCAGGTTTACTGTGCCTATGGTTGTGAGGGTTCCTGTGAGTGGTGGTGTGAGGACATTGGAGAACCATTCAGAAAGCCCTGAAGCATTTTATTCTCACGTAGGAGGCCTTATAGTAGTTGAACCTTCTGGTCCTTACGATGCAAAAGGTCTTCTTATAAAAGCATCAAGGATGCAGGATCCTGTGCTATTCTTGGAACCTACAAAACTTTACCGGCTTTTCAAGCAGGATGTGCCTGAAGAAATGTATGAAGTGCCTATAGGAAAAGCCTCTTTAGTCAAGGAGGGAGACCAAATGAGCATAATAACATTTGGAACAATGGTTGATGTTGTAAAGAAGGTTGTAGAGAGCAAGAAAGTATCTGCAGATATAATAGATTTAAGGACAATAAACCCAATAGATGAAGAAACAATAATCAAAAGCGTCAAAAAAACAGGAAGAGCGCTTATAGTTCATGAAGCACCTCTTAGCTTTGGAGTAGGAGCAGAGATAGCTGCAAGGATAGCAGACAAGGCAATTTTTGAACTTTCAGCCCCTGTAATGAGAGTGGCAGCACCAAGTTTACCTTATCCTTTCCCAGGCTACGAGCAGTATTATGTGCCAAACGAGAAAAAGATAGGGCTTGCGATAGACAAGCTGCTTTCTTATTAGGTGTTTATAATGAAAGAGATACGCTTTGTAGACGTTGGAGAGGGCATAACTGAAGGCCACATAGTAAAATGGCTTGTAAAAGATGGAGACAAAGTAAAAGAAGACCAGCCTCTTTTTCAGATTGAAACTGACAAGGCTGTTGTAAATATACCTTCACCAATAGATGGATATGTAAAGATAGTTGCAAAAGAGGGCACTGATGTACATTTGGGAGACCTTGTTGCAATTGTAGGAACGCAGGAAGAGCTCTCTTCAAATGCATTGCAAAGCCAAAGCGAAAATGCCCAAGTTAAAAGCGGAGCAAAGATAGAAGAAAAAGCTGCAGGTAGCGAAGCACATCAAGATATGCAAGAAGTAAAAGAAATAATAGCAACCCCTGCAGTAAGGAAATTGGCAAGAGATCTTGGAATAGACATAACAAAAGTAAAAGGAAGCGGCCCTGGCGGCAGAATACTAGAAAGCGATCTAAGGAATTATGCAAGCTCAATGCAGCAGGCAAAGCCAAGCCCAGGAATCCAAAAGCAAGCCAGCGGATTTTCACCAATGCTAGAAGAGATGCACAAAGAAGAAATAGAGAGAGTGCCATTATCGCAGACAAGAAAGGCTATAGCAAAGAACATGGAAGCTTCATGGACAATACCAAGGGCAGTACACATGGACCTTATAGATGCAACAAGCTTGTATGAGATAGTTTCAAAAGAAAAAGATAGAGTGATGAAAGAGGAAAATGTAAAGCTTACTTTCCTCCCTTTCATAATAAAAGCAACCATACAAGCTCTTAAAGAGAATCCGGATTTCAATGCAAGCTATGACAGCGAGAAGCTCGAGATAATAAGGAAGAAATATTATAATATAGGCCTTGCAGCAGAGGCTCCAGACGGTCTTAAGGTTATAGTCATAAAGAACGCTGACAAGAAGAATATAATAGAAATAGCAAAAGAAATAGAGGATCTTTCTGAAAAGCTGAGGAACAAGACAATATCAATAGATGAGATGAGAGACAGCACTTTTTCAATAACAAATATAGGCAGCTTAGGGGGTGGATTCCTTTCAGTGCCTATGATAAATTATCCAGATGTAGCTATATTGGGAATACATCTGATAAGAGACATGCCAGTGGTAAAAGATGGAAAGATAACAATAGGAAAGATCTTGCCTTATTCCATAAGCTTTGACCACAGAGTTGTTGATGGAGCAGATGCTGTAAGGTTTGGTAATGCAATCAAAAAGTATATAGAAGATCCAGAATTTCTAGAGATGCTTTGATTTTTAAGGGTGTATTTTAATGGTAATGGGCTTTACACCAGAAGAAGTAGATATAGCTGTAATAGGCGCTGGAGTAGGAGGCTATGTTGCTGCAATAAGGGCTGCACAGCTTGGAAAAAATGTGGTGCTTATAGAGAAAGAAAAGCTTGGAGGACACTGCTTGAATTATGCTTGCATACCTTCAAAAACATTGATAAAGATAGCAGATCTTTTCTATAGTGCACAGCATTCTGAGAATTTTGGCATACATGTTGACAAGATAAGCATAGATGCAAGAAAGATGCTTGAGTGGAGGCTTGGAGCTTCTAAAAAGCTTGAGGAGGGCGTAAGGTTTCTTTGCAATTCATATGGCATAGAAGTGATAAATGCAACAGCAACATTTGTAGGAAACAATACGCTTCAACTTACCAATGGCACTTCAATATCTTATAAGAAGGCTATAATTGCCACTGGCTCAGAGCCCACAAAGCTGAAAGGCTTTGAATTCAACGATAGGATAATAGACTATAAAAAGGCCCTGATGCTTGACCACATACCAAAATCTATGGCTATAATAGGCGCAGGATATGTTGCTGTTGAAATAGGCACATTGTACGCAAAATTGGGCACAAAAGTAAGCATTATTGCAAGGTCTGATGTGCTTTCTAAGTTTGACAGAGATGCAGTAGCAATAATAAAGAAAAAAATGGCTGCACTAGGAATAAATATAATAACTGGAGCTACACCGCAGTCGCTTGATGATAAAGGCTTATTGCTCAGCAATGGAGCAGTGATAGATGCAGAGATTATAGTAGTTGCAATAGGCTTATCGCCATATACAGAAGGCTTAGGATTGGAGAATACAAAAGTGCAGTTGGATGAAAAGGGATTCATAAAAGTAGACAACATGCTAAGGACAACAGATGAAAACATATTAGCAATAGGAGATGTTGTTGGAGAGCCAATGCTTGCCCACAAGGCTATAAGGCAAGGAGTAATAGCTGCAGAGGTAGCAAGTGGTATGAATTCATCTTACGACAATGTTGTTGTGCCTGCAGTTATTTTCTCTGATCCAGTAATAGCCATTGCAGGCAAAATAGAAGAGAATGAAGAAATAAAGGTAAAGAAATTCCCTCTTACTGCTCTAGGGAGAAGCATTGCATTGAATACTACAGATGGATTTGTTAAGATTGCATATGATGAAAATCAGATTGTAAAAGGCATAGAGATTGTTTCGGATGAAGCAGATTCTATGATTTCTGAAGCGGCGCTTGCTATAGAGATGGGGGCAACGCTAGAGGATATAGCAGACACAATACATCCGCATCCAACATATAGCGAGGCTGTGCAAGAGGCTGCAGAAGCGGCTTTAGGCAGGCCGATACACTTCTTTTATGGCAAGTGAAATAATGGAATACAGTGATTTTGAAGAAGGCTATGCCAAGACAAGGCATGGAGAGCTTTTCTACATGCACCATCCTGGGAGCTTAAAAAGCATATTATTTTTGCATGGCTTAGGTGGAAGCACAAAGGTGTGGAGTAGATTGATAAAATACCTTGACCCATCACTAGACATTTATTTGATAGACCTCCTTGGACACGGCAATTCTGATGCACCGCATATAGAATATAATATAAAAGTTCAATGCGAGTCAATCTTAGATTTTGTTGAAAAGATTAATACTAAGGAGGTGCATATTTTTGGCCATTCATATGGCGGCTGGATAGCTGCATATTTCGAATATCTTTATCATTCTTCATCTAGCTTGATCCTTGAAGACATTGCAGGAATAAAAGAATATTTTGATGATATGCTAAGCAAAACTGAAAAGGCAAATTATATCAAAGACACTCTTGAAAAAGCATTAGTTTTTAGCTCTGCAAAAGATTTTGTAATAAAGAGCATTTTAGAGAATGAATTTGGAGAAGAGCAGCTTGATTCTGAAAAGCTTGAGAGTATAGACAAGCCAACACTTATACTGTGGGGAGAAGAAGACAAAATAATAGACAAAAAATATGCAGAGTTAATTGCATCCAAAATAAAGAACTCAAAAATAGCAATAATAAATGGTTCGGGCCATGAGCCACATTTCAACAATCCAGAGGAAGTTGCCAAAAAGATAAAAGATTTTTATTCTGAGATAAAAATAAAATAACAGGGGCTTTTAATGGAAAGGATAAAAGCAACATATTTTGGTTATGATACTTACAAAGCTTCACTAAACATGGCAATAGATGAAGTGCTTGAAAAAGAAGCTGGAGAAAAAGGCATTACTTATTTGAGATTTTATGATACGCCAAGCAATGCTATAGTATTGTCAATATCAGACCACCCATCTGTAATAAAGGCAAACAAGGATGAGATAGAGATAACAAGAAGAACAACAGGGGGCAAACCCATATTTTTGGGAGAGAATACCTTATCATATTCTATAGAGGCCCAGATAAAAGAGATATACAAAGAAGCCAAAAGCATTCCAGATCCAAACGATTTGCATAGAATTCTTGGAGAGCACATGCTTATTGCACTAAAATATGCTCTCGGATTGGAAGAAGATAGGATAAAGCTTGGAGAAACTTATAGCATAACAGTAGACGGCTTGCCGATAGCAGGGCATGCTCAGCATATAACCAATAAAGCAATAATATACCATGGGGTTGTTGCAATAGACAAATGGGATGCCGATTACATAAGCAAAAGGCTCTTGCTTAGGGATGGCGACTTTGAAAAGCTGAATGAACT
This sequence comes from Microcaldota archaeon, assembly GCA_023256515.1. Lineage (GTDB taxonomy): Archaea > Micrarchaeota > Micrarchaeia > Micrarchaeales > CABMGC01 > JAGDYD01. Next base: position 5,118 of record JAGDYD010000040.1, read on the forward strand.
GCCTTATGCTAAAAAATTCTCTAGATATGATACAAAAACTCTGAAGCTCAAGATAGTAGAACAAATGCTCAAAACTTTTGATATAAAGCAGATAGATGATAAAGAAAAAAGCAGGATTATAGAGAAGGCAAAAGAGCTAGAAGATGGTATTTATTCTGATATAAAATGGGTATTCAGAGAAGAAGATAGTTTAAAGAAAAACTCAACATTCTGCTTCCTTTATAATGGCTAATAGCAGATAAAGTTTGGTTAAAATTTAACCAATTTTTATAAGATTAGTTTTTATTTCTGATCCTACACTACTAACAAATTTGTGATGTTCCTTTTGGATCGCACGATTGAAATAGTGGGCTTTTTGCAAGCATTTTATAAGCAAATATGTATGCAAACAAAAGTTAGCAACTCTTTATCACACATATGCTACAAAA
>JAGDYD010000025.1:0-24655 GCA_023256515.1 Microcaldota archaeon
ACCGACGTAGCAGGGTCCAAAGCCCTGCGTCCTTGGCCGCTAGACGACGGGACTAGCACTAAATAAAATATTGGTTAAGAAATATATAGCTTGCTAATTATTTTAAAATGAGGTGCATTTATGACAGAAAAACTCTATTGGAATGATCCTTATGCAAAAGATTTTGAAGCAAATGTTGTAAAAGTAGATGGAAACAAAGTTGTGCTTGATAAAACCTTATTCTACCCAACAGGAGGAGGGCAGCCACATGATACTGGCAAGATAATTCATGAAAATAATGAGTACAAAGTTATTGATGTGTATGCAGAAAACAATGAAATAGTGCATGTGCTTGACAGAAACCCGAGCTTAAATCAGAATGATAAAATAAAAGGAGAGATAGATTGGGATAGAAGATATAGGCTAATGAGGCTGCATACAGCAATACACCTAATCGATGGAGTAATTGAAAAGAACTATGGCTCTGGCATGCTTACTGGAGGCCAAATTTATGAAGATAGGGCAAGGATAGATATAGACATGCAAGACCTTAACAAAGAAAAGGCAGAGCAGATAATAGAAGAGGCAAACAAAGTAGCTGAAGAAGGGCATGAGGTAAATGCTATTTTCATGCCAAGAGATGAAGCTCTTAAAATTGAGAGGCTTGCAAGAACAGAAACAGGTAGAGAGCTAATAAAAAACCTTGAAAATGTTAGAGTGGTTGAGATAAAAGGAGTAGACATGCAGGCAGATGGTGGAACACATGTAAAGAATACAAAAGAAATAGGCAAGATAAGGCTTAGCAAATTTGAGAACAAAGGAAAACACAACAAAAGGCTCGAAATTGTTTTAGAGAACCTATAGCTTGCCCTCTCCAACAAACTTATAATGGGCCTTCATCATGCATCTGTTTTGTATAAATATTAATCCATGTTCTTTAGCATAAGCTTCTGCTTCGCTGCTGAATATCCCTTCTTGAAGCCAAAGGGCCTTTGCTTTTATCTCTACCGCTTGAATAGCTATTTGCAAAGCTTCTTTTGCAGGTCTGAAGACATCTACAACATCAACAGGCTCTTTTATATCTAGTAGCGACTTATAGGCCTTCTCACCGAGTATTGTATCTGCATAAGGATTGACAGGTATTATTCTATACCCAACACTCTGCAAATAGGCCGGCACATCGTGGCTTGGCTTGCCTTCTTCTCTTGAGCAACCAACAACAGCAATAACATGGAAATTCTTAAGTATAGAAAGCATGATTTGATCCTTTTCTTCTTCGTCATTCATTATACCACTCTTTTGGGCACAGCTTAGATAAGCCTAGCTTGTTTGATAATATGCAGAAAATTCTTGCAAGCTTGCTGTTTATCTTAGGTGAATAGTATTTGTATACTGGCCATGATATGGCCAAGCTTATTATAATCCCAGCTATAACATCTGTAAGGTAATGAAGCCCAAGATAGATCCTCCCAAAAAGGACCAAGAAAAGCCAAATTATATAGAAAGCCCTCAAATATTTGTATGATGAAGTAAATAAGCCAACTCCTGTCAATACTGTGGCATGGTTGCTTGGAAATGAATAGCTGCTTTCGCAACCTATGTTGTTTATCCACGAAAGGTCAGGCACATTGCATGGCCTTGGCTCTTTCACTATATACTTTATTATTTCTCCAATTATAAAGAGGGCAAAAAACAATACAGCAAATGAGAATACATTTTTGTCTTTCTTAAGATACATGTAAATAAGTATGAGGGGTATTACGACAATGAAGCTCTCTGCAAGGTAGTGCATGAATATGTTTAGCGAAGGGTTAGCTATTTCTTTTGAAAACTGGAAAGCTGCTATATTCGTTTGATTCAAAATATTATAGGCTTGGCTTAAAAAACTCATAAAGAAGATTTGAGATTCCATTTATTTAAACTTTTTTATCTATATTATAAAGAGCTAGATGAAGATAGTTTTGGATACAAGCTCCATATTGTTTGCATACGAAAATAAGATAGACCCATTCGAGCTTCTTAAAGAGAGTGGCTACAAGCCAATAATATCAAGAGGCATATTAGATGAGCTTAAGCGCATAGCAGATTCAAAATCAAAGAAGAGCGGATATGCAAAGATAGCTTTGAAAGAAATAAATGAAAAAGATATAGAAATAGAGGAGTCAAACGAATATCCAGACCTTTGGATATTGAAGAAAGGAATAAAAGCCTGCACTAATGACAAGGAGCTTAAGAACAAACTAAAAAAGAGGGGCATACCTGTTATAAGCATAGCCATTGGGGGCAAGCTAAGATAGCATGTATATGATATTTATTTATATCCTTTCTAATAGATTAAGATTATTCTATTGCTAGTGGTGAGTAATTGTATTATAAATATACAATAAAAGACACATTAAGCATACCTCCAAAGTATTTTGGAGATGATATAAACAAAGTAGCTACAGAACTTTTAAGGCAGAAATACGAGAGAGTGCTAGATAAAGACGTAGGCTTAGTGCTAGTGGTTTATAATGTTAGAGACATTAGCGATGGCTATCTTTTGCCTGGAGATCCTTCAACCCACCATGACGTAACCTTTGACATACTTACATTCAAGCTAGAAGTTGAAGAGGTAGTTGTTGGAGAGGTAAGCGAGCTTGTAGAGTTTGGCTGCTTTGTAAGAGTAGGGCCATTGGAAGGCCTTGTCCACATGTCTCAGATAACAAGTGACTTTATAAGCTTCGACAGGAAGAGCGGAATGCTATCATCAAAGAATACAGGAAAGACAATAAAGAAAGGAGATGTAGTATATGCAAAAGTCTCTACAATAAGCTGGAAGTCAAACATAAAAGACACAAAGATAGCTTTGACAATGAGGCCAGAAGGGCTTGGAAAAGAAGAATGGCTCCTTGAAGGAGAGAAACCTTCAAAAGCAAAGAAGGAGAAGAAGAAGTGATTTTATGCCTGAGAAAGCTTGCAAAAAATGCAGATTGATAATATCACAGGGCGATGTCTGCCCTATATGCGGCTCGAATGAGCTAACCACAAAATGGAGCGGATATGTGGTAATATTGGATGCAGAAAAGTCAGAAATAGCCAAAAAATTAAATATAAAAGTAAATGGCAGATATGCACTTTCAATAAACGAGTGAACTAATCCTTTATTTGCTTATTGTTTTTGGCTTTTCTTCACTTCCCTCAGGATTTTTATTTTGCCCCTTTTCGTATTCTTCTTCTATTATTACTTTGCTTATATTGCCTATGTAGCGCATTATCTCATTTACCAAATTTTCTTTGTTTACAAAATATTCAGCATCCTTCTTTACACTGCTTCCTACTGATATCTTTACGCTATTCCCATTTATTGCAACTTCTTTCGGCTCTATGTTGTTTGATTTTGCCAATGCTTCTACCTTTTCCTTGTCATTTTGTATTAGCTTATCGACCTTTATCTCGTATATTAGCCTTTCTCCTGCCAATGGATGATTCAAGTCAACCAGAACTCTGCCAGAATTTATGCTTTTTACTGTTGCTATGTAGCCATCTATCTCAAGCTGCATTCCAGGATATGGCTCTATATCCCTGCTCCTGAAATCAGACAAGGACATTACTCTTACAAGATCCGGATTCCTTTCTCCAAAAGCCTCTTCTGGGTTCAGCTCAACCTTCTTAACCTCATTTACATTCATCTCCTTTATCGCCTTGTCTAAACCTTTTATAGTATTGCCCTTACCAATTACTACAAGCTGAGGCCCATATCTTGCATTCTCATTGTATATGCCACTCTCTTCAGCCTTCTTTTTGTCTGTTGTGAAAGCTATGCTGTTATCAGCAGCGCGCCAGGCTGTATACTCTATTTCTACAAAATCTCCATCTTTGAAAGCCATAAAACCACTCAAAAGCTTTTTAGCACAGATTTAAATTTTTGTATTATTAATAATCCTTAGCTTTAAAGCTGTGCTTAAAGTATTAAGTCGATAATAATTATAAACTTTGTGATATAATGGATAAAAAGCAAGCCCTAAAATTGATTTCTTCCCTCTTTATACTGTTAATATTCATAGCATCTTATGCTGCTTTCAATAATGCACCCCCATTGGTTACAAAAGTAACCACAACTACTGTGCCGGCCACTTTTCCTAGCATAGGCTTTGCAAATGCTACAATAACAGGATATGGCACAACATCAAGGCTAGAAATAAATTGCAATTTATCTGAAATATACCCTAAGCTATCAAATACTTTGCAAAAGCTTGAGCTAAACAACAGCATAGGCAGCTATTATTCTCCTTCAGCAAATCTAACCCTTCTTTACATGGGCAATATGACCCCACTTGAATTATACAATTATATATCCAATGAGTTCAAAAATGAAAGCAAATGCATAGAAATGAATGCAACCACGTATCTTCTGCTTTCGCCCAATGCAGAATTCAACATAAGTGGCAAGACTTACTCTTTGCTCATACCAAGCAAGTATAGAAATGCGACATTAAGCATGCAAGTAGGCAATTATAGCTCTGTTAGATTAAGGATATTTGCTTTGATAACAGAAAATGGATCTATATATAGTATGACAGAAAGCATAAATGATCTTTATGGAAGATGAATCAAAAGAGATTATAAAAAAACTAGCAATAAAGAATGCAATTGACTACGGCAAGGCAGACTACAAAGCAGTATTCAGCAAAGCCATAGCCAGATTGCCAAATGCAAAAAATGAGATAAAGGCTCTTTCAGAGATAGTAAAAGAGATTGTAGAAAGAGTAAATTTATTGAGCAAAGAAGAATTAGAAAAGGAATATTCAAAATACCAAAAGGAGTTTGAGGAGCAAGAAAAGAAAAAGGTAGAGGAATCTAAACCGAAGCTTTATTTACCTGGCGCAGAAGAAGGCAATTTTGTAACAAGGTTCCCTCCAGAGCCAAGCGGATACATGCATATAGGGCATGCAAAAGTAGCATATTTAGAAAGGGAGTTTGCCAACATATACAAAGGAAAGATTTTCCTTTATTTCGATGATACAAACCCAGAAAAAGAAAGCCAAGAATATGTGGATGCATTCAAAAGAGACTTAGACTGGCTTGGGATAAAATTTGATGATGAATATTATGCAAGCGACAATTTGGAGAAAATATATGGCTATGCAAAAGAGCTTATTAAAAAAGGCAAAGCCTATGTGTGCACATGCCATCCAGATATAATAAAAAGAAATAGATTTAATGGCGTAGCATGCCTACACAGAGAGCATTCCATAGAAGACAATTTAGAGCTTTTCGACCAAATGCTAGAAGGCAAATTTGGTGAGGGGGAAGCGGTTCTAAGGTTCATGGGGGATTTGAAGAGCAAGAACACAGTAATGAGGGATCCAACCTTAATAAGGATAAAGAAAACCCCGCATTATAGGCAAGGAGGGAAATATATACTATGGCCAACATACGATATGAATACACCTATAATGGATTCAATCCATGGTATAACAGATGTAATAAGAAGCAAGGAATATGAGCTTAGGACAGAGCTTGATCTTGCGATACTAGATGCATTAAACCTTAGAAAGCCAAGGATACATCATGAGGCAAGGCTTGTTATAAAAAATATACCAACGCAGAAGAGAGTAATAAACAAGTTGATAAAAGAGGGTATAGTAAGCGGCTATGATGACCCTAGGCTTGTTACGATAGCAGCTCTTAGAAGGCGTGGAATAAAGCCAGAAGCAATAAAGAAGTTTGTGCTTAGGTTTGGCATGTCAAGGGCTGAAAGCAATATGGAGATAGGCATGCTGCTAGATGAAAACAGAAAAATAATAGACAGCTCTGCAAAAAGACTATTTGCTGTTGTAGACCCAGTAGGAGTAGAAGTACAAGGCATTGAAAAATACCATGTCAAACTAAGAATGCACCCAACAACAGATATGGGCTATAGAGAATACGATGTCAGCAACAAGCTTTATATAAGCAACAGCGATGCTGAAAAGCTAATTGAAGGAAAAAGAGTAAGGCTCAAAGACTTGTACAATATAGAAATTATCGAAACAAAAGAAAACAAAATAATTGGAAAGTATATTGGCAATGAAGCAATAAATGCTGAAAAGATACAATGGGTAGATGCAGAAAGAAATGTAAGTATATCGCTTATATATCCAAAACCATTACTTATTAACGGCGAGATAAACAAAGAAAGCTTGGAAATTAAAAAAGCATTGGCAGAAGCAACAGTAGAAAAGATTAAAAAAGATGAAATAATACAATTTGAAAGAATTGGGTTCTTCAAACTAGACGATGAGCAAAGAAAGGAATTCATTGAGCTTTAGGGGTTTTTATGGAGTTTAGATTTAATGATTTAGAAAAAGCGAGCCAAAGCATGCAGGTATTAGGCTATAAGAATATAGCATCGCAAGCTGTTGAAGAAGTAATAAACAAGAATAGAAAGGAAAAGCTAAAGGAAAATCTTGCAAGCAAAGAAATCCTAGAAGCACATTTGCAGAACATGAAGACCATATTAGACTCTTATGAATATGAAATAATGAATATGCAGAAGATACTTTCTCATTCAAAAAAGATGAAGATTTGGGATTTACAACACTATCTTAGCGTTCTTGAAGCACTTGCCTATGGCTACAAGAAGCTTTATGGCGCAGAGATAGCAGTACCATTGCTAACAGGCGTTATAGCTAAATCAACAGATTTGTATACCTTGAACAAATATTATGATATGCTTATAGGAGAAATAGCAAAAAAGGTAAACCTTGCAGAATCAAAAGCTAAAATTGAAGAGAGGAAAATTGAAGAGCTTACGCTAAAATTAAGATATGAAGAATCAAGCATTTTTAAGATATTCAAAAAAGACAGAATAAATATGATTAAATTAAGCATCATTTCTAAGAAAAAGAAAGTAGAGAGATACAAGGCAAAAGCTGAAAAATACAAATCAATACTTTCATCCACTAGGAGCATACTACGCTAAATTTTATTCTTTTTATAAACAAATGGCGAATAAGATGCTTAAAGCAGTATTGTTTGATGTTGGAGGCGTATTGATAAGGTTAGATGAATCAAAATACTATGAATATCTTTCCAAAATATCAGGCGTTGAGATCAACAAAATTATGAATACTTTGGATATTCTTGAAAAGAAGATCTATGTAGGAGAAATTAGCATAAAAGAATTTACTAAAGCTGTTTCTAAAAGGCTTGGCATAATGAAAAAAGAAGTAAAATGGCTCGAATTCCTAGAAGAAAATGTGTCTATCAACAGAGAAGTGGTAGATTTTGCTTTGCAATTACATAAGAAATACAAGGTTGGTGTAATAACAAATGCGGATAGGGCTAGATACCTATACGTTAAGAAGCATTTTGGAAAGGAATTAGGCTTTGATAAATTTGACCATGTATTTGTTTCCTGCTACCTTGGCATGGCAAAACCATCAAAACGATTATTTGAATATGTTATTAAGAAAATGAGAATAATACCACGCGAAACTGCTTTTATAGATGACCGCATAGAAAATATTGAAGGAGCTAAAGCTGTTGGCATAAATGGAATTCTATTCAACAAGCCTAATGACAATGTAGAATATCTTAAGAAGCAAATAGAAAAAATAGAAAAAATAACTTAATTTAAATACAGCTTACACGTTCTCAGAAAAAAGTTCTTCTAGGGGCTCTGTCTTTTGCATTTTCATCTCTTTATTTATTATATATCATTTGCATTTTTCGCTCTGGCATTCTCCCACGAATAAATTCATAGACTTTCTACTAGGCATTTTGTGATTTATTTGAAAAATATAAGACGGGGAGCCCGAGATTTGAACTCGGGTCGCCAGGTCCCGAACCTGGAAGCCTACCAAGCTAGCAGAGCTCCCCGATCAAAGGACTATAGCTCCAGATTTGTCTATGAGCACATCATCTTCTATACGTACACCCCCAAAACCTTCGATATAAACTCCAGGCTCTACAGCTAGAGTCATGCCCTTTTTTATATGCCTATAAGGGGTCTTACCAAATACATGAGCATCATGCACCTCAAGACCTATGCTATGGCCAAGAGCATGTATAAACTTTCCTTTGTATTTCCCACCATGGTAAGAATCTATGTACTTTTTTACCTTTTGATAAATCAAGTAAGCGTCTGCCCCAGGTTTTAGCATGTGTATAGCTTTAAGCTGGGCACTCTTTACTAGCTTAAGCATCTCATCCACCTCTTTGTCCGGCTTGCCGAACACGAAAGTCCTAGTTATGTCTGCGCAATAATTGTTGTATTTTGCTCCAGTATCTATAAGCACAATATCGTCTTTCTTAAGCCTAGTAGAATCAGGCATATGATGAGGCAATGCAGCATTCTTGCCAAATGCAACTATAGTTTCAAATGCAGTCCCATTTGCACCCAATGACCTCATTGCAAAATCAACTTGCGCTGCAACCTCTAATTCTGTAAGACCCTCCCTCAAAGATTTCTGAACTTCCAATATTGCAAATTTTGTTATTGAAACTGCTTTTCTTATGTTTGAGATTTCGGAATCATCCTTTACTAGCCTGGCTTTTGTAAAATTTTTAGTAACATCTTTTATTCCTTTAGGCTTGTATTTTTTTATGAAATTATAAACAGCGACGCTTGTTTCATGCTCATTTATTCCTATTTTCTTGCCTTTTATAATCGAAAATTTTTGGTCAAATTTTTTCTTATCTCCCAATGTGTTTAAAACCTCAATTTCTCCGCTGCTTTGGCTCTTTGCAGTATAATATTCCAAATCAGATGTGAAAAGATATTCTTTCTCTTTAGTTGCCACAAGAAAATTACCTTCGAAAGTACCACTTTTAAAATCTGTCAAGTAGCGGAAATTTGGAGTTGGCTCATCATCATTATATAGTATAATCATATCTACTTTAGATCCTTCAAAAATCTTGCTGAGTCTTTTTTTCAATTCCATCAATAACACCTTTTATTAGTCTTATAATATGATCCCCTTTTATAAATATGTTAGAAAATGTTGAACCCTCTTCAATTTCATTGAAACTTGCCCATCTGTATTTGGTGTTTTCTATGTTTAGCTTTACTTCTTTCTTGTCTGAATAGAAAATGAAGCATCTATTTTTCCAATACCATCCTTTCTTTTTATCAAAAAGCTCGACATTAAATTCTGAGAGCTTTTTAAGGTGGCGCCTTTCTATTCCTGTCTCCTCATTTAATTCCCTATAAGCTGCATCTATTGGCCTCTCTCCTTTCTTTAAGCCTCCGGTTACGAAAAACCATATGCCAGGATTAGTTATGAATGGTATATTCCTTCTTTTAAGTAGAAGCACTTTGCCTGAATTTATTAAAATAGCCACTACTCCAGGTCTATCAACAAATTTGTAATGTTCTTTTATCCTATTATCATCAGCCATACAAAAGGAATAAATAAAATAGAAATTTATTATTATTGATAAAAATGCTTGAAAATGAACAGCTCAGCATAAAGAGGAGCCCAATAGTCTACATAAATATGAAGGATCCTCGGTTTATGAAATACTACTATAGAATGAAAACTGTTGAGCTTATAACAGGCAATGAATTGAACGGCTCTTCCCCGCCAGATATATTCATAGGAAGCTATGGGTATCCAAATGTATATATATCACCAATGGTTCCACCGATACTTGGAGATACAAGCATTTTATCTATGCCTGAAATGTGGAGAGGAATTGACATACCAAAAATAATTGAATATAGATCGCTCCTTGTAAGGGGCATGTATAAATCAAATATATACAATGTAGAGAAAGGGAAGATTGAAGAGCTAATTAGAGATTTTGCTTTAGCAGAGAAGAATGTAGATGCTGACATATCATTTGCAAAAAAACCAGAAATGAAAATAGTGCTAGATGAGAATTCGCAACCTTTTGGCCCAAGTGCACCAATAAAGGATATAGAAGTCGGAAATATAAGATCTGACAAAAAAATAGAGGCTGCTTATTCGGATGTAGACATGAATGCAAAAGAGGCAATACTAGAGTTATACGAAAAAGGCGAGCCTGTATCAAAAATACAAAAAGCATTATCTGCAGGACTGCTTGGAATAGGCAAGAAGAGGAAATTTGTACCGACGAGATGGAGTATTACTGCAGTAGATGATACTATATCAAAAGAAAAAATAAACAATGCAAAGAACTATGACACGATAGACTCTATCCAAATATACGAGAATGTGGCATTAGACAACAGATGGATAATATTAATGGTGCCTGGGGCTTGGAGCTACGAGCTGATTGAAGCATGGTATCCAAACACGACTTGGAATATGGGAGGTAATGAAATTTCAATATATTCATCATTTGAATTCTTTGAAGGTAGAAAGAGCTACGCCGAGATAGGCGGATGCTATTATGCTGCGCGCCTTGCTGTTTCTGAGCTATTTGAAAAAGTAAAGAAACAGGCTACAACAGTAATATTGAGAGAAACGCATCCAGGATACACTCTACCTGTCGGTGTTTGGAATGTGAGAGAGCACGTAAGGGAAGCACTCGAAAAAGAGCCAAAGAGGTTTGATAGCTTGAATGAAGCATTCTTATATATAAAAACAAAGCTAGACATACCAATATCAAAATGGATAGAGAACAGTAGGATTTTGAAGGAACTACTTATGCAGCGCAGGCTCTTTTGAAAGATCTACTAATTCTTCTGCCTTGAACTTCAAAGAGATTGTATCTTTTTTCTTTTCTCCAAGTATTATTATTGAATATTCCTTTCCAGATATTAGACCTTTGAATAAAACAATGCCGTTTTCTATCTTTGAAGAGCTTATTTTCTCTCCTAAATAATATAGCTCAACTTCTTTCCCATTAAAATTTTCGCCTATAATGATTTTTGCATCTTTATAGTACCTTTTAGATAAAGAGTCTTTTATTTCACATTCTGGCAAGTAGAAATTGTTCATCTTTACAAACATAGGGCCATTTGGCAATCTTGATGAATCTATATAATTTATTGCACACAAGCCCCTTTCCAAATTCTTAAGTCTATTTGATGCACTTTCGCTCAAGCCCATGTCAGATATAGCAAATTTCACCATATCTGGGCTCTGCCTAAAATAAAATTTGTTTTGGCAAAGCCTTCTTATGCTTTGGTTTATATCAACAATGTTGTGTGCTATCAGCATTGCACCTATGCCTTTTTTTCTGAAATCCTGCATCCTTTCTTTAAGATCAAGCACTGGTGCTGAGAGCTCATCGCTTCCAAACACCATCTGGGCTTCTTCTAGCACTATTTCAAGCCTAAGCTTTTCATCACCATCTTCTGGGAAAGTATCTGCTATGCTATAGATTTGATTTAATATTAGAGAATAGAAAAATGGCTTCATGTTGTTGCTCACATTTGATAGATCAAAAACAACAGAGCTATTTATTAAAGACAAAAAATCTAAGCCTTCTCTATATGAAAATTCAGGCCTTGAAAGCATAAGTCTAAGGTTCTCAAGAGAAGCCATTATGTTTTCCCCATGCTTTGAATATTTAATGCCAACATTGTTTTTCTTTGCATGCTGCTCTATTACTGCATCTTCTATTTGATTGTAAACTTCTTGAGGATCTGGTGCATTAGATAAATAAGCCTTATGAAAAGCAGACAAAAGGGATTTTTCCATAGAATAAGTGTATGGCCCTGCCCTTGAAGCGCTAGCTATAAGCATTGCGAGATTCTCATAAAATTTTTCTATTGGTATGCTTGAATCACATTTGAAAAAATTTATCTTGAAATTGTTGCTAGAGTATAGTCTTATAAGTCTTATGTTGTTTTTAGCTGCAAAATAGGACCATTCTTTTGTAGGAGATATTACAACAATCTTTGAGCCTTGCTTTAGGAGCTGCTCAACTATATTCATTGCAGCAAAGCTCTTGCCTGTGCCAGGCACGCCTGTTATAAGGCAGCCAAGATTAAATGAGCTGGGGCTCAGCTTAACTTCTATACTACTTTCTCTTATCGAGCCATCCATAAAGTGGCCTATGCTTATACTACCTTGAGGCGAAGGGAAAGGTGTATCTATATTATTTAGCTTTTTTACGAACCGTGGAATATAGAGTAGCTTAGATGCATAATCTGTACTTAATGGAATTGATTCTATTTTGGAGAGCTTGGCAAAAGCCTCCTCAATAGAATTGAAGCTTATATGGCCACTCTCCATCGAAATTAAGCTAGTTTCGAAAAGTTTTGATACTTTTTCGTGGTGCTCATCTCTGCTTAATATAAAAAATTTGTAAGACCTGCCATTTTCTATTATTATTTTTCCTAGCATCTCGATTATTGATTCTAGCAGCTTCCTTTCATCGTATTTGTAGAATAAATCCATTTGTATACTGCCAGAATGTGGGCCCAGACTTTTTACAAACTTAACGCCATATTCGCTTAATCTTTTTTCTGTACGTCTCTTCACCTCTTCAACATAATCCTTGCTTGCAGGAACAAACGCAAATATAAGACCAAAGCCATCTATATATGCTCTTTCTATAGCATTTTCTATACTAGAAGTTGGATAAGCCGCCAAGAATGCGAAATCGCCACTTATCTCTTTTTGTAACAAAGAGCAGCCAAACAGATTGCCATTGGATTTGCTGACCAAATATACATGCATACCTTTAGGCTCATAATACATAATGAATGCCTCTCCAAGCAAAGATTCTATAAATGCTTTTTTATCAAAATTGTCTGGTATTGAGAGTATCTCATAAAAATTCAATAAACCACCAAGATAAAAATTGCAAGATTTATGAAAGATAGCAAAATAGCAAGCTTTGATGCCTTTTTACCCCTTTTAGAAAGTAACAAATACACAAATATGACTAAAAGAATAGAAGCAAAGGCATAAGTAGGATTGCCCAATATATAAAAAATCGACAAGAATGGAGAAGCGAAGCCTATAGACAAGAAAAATATATACAACCTTGATAATTTGTGCTTATATAATATGCCTAAATCCATTCGAACACCGTGAAAAGTAAAATGAAGATGCCTATTAACAAAAATGCGCTTGCCTTCCAATCTATATTTTCCTTTCCTAAAGACAAATTGATTATGTAATAGCTCAGTGTAAAAGATAGCAATATGGCAGAGAGCTTTATAAACAGATATAGGAATTCACTATACATAATTGATCAGCCCAAGATTTCCAAAAGTATAATATGCAGAGAGTATACCAGAATATGGATTATAAGAGCATAAGAGCTTCTCTAAAGCATCATGGTCTATAAATAAGGATATTGTTTTATTTTTGGTATGCTTTGAAATTAGATAATTCAATTTCCAAAAAGGCAGAATTCCAAGCTTTTCAAATGCTTCTTTATCAACATATCTTCCTGGCAAAAAACCGCTTGTTATAAGCTCATCTTTTGAATAAGCAATGAATAAAGATTTTAGATCGTTTTCGCAAAATATATCATTAGTTTCAGGCAAGAGTATATCTTCAGATAGCACAAACTTCTTAGATCCTATATTAGTATTTTTCAAAATATAGAAAATGAGCAGGCCAAAAAAGATTGGCGCAAAATTAATAATCAAATTATATATAATTGGCATTATAAACACCCTTTGAAGCAAACTCCTCTTTTCTCTCTATAGCTTTTTCAGCGATGCTTGGATCAATATCATATTTTTTAGATAGTTTGCTAGAGTCGCCATCAAATTTTTCGAAGAATGCTGCGAGACCAACAAAATAGGCCAACTTTTCATTGAGCCTTGAAAGTTCATTATTCAGATTCTTGTTTTGATTAAGCAGTTCAATTATTCTTTTTGAAAGAACTGCTTCCAAATCTCTACCACTAAATTTTATTATTTTCTCTTCTTTTAGCCTTAAGTCATCTTTGGAAATGCTGTGCAATAAGTGGATCAGGTTTGGAAATATTGAGTTTATTTCAAAATCAAAAATATCGCTTAATGTCTGGGCTATGCTCAAAAGCACAAGCATTGATTCTAACTCAAATTTTTCTGGAGATGTTTTTGAATAAAGAGTTAAAGAGAGGCATTCTTTGCTTATGTTTATTTTATATTGCCTATTGCTTTCTTTATCAGGATTATTTATCAGATATTCAAGCTCACTGCCTTCTCCAATAAGCTTCAGCATAGGATAAAATGAGAGCCTTTCCTTTATTTTTGCTATATTTGCCTTTGCAAAGCCCCTAAGCCTAATTGTACTTTTTATTGGATAATGGCTATCGTGAGGCATCTTGCTCACTTTTATAAGAAGCAAAAGAATCTGCTATAATTTGGTCTTTCAAACCTATAAACCTCAGAAATCTTAGTATAGAGTTTTTATCAAGCCCGGCTTCATATAGCAATCTAATAAGGTCGCTAACCTTAACCTCTTCTCCGCTTATCCTTTGCAAGAGCTTGGCTTCGCTATATCCCATAGAGTTTAGAGCTTTTTTAATTTGATATTCGCTTATTTCAATCATTTTTCCACCACATTTTAGGTAAAAATGCTTTGGCATACTTGAACCAGCAACCTTTCCAATAAAAAATGAAGCAGTACTTTTGTCTTTGTAAGTTTGGATTGCCATGCAGCTCCCTTGTGGTAGTTCTTGGAGCTTTGCTATCTTTTCATCGCTTATGAAATAGTTTTTCTGCACTATGTCCAAACTTTTCCTGTTTTGCAATCTGAAGACAAAAATTGTGGCTATATTTGATAGCATGCTAGGATCTATATCTTCTATAAGCTGCGAAGCAAGGACTGCGCCAACATTATACTTCCTCCCTTCTCTTAAAAGAATATCAATAGTATTGCTCTTTAGCAAGAGCTTCCATGCTTCATCCAAGAAAATAAGTGCACTCTCTTTTTGGCCTATGCCCCTTTTTCTCATACCTTCGATAAGGCTAGATATTATATGCTCAGCTTCTTCTACTTTTTTGATTTCATTAAAGTTTGATATATTATAATATGCAAGCCTTACATTGCTTAGCAAAAACTCTTCAGGATTAATTTCATATTCGCTTATCCCAAAATAATCAACTATTTGCTTATATTCTCCTGTTATATCTACAATAGCCAATTTTGAGTTAGTTTCAGAAATTATTCTTGTTATCATTGACTTCATGAGATAGCTTTTGCCAGAGCCTGTTGAGCCAAATATAAAGGTGTGTAAATTCAGCAGATTTTCTTTGCCAAGCAAGAATGGTATGTTAAACTTTTCGCTTCTGCCTATGAATATACCGTTTCCAGAATTCCTTAGCATATGGCTTTCGCTAGAATAGAAGATTCCAAAGAATTTAGACACAGATATTGAACCAAGCTTTGTACTCAATACAACACCTAAAGCTCTTCTAGCAGGCTTTCTCCTTTAAGCAGAGAATAGCTTAGATTGAACTCGTTTGCAAATATGCTTGCCACATGCTCTACATTTTTCTGAGAGGTTGTTGTTGCTTCTATCAAAGATTGTGAAATTGCCTTGCACTTAATTATAAATTTAACATCCAGTGGCTTGCTGCCTGAGCTTATCGCTTTTATTTCACCTTCTATTGCTTCTATTTCCCTTCTAAGCCTTATTGAATCCCTTTCATTAGATGCATTTGAAAGCTCTATCTCTTTGATGTGCATTTTTGTTTCTAGCTCATCAACTAGCTTCTTCTCGCTAAGTCCTTTAAGCTCTATTTTATATTCAAATGGAACATTTATCCTAGATATTATGTTCTCAAATGAATAGTTGCTAGGGTTTACCTGTGAGCTTAATATAAGCTCAGCCATAGAAATGCTTTCATAATATTGGCCCTTCCTCAATATGGCTGATGCTAAGTTGTTGCTTAATTCATAGCCCTTGTATATTATTATTGGCTTAGTGCCGGCAATTATTAGCCTGTTTATCAATTTGCCTGAATAGAGATATGCTATAGAGAGGAGCATGAGGAATGAAGAGATTATGGCAAAAATTGCATTGCCAAATGCAAAAGATGAAATTATTGATATTATAGAAAAAGCCAGTATTGAATATGAAACTGTTTTTTCTCCAAATACATTTTCCATCAAAGCACCCTAAATTTTCCAAATGAAGCTTCAGAGCCCAAAAGCTCTGAGATTTCCTTTATCGATATGCCTGTTATAACCAGGCTAAAAACAGGCAGTATAAATACCTGCATTATCAGCTCTGATATAAATGTTATAAGTGAATTGACCAATCTGGCCAATGAACTAGCAAGAGAAGAAGCATTTGACTCGATAACCGAAACTATGCTTGTTTGGTTTCTATTATTTTGTGAGCTTATTATTTGATTCTCTAAAGAAGAGGCATTAGATGTAGAGATAGTCAATATAGTTGCATTATAGCTTGTGCTATAAGAATTGAGCATTGTGGCATCAAATAAATAAGAAAGAGGCAGTATTACATATATGCCTATTGAGAGCGCGATAAAAAAGCTGCCAAGCTTTCTTGTTGGGTAGAATGTTCTCAATATTATACCTAATGGGAGTATTATCGATATTGCACATAATGATGCAAAAACGAGTATGAATGCTTGTACAGATATACTAACTGCTGTTGCTGATAAAGCCTCTATTATATAGTTTATCTGGCTCATAAATGGCTTAAGCAGATATGAAAAATTGAAAGTTACAATCAAGAGATTTATTTCTATAGAAGATATCGCACCAAGCAGAGTGGTCAATATAAAAAGGCTCGATATTAGAAAAGTTATTTCTTCAAGAAGGGAGATATGGACAGAGCCCATAAATGTGTATGGCATTGATCCTGCTAGATAAGAGTATGCAAAGCACATTGCAGCATTTCCAGACATATAGCTAGGGCATGAAAAGCTAGAGTTTTTTGGCATCAATGAGTTAACCAATACACTTATAGGACCGTTGTTTATGAATAAGAAAAGAAGCGAGCCAACAAGAATACCATTTACTATTGATTGGTAAAGTTCCCTTCTACCTATCTCTTTTAGCTTTTTGTCATCAATAGCATATCCCAATGCAAGTAGAATGCCGCTAACTGATATCATTATGCTTATCAATAGGACTGCCACATTGAATCCATAAGGTCCAAAAGGGGCCAATGGCATAGAACTACCTTATTGAGTTATATGTAATATTGCTAAGTAGTTGGGTAGAAGCTATAGCCAATCCATTTGAAGCAACAGATAGGACTGCAACAACTATTGCCCCTATTATTATATTGACAGAAGCAGTATGGAAATTTGCCCTTTTGTCAGGAGGCAGTATTTGACCAATGGCATAGAATATGCCTGCAACAATAAACAACAGGGCGCTCAGCATTGGGCCAATATGCATTAGAAGCCCTTGTATGTAGCTTAGTGTGCCTATTATGTCAAAAGAGAACTCTGCCCCTTTGGCTGTTCCAGAATAGAATAGTGCAATAAAAAGGGGCATCTTGCTTACTATACCTTTCAGCAATCTTTTGAATTCAATTTTCTCCATGAACTCTACCCTTTACTAGAAATACAATTTTATTTACTTAAGTAAACATATAAATACTTTTCTATAAATAGCCAAATGTATAAAAAGACAGAAAAGCAAAAGTAGTTATATAAAAAGAAGGCAAAAACAAGCAGAAAAACCAAAAGTATTAAAATATAAGCTTTACTAAATAATTACTTTAGAGGTGTTATAATGAGAATTAGGCCAGCACGCACTACAAGGAAGCTAAACAGCCAGGCATGGGCAAGGTATTCTATAAAGAAGCCCAAAAAGAACTACATAAAGGCACTTCCACATACAAGCTTACTCATATTTAGGATGGGTACAGATAGGCCAGATTATGATATTAGGCTGTTGCTTACCTCAGAGCAAGATGTTCAACTAAGATCAAATGCACTGGAAGCTGCAAGGCAAGCGGCAAACAAGTATTTGGAAAGAGAGATACCAAATGGCTATTTCCTAAGGGTCATAACATACCCGCACAATGTGCTAAGGGAAAAGCGTATGGCTACAGGAGCAGGAGCTGACAGAATTTCACAGGGTATGACCCTTGCTTTTGGCAAGCCTTCTGCTGTTGCAGCTAGGGTTTTTGAAGGTGAACCTGTATTTGAATTGAAAACAGATTCAAGCAAAAGGAAAGTAGCGTACACAGCCCTAAAAAGGGCAGCATCAAAGCTTTCTGGCACATACAAAATAGTTGTAGAAAAGATAGAGAAGGAAAAAGGAGAAGCTGCATAAGCTTATTTTCTTTTCTTTATATTTAATTCTAATTATAAGGTCATATAAATGAGGATATTGCTTCAGTTTCCAGAAGGGCTCAAACAGCATGCAGTAGAATATGCTAAAAAAATAGAGAAAGAGGGCAACGAGGTTATTATTTCTGCTTCTCCTAGCTTTGGTGCATGCGATGTGGCTGTAGATGAAGCAAAAGCAGTTGGAGCACAAAAGATAATACACTTTGGCCATGCTGAATTCATACACATAAATGATATAGAAGTAGAATATGTAGAGTATAGTATAGATGCCGACCTCTCAATATTAAAAGAGAGCTTAGAGATGCTAAAAGAGTACAAAAAAATAAATGTAGTAACGACAGTCCAGCATTTGAAGCAATTGCCTTCAATAAAAGAGTTTTACGAAAAAAATGGAAAAGAGGTTATAATAGGAAGGCCTTATGGGTTGGCAAAATACAGCGGCCAAATTTTGGGCTGCGATGTAGGAAGTGCAGCAACAGTAGACAAAGAGGTAGATGCACATGTCTATTTTGGAGGCGGCCTTTTTCATCCACTAGGTGCAGTATATGCAACAAAGAAGCCTTTCTTGTCTATAGATCCATTTGCAGACAAAATGCTTTGGCTAGATGAATATAGAGAAAAAAGGAAAAAGCTGGAGAAAGGGCTTATAATAAAGAGCCTTAGCGCCAAAAACTTTGGCATATTGGTAAGCACAAAGGTTGGCCAATACAATATAGAGCTCGCAAAGATAATAAAGGAAAAGCTTGAGAAAAATGGGCTAAATGGCTTTATACTTGTTGCAAACACATTCGATTTTGATTCGCTTAACAATATGCTTGAGATAGATGCTTTTGTCAATACCGCTTGTCCTAGAATAGCAACAGAAGACAATGACAGGCTTAGAAAGCCTTTGCTAAGCCCAAATATGCTAGAAGAAATGCTAAAAATAAAAGCAGGAAAAGAAAAATAAAAGAAAGTTAGAAGATCAGCTTACCTTTACTACTATTGTTGCTACCTTTGTAAGTAGGTTGCTAGTTCCTGATGATGAAGAAGCATTGTATGACATCCACACGTATCCAGTGAATGGCGTTCCTACTGGCTTGCCTGAAAAAGTGCTTATGGTTATTGAAGGGTATACTGTTTGGCCAGATGTTAATGAAGTATATGCTGTTGTGCAGTTACTATTACCACTAAAGAAAGGATATGCTAGGTTTGGCGATAGGGATTCTGGTTCTGCACATATAATAGCATTATACACTGTTGCACCAGTGTTTTGGCCGAATGAGAATGTCAATGTTCCTGATGTGCTAAGCACAGGGCTCTGGCAGTAATATCCAGGAGCTGCTATGCACGAGGTTCCTATCAAGGAAGAGCCACTGAATACGCCCAACGAGAAGAGTGCTCCGAGCACTACTGCAATTATTAGTATTGCCCAGCCGTAGGTCATTAGGTATTCCATTGCGCTTTGCGCTTTTATTCTCTTTTGCATATTATGCACCAATTTTCATAGTAATATCATGCTTTTAAATTTAACCCTTTACATGCAAAAGCTCCATGGCTAGGCTCTCTAATTGTATTCTTGCAACATCCTGCTTTTTCCTGAAGCCGGGGAGTATAGAGTTTGCAAACCTTATGTGAAGAGTAGAATCATATATTTCCTTCATTATTTTGTAATATTTTTCTGCATTTTCTTTCTTACCTTCCCTAAGCTCGTCCATCGCTTCTCGCTTCAGCTCTCCAACAAGATCCATTATGCCCAGTATATAAGGCGCTATGCCTTCTTTCAAATAAGATCTTTCAGGCAACTTGCCTGTGCTTATTATATTGTATAAAGCCATAGCTTCAACATATTCCTGATGAGCCTGCATAGAATAATATTCGAAGCCTTTTTCTTTTTTCCTGAGCTCAGAGATTTCATTTTCTAGCTCCTTCTTAAGCTTTCTAGACAAAGCTTTGTTCTTTGAATGTATTGCTGTTATCAGCTGTGCAGAGAGCCTTATTACTTTGCTCGATGTTGACAATATTTCTTCAAACCTTTTCTGCTCTTTTTCAAGCTCTTTTGTTATCTTGTCTATTCCTTTAAGCATCTAACCACCAAGCTGTATAGAATATGTGTTCCTATAAAGCTTTTTGCCATTCTTAACTGTGTGCAATGTATATGACCTTGTAGCCTTTATCCTAAGCATGCTCAAATAGCTAGAAGCAAGCTTCTTATTGCTCAGATACAAGTCTATGCCTCCATCAACCTCTTCTTCTCTTGTTATAAATTCATTGTTTGCTTCGAAAAAGTTCTTTACGCCTTGCTTGAATGCATCTACCTTCTCCTTGCTTCCTCTTATTTGAAATACAGCCTCGAAGTAGCCGCCTAGCCGCCTAGAACACTGCTTGCAAATTGTCTTTTTGTATTTTATGCTTATCCTCTTTTCAAGCATTATTTTATCATTGTTTGATTCTGCCCATATCTTTACATTTGCAATGCCAAGCAAAGGATTATATGAATCTAGCTTTAGCTCGTATTTGTTTAGGGCATGCCTCAATGCATCCTCTATGCTTGCATCGCTCTCTTCTACGAAAGAGTCCCCAAGCCTTATCCTTTTGCAGACCCTGCATCTATCTATATGTATCTCTTTGGGTATTTTTTTGCTGAGCATATCCCTTGTGCAAACTTCGCAGAACTCGCCATAAAATTTGAATTCATCGCTTGACCTATTGCATAGAGGGCAGTGTTTAGGCATGTGCATCGCCACTGCTTTCCTTCTTCTCGCCATAATGTATGCTTACTATTGCTCCGTATGCAGGCCTTGTTATCAAAACTCCAAGAAGCGCACCAAGTATTGTAGATTCAGCAAATCCCACTATGTCTACAAGTGAGGTCGAGAAAAGAAGAGGCAGCATGGCTATTATAAGAAGCAATGCGTCTGCCCACACAATGTAGAATGCGTTGCCAAGCTTCAGCTTCATGGCCTCGCTTTTTCCAGAGATGAGCTCGTCTGTTATTATTATTTGTGCATCTACGCCTGTACCCACAACTGCTATCATTCCGGCAACAGCTGCAAGGTCTATTGTACCTATCAAGCCTATTATAGAGACTATTATGAAGAGTTCGGTGAATGTTGTAAGCATTATTGGCAATACCAAGAATGCGCGCCTGTATCTAACAACTATTATCAAGGTTACGACAGCAACAGCAAGAAGTGCTGCTAATGCACTAATATATAAGAAATGCTTTCCCAATGTTGGAGGCACAACTGTAGGAACGCCCACTACAACATGGACAGGCAATGCTCCGCCGCTCAGTATGCTTGCTATTGTCTGGGATTGGTTTTGTGCATACGCCAACTTTGCTTCCAAAGGCAGGCTTGGTGGAGCAAAGCCGCTTATCTGGTAGCTCTGGCTTATATTTCCATTTGTAATGCTTGGGCTTAGCAGAGGAGCTGAAAGCAAGCCAACTGCAGGCCATGAATCAACTATATAGCTTGTCGAAATAGCGCTTGATGAATTAGCTACTTGTATTATTGTTGGCGTTATGTTTTGAGTAGTTTCAAAAATTAAAGTATAATTCATGCCTGTCAAATTTTCTACAACAAACTTTGGAGTATTCTTTGCCAGTATGACATTCCTGTATATTGTATTGTGGGTTGCAAAGAAAGGATACAAAGAATTCCAATTGTTGCCATTTGGATTCAATATCTCTATAGGTATTGTTTGGTTTCCAAAATAGAGAGCATTTTGCATTGCATTAAGAGCCTGTTGGAAGCTTATTCCTTGAGAGCTAAAGCCATTTATTATGGATGAATTTATAAGTACAATTGAGCTTGTAGGCCTGTCCAAGAACATGTAAAGAGGCTTGTTTGCTTGGCCAAAAACAACCCTAGCGAACTTCTCTGCTGCGTTTTGGGTTATAAAGAAGTTCACAGCCCAAGAGACATTGCCATTGAATACTGTAGGGGTTGTTGCTCCTATGCTGCCGCTCAATATTGAAGATCCATTCAATGCCTCTCTGCCATCTACAATCCCTTCAAATATCCCTTGGCTTTCTATAATATTTATAGTAGAGTTTATTTCCTTTCCAGATACAGTAGGTATAGTTATGTATATGTAAGAATTGCCAACACCCTCTATTGTAACCTGCTTCAAGCCGTATGTGCTTACCCTTTGCTGCAATATGTTTATTATTTGGCTCATGACTGTAGGGCTAACTGGCTGCTCAAGCGTTATAGGTATCTGCGTTCCGTTTGTAAACTCTATTCCAAAGTGCAGATAATAAGGAGGCCCAGCCCCATAAAATATATCTAGAATTAGCAGAAGTACAACTATTATTATCAAAGAAAGTATCCTTCTATCCTTAAGGTATTCCAGCTTCCTAGCCATTATCTCCTCTCTTTCTTCTTCTTGTATAGAAGTATCATTGGCGCATTGCCAAGCCAAGTTGTGAATATATCACCTATCAAGCCGAACAATACAACGCCAGATATTTCATAGTATGTGGGCACATATGCTATTAGAGAAACTATAAATAATGTTGCGAATGTTGCTATGGCTGTGGATGTCATTGTAAGGCCAGTCTTCATGGCATGGTAAGCCCTTTCTTCAGCTGTGCCTTCATGCCTTTTGAGTATTCTTATTGAAGTCAATATTTCTGTATCTATTGAATAGCCAATAAGCATAAGCAGGCCGCCAAGGCTTGCTATGCCAAGAGGTATTTTAAATAGGCCCATAGCGCCCAACGCTATTATTATATCGTTTCCAGCTCCGAATATTATTGCAAGCGAAGGCACTATAGAGCGGAATATGAAAAATACTGCTATTGATATCAGTATAAAAGCTACTATTATTATGAACCTAACCTGTGATAAGAAAAACCTGCTAAGTGTTGGAGTAACAAGGCTATAAGAATAAGAAGAGAATTTTACAAAAGACTTAATAATATTTACAACCTTTTGCTCATATATGCTGCCCGCTTTTGTATAAGCAGCTTGCGCAACCTTACTCATGTTTTCTATATTGCTAGAATTATAGCTCACATTGCCTATTATTGGCCTAAGCGCATTCAGCTCTTGATCCAAGTTATATTTCATTCCAAAAAAAGATTCATTGAGCCCCTTGCTTGAGAAAGAAAGCTCAGAAAGCAGGGTTGAATTATTTGGCTCATTTTTCAAGGCAAGGCTTATGCTAGTTACATTGAAGCTATATGCAGTATAATTTGACTTGTATGCATAAAAAGCCATCAAGTAGTTTTCAGCATCTGCAAGGCTTTTGTTCATTGGTATTGTTATTGTTATGCTACCTCTTCCTTGCACAATCTCTGGATTTAAGACATGGAGCTTTGAGCTTATATTTGATGCCAAAGCCACTGTATTAACTGTTTGATTTGTTATCAGCGATATGCTTAAGCCGCCGGCAAGGGATGTATCATATACTATGAAGTTTGAAAAATAGATACCTATAAACATCAATACTATTGGTATTGCTATCAGAAGCTTTAGATTCTTGTAAGTGTATATGTTTGGAATATCCATTAGAACCAACTATGCCAAGCAATAGTAAAGAGATATGAAAGAGAAAATATAAAAAACTTAAAAAAAGCCAAAAATCAGCCGTACCTCTTCATGAGCTTGAAGTGAAGAGATGTTGTGAAGCCATATATTATTAGCATTAGCGAGAAGAGGAACATTGCTATACCAAAGAAGTATGTTATAGTAAGCCCTAGTGCATTGTAGAATATTAACAATCCACCAACGAATAGCAAGTAGATGCTCCAATATATTGATGTGAAAATCTTCCAGCCAGACTGCCTTTCCTGATAGTGTAAATTCCTGTTCATCCAGAGCTCAGGGTCAACAACCACAACCTGTTTCTCTTTGCTCACCATAAAAAACACCTAAAATTAAATCAATATTTATATTTATATTCTTTTTGCTTTTAGCCCCAATCCTTCTTTCAATTGATTTGCTTTTAGACTATGCTTTTGTTTCTATTATTTTTTTAGTTTAAAAAGAGTTTGTCCAATAATTCAATCAAAAAGCAATAGCCCATGCATGCTTGCTGCCCAACCTATGCACTCGGGCTTTTAGTTTTTGAAATAATGAAACTCAGGGATTGTTGGAGCATCCAGCACGATGAATCAAACACTTAAAAAAGAACAAAAAAGGAACAATTATAAGCTTTAATTCTTTCATTTTTCATTAGGGCGATAGTGTGGAAAATGGAAAAAGCAAGCTTTCTATAATAATGTTCAGCGGCACAGCCGACAAATTTTTGCCTTTGGCCATACTTTCGCAGGCTGCAGCTGCTATGGGCTTTGAAGTTAATATATTTGTAACGGGCTGGGCGCTTCTTGGCTTCATAAAAAATGGAAATGAGCTTCCGTTTCCAAGCGAATTCAAAGAAATGGCACCAAAGCTTATGGAGGGCTTGCAGAAAATGAACATAAAGCCCTGGCAAGAAATGCTCAAAGAAGCCAAAGAAATGGGGGCAAAAATATACGCTTGCTCAACAATGGCTGGGGCTATGGGAATTGAGAAGAAAGACTTAAACGAGCTTGTCGATGATATAGTAGGAGCAGCC
>JAGDYD010000025.1:24665-39055 GCA_023256515.1 Microcaldota archaeon
TCAACATTTCAGAAGGTGGAGAAACATTATTTATATGAGGTGCTAACATGGCAGATGAAAACAAGAAGATTATTGATGCAAGGGGCTCAAGCTGCCCCGGTCCAATAGTAGAACTTTCAAAAGCGTATAGAGAAGCAAAAGTTGGCGACATATTAGAGGTTTGGTCTACTGATCCTGGCATAAAGGCTGATGCACAAGCGTGGGCAAGCAAGACAAAGAATCAGATATTGGAGATAAAGGAAGAGAATGGAGTAATAAAAGTAACAATAAAAGTATTGAATAGGTAGTGGTTATATGACCAATGCTGAGAAAAAGAAGGTAATTATAGTAGGAGCTGGCGATGGCGGCATAATATTGTCTCACCGCATTAAAAAGGATTTTGATGTAACATTGATAGACAAATCAACAATGCATTATTTCCAGCCTTGGCAACTTCATATTGCTTTTTCAGGAGCAAAAGAAAAGAAGATAGAAAAAAGAAAGCTCATTCCACGAGGTGCAAAATTCATAAATAAAGAAGTGAAGAAGGTAGATTTGGCAAATAGGAAAGTAGTTTTAGATGGCGAAGAGCTAAGCTATGATTATTTGGTTGTAGACACAGGGAGTAGAGGAGACTATTCAAAGATACCAGGGCATCAAGAGCTTTTTAATGAATTCGGCGATTTCCATAGCAATACAGAAGCTGCTGAAAGGCTTTGGAGCAAGGTAAAAAGCTTTTCTGGAGGAGACGCTGTTATAGGCATATCATATCCAACATACAAATGCCCTCCTTCGCCAGATGAAGCTGCATTTCTTTTCGAAGAATATATAAATAAGCACAAACTCAAACAAAAAACAAAGATAATGTTTATAACACCTTTTCCAAGAGCGTATCCTGCTGAGCAGATGAATGAGATAGTAGAGCAGACAATGAAGGAAAGAAATATAGAGATCTTTACATTCTTCGATGTTGAAAGCATAGATACAAAAAACAGGATAATAAATTCAATAGAAGGAGACAAATTGCATTATGATTTTGCAGCAATAGTGCCTCCGCACAGAGGGGCAGGCATAGTTGAAGGCTTTTCAGATGATGATGGCTTTGTCAAAACAGACAAGTTCAAGTTAAATATAGGAGATTATGATGATGCCTATTGCATGGGCGATGCTACAAATATACCAACATCTAAATCAGCAGTAACAGCTCATTTGGAATCAAAGGTGATAAGAGACAGATTGCTAGGCATTGACTCTAGATTTAATGGAAGAACACACTGCCCATTCGAATTTGGCTATAGAAAAGCCACATTTGTTATAGGCTCTTATGATGATCCTGTTGTAAAGCTAAAGCCTTCTACTTTTATGTACCTCATGAAAATGGGCATGAAGTATATGGCTTGGCAGGTTATAAGGAACCAAATGGAGTGGTTCCTAGAACCATATTTCAAAATGACAGATCCAAAGAAGCTTAGCAAGAAGAACAAATAGTTTATTTAAATTATTTAAG
The DNA here is from genome assembly GCA_023256515.1 of Microcaldota archaeon. Classification (GTDB taxonomy): domain Archaea; phylum Micrarchaeota; class Micrarchaeia; order Micrarchaeales; family CABMGC01; genus JAGDYD01. Next base: position 26,152 of record JAGDYD010000025.1, read on the forward strand.
GAGCTTGGATTCCCTGCCATACCAATACAGATATTGCTGAGCATATCCTGCAAGTGTGCCCCACTGCTTCCTTGCAAATTTATGCAGCTCTTTTATGCTTGTCTTCTCTGGCTTGTATACATTAATCAAGACTCTTTTTATCCATGTATCTATAGGAAAAGCTTCAAGCTTTTTGTAGCCCATGAGAAGTATGCAGTCCGCAACCTTGTCACCAATGCCTTTATATTTCATAAGCTCCTTTTTTGCTTCTTCATAGCTAAGTCTTGAATAGCTTGAGAAAAGCTCTTGGTCATATTTTTCAGCAACTTCTTTTATGTATTTTGCCCTGAAGCCTGTGCCGCACGCAAATATTTCTTTTGTAGAGGCTTTTGCAAGAGAGTCCCAGCTTGGAAAATAGCCTTTGCCAAACTTATCTACAAAGCAGAGCATTATCCTCCTTATCCTCTTTATATTGTTGAATTGACTTACCAAGAAGGAAAGGGTGGTTTGCCAAATATCATTCTTTGTTACGCGCATGCCATAAAAGCTTTCTATGGCTGAATACATGAAAGGATCTGTAGATATGCTCTTGTATATATTCTTAATGTCATCATTAAGGCCAAGCCTCTCTTTTATTTCAAGCTCAAGCTCAAGATTAGAATAATTTTCGCTGTATGCATTTATTTTGCAGTCCTTGCCTATCTGCTCTGCCTCTATGCTTATGAAGCCTTCATACAAAGGGTATTTTATCAAAGCCTTGCTGCCCGAGAAAGAGTAATTTGCAAAAAAGGTTAAAGGCTGGCCGCTTTCTATTGTATATTTTATATTGAAATCCTTTGCTATTATCTGCATCGAATCAGCTTGATGACAAAAGCTCTGCTATGCCTTTCCTTATTTGCTTTGAGTCATCCCTATTCCTTATTGTAACTGTATCATCTTCCAAAGTCTGATAGTCTATTGTTATGCAGTATGGAACCCCTATTTCATCTGCTTTTGCATACCTTTTTCCAATGCTTCCGCTGTCTGAGTAATATGCGCTTACCCCTTTCTCAACAAGCATCTTTGCAAGCTCTCTTGCTTTTTTCAAGAGCTTATCGTCTTTTTGGAGAGGAAATACTGCATACTTGTAAGGGGCTATACTTTCTTTTAGCCTGAGCCAATCCCATTCTCTATCGCCGCTAACAACGCTGTTTTCTATTATGCTGAACAGAAGTCTATCAAGGCCCATACTCGCTTCAACAACATGGGGAACAAACTTCCTTCCGTTGTTTACAACTGTTATCTCAACTCCAGATACTCTAGCGTGTGAGGAAAGGTCATAGTCTGTTCTATATGCGTTTCCTGCTACCTCTATGAAGCCGTATTCTGTATTTACCTCCAAGTCAACATTGCCTTTTGAATAATGAGGAAGCTCTTCCTTTTCAAGCTCCCTAAACCTATATGCTTTTTCATCAAAGCCTATCTCTTGCATCAGCCTGTTTTCCAAATAAAGCAATAGGGCAAAATATTTGTTTGGTATTGATTTTGATTCAAGCAGTTCTTTCAAGCTTGCCTTAATTGCTTCTTCTTCTCCACTTTTTATGAAGCTTATTTTTGTATCAAGCACCTTTTCTAATTCTATAAAGCCAATATCTTTTTCTTCCTCTTCAGGATCGAAGAAAAGCTCAAGCTCCATTTGGGTAAATTCGCGCATCCTCACAAGCTGCTGCCTGGGCGAGATTTCGTTCCTGTAGCTCTTGCCCACTTGTGCTATAAGCGCTGGCATCTTTAGCCCTTGAGTCTTGAATAAATCCCTAAAGTCAACAAATATGCCCTGGGCAGTCTCAGGCCTAAGATAGCCTGTTTCAGAGCCTGTGGGGCCTATTTTGAGCTGGAACATGAGGTTGAATTTCTCCACCTTCCCAAGCTCTCCGCCGCATTTTTCGCATTTTATGCCGTGCTCCCTTATCTTTCTATCAAGCTCTTCAAGGCTGAGCTTTTTTACCTCTTCCATTGATTTGTAGTCATGCTTTTTCTCATAGAAGCTTTCTAGCAGTTTGTCAGCCCTATATGGTGTATTACATACCTTGCACTTTGTCATAGGGTCTGTGAATGTGCTAAGGTGTCCGCTGGCTTCGAATACTGCTTCTGGCATTATGCTGCTACTCTCTATCTCAATAGCTTGAAGCATATCAACAAATAGCCTGCGCCATGCGTTTTCTATATTTCTTCTTATCCTAACTCCAACAGGCCCATAGTCATAGAAGCCCCCAATCTCTTTATATATGCCAAAAGACTGGTAGAATATGCCTCGCCTGCTTACTATGCTCATAGCCTTAGACTCATTCTTTTCCATACAAACCACTGGCAAATAAGAACATTGAATTATCAGTAATGAATATTGATTATATATATTTATCTTTTAGTCCTTTTGCGCTTTTGCACAATAGCATTTGCAAAAAACAAAATCTTGTTATATTTCCTCGCGTTTGTTTATTTTAATAACTCAGTTATAGCTATATCTTTTTATACTTTATTTATTTATTCTATTTAGAAGTTTAGAGCTATAAACAGCTCTGGGTGCTTATGTGAAAAAAGAAAGTCTTGAAGAAAAAAGAAAAAGGTTACTAGCGAAAGCAAAAGAGAGTATAGGCACAGCATATGCTGGAGAGGAGCATAGCATTATAGAGGCAATAAACACATACTTGCAGCTTGAAAAGATTGAAAACCTAGTTTTTGAAAGGCTTGAAGAATGGTATAGCATATACTTCCCTGAGCTTAAGCTAAACAACCATGAAAGCTATGCAAAGTTTGTAAAGCAGTTTGGCTTGAATAAGAAGGAAGCAAGCGAAGAGGCTTTGGCTAATCTAATAAATGACAAGGCTAAAGCTGCAGAGATAATAAATGCTGCAAAGAAGAGTATAGGCAGAGAGCCTAGCGAAGAAGAATATGCAAGCATAGCAGCATTGGCTGATATTATAATTACACTTTCAAACTTGAAGAGAGGTTTGGGCACATTTATAGACAATAAAGCAAAAAGCCTGATGCCAAATATAACATATTTGATAGATCCAAAGATAGCTGCAGAGCTGCTAAGCAAAGCTGGATCATTAAACAAGCTTGCAGTTATGCCAGCAAGCACCATACAGCTGCTTGGAGCTGAAAAGGCATTATTCAAACACATGAAATATGGAAGCAAGCCGCCAAAATATGGCATATTATACAAGCTTCCGGAGGTTTCGAGTGCAGGAAAGAAGAGAGGAGGCAAGGTTGCTAGGGTTTATGCTACAAAGATAAGCATAGCTGCAAAAGCTGATGCTTTTTCAAAAAGATTCATAGCTGATGCTTTAAAGAAAAGCCTCAATGAGGCTTTGTATAAGAGAAATTGATATTAGAGGTGTAATGCATGGCAGAAAATATGAATGAGAAGACCATTCAGGGGGTGAAGGCTAAGGAAGAAGATATTACAGCACCATACCATAGGACAATGGAAGAGCTTGAAAAGATGCCAGTGCTAAGCAAAACAAAGACAATCTGCCCTGAATGCAAGCTCATTATTGATGGAATAATATATAGAGATGGAGATTATGTAATGATAAGGAAGTACTGCCCAGAGCACGGCTGGTTCATAGAAAAGTATTGGGAAGACTATGAGATGTATGAAAAGATGAGCAAATATGGCTATGTGGGCAGAGGCATAGCAAATCCAAACTATCAGGTTCTTGGAGAAAACTGCCCATTTGACTGTGGCCTATGCGAAAGGCACAAGACACACACGGCTCTTGCAAACATAGTAGTAACAAATAGATGCCACTTGTCATGCTGGTACTGCTTCTTCTATGCGAAAGAGGGAGAGCCAATATATGAGCCTACAATAGAAGAGATAGAGCGCATGCTTATAGACCTTAGAAACGAAAAGCCTGTAGCAACAAATGCTTTGCAGATTACAGGCGGAGAGCCAACTTTGAGAGAGGATATAGTTGATATAGTAAGGTTGGCAAAGAAGGTTGGATTTGACCAGATACAGCTAAACACAACAGGTATAAACCTTGGCTACAACCCGGATCTTCTTGTAAAGCTTAGAGAAGCTGGAACAAGCACCCTTTACATGAGCTTTGATGGAACAACAAAAAAGACAAACCCAAAGAACCATTGGGAGATACCATTAATATTAAAAGCTGCAAGGAAGGCACACATTGGAATTGTATTGGTGCCAACAGTAATAAGAGGTGTGAATGACAATGACCTTGGCAACATAATAAACTTTGCGTTAAACAACATTGACATTGTTAGATCTGTAAACTTCCAGCCAGTCTCTCTTGTAGGGAGGATGCCAACAAAGCTCAGAGAGCAGCAGCGCATAACCATACCTGGCGCAATAAAGCTGATAGAAGAGCAGACAAATGGCGTAATAAGAAAGGAGCACTGGTTCTCTGTGCCATATACTGGAGGGATAGCAAAATTCCTGGAGGCGCTTACTGGTGACTATACATACGATCTTTCAATACATTTCGCATGCGGCGCAGGCACGTATGTGTTTCTAGACAAGGATAACAAGGTCATTCCAATCACAGAATTCCTTGACGCTGCAGGACTGCTTGAATACCTGCAGGAAAAGGTTGACGAGATGGAAGGCAAGAGCAAGCTCGCTAGAAAGATGATAGCCGCAAAAGCGGTGCTCGGAATAGGCAAGTTCATAGACAAGGAGAAGCAGCCAAAAGGATTCAACATACTTGGAATGCTAAGTTCTATATTCACTAAGCATAATTTCGAGGCGCTCGGAAGGTTCCAGATGAAGTCGCTCTTCCTTGGCATGATGCACTTCCAAGATGAATATACATATGACATCGCAAGAGTTGAGAAGTGCGACATACATTACGTGATGCCTGATGGAGAGGTGCTACCCTTCTGCACTTTCAATGTTTTCCCAGAGGTCTATAGGGACAAGATACAGAACCAATACAGCATACCTGCAAAGGAGTGGCAGAAGAGCCATCCAGAGTGGTCTTATGCAAAAGACAAATACATGAGAAACGTAAAGGAGCTCGAAAGCAACCCTCTCTATTACGAGACATATGGCAAGCTTGTTGACTTCTTCGCGCTGCCTGTCAATGGCGGCAAGGGCGTGAAGAATTTTACAAAGATCGAGCGAGAAGTTTCAAAAATAGGTGTGTAAATGGATAGAAGGAGCACAGAGAAAAAAAGCGTGGAAGAGGATGCATCTGCTTCATATATATACGCTGAGCACGATGGCAAGAAATACAGAGTTCCCTATGGAATAATAAAGCATGTTGTCTTTAGGAACATAAAGAAGAGCGAGCTGGTAGACTTGCAGCATGCCGCAAGGCTTCAGTACAGGCTTCTGCTCATGGAGCCCGTGATAAAAGCTACTGTGTCGTTCGTTAAGTCAGAGATAAGCATTCTATACAATCCGGTTGGCGCTGATAATTCAAAGCCTAAGGCAAGCCTCGAGGAGCTAAAGGAATTCCTTAAAAAGGAAGGCATAAATGTTGATGAAAAGAGCATAGAGGAGAAAGATTTCGACTACAGGCATTTCTACACATATGCTTTCTCGCCAAAGGAAGTGAGGGACAGGCCTCCTTACACATACACGCAAGAGGAATGGAGGAAGATGAAGCCGGAAGTCATGAGGAAAAAGGGCGAAAGCGCAAAAAAGAAGTGGGAGAGATTCTTAGAGTGGCAGAAAAAATATGAAGAGGAACACAAGGACAAGCTCTGATATGATTTATTTTGCATTGCTCCTGCCACTTTCTGCGCAGCATCTTTCAAATAAAGGCATGAACTCGATTTCGCAGCCTATTACAGGCGCAGATATGCCAAATGATTCAAGCACATCTGGAGCAATTTCACCGAATATCCCTATAGCAGTGCCATTTGAAACTATGGCAGCGCATCTCCCTTTTATGAAAGATGGGTCATCATGGGCTTCAAGCTTATGCTCTATGCCCAGCGTGCCAAGCAGCGCTTCCACATAAGATCTAATGTCTGAGAATTCAGCTCTTGAGTCTTCAGATACAAACGCAAGCATTCTTTTTTCGAAAGGTTTGCCATTCTCGACTCCAAACACAAGCCCTGTTTCAAAGAGCCTTTGCGGGAGAGGCTCGTGCGCAGAGATGGAAAGGTTCTGAAGCAATCCCGGCATTATGGATGTGCGCAGCATCGAGTAGATCTCAACCTTAGAATACGCGAGCTTTACAACCCTTTCAGAATCAATGGGCTTTTTCATTCTCTTGAAGTTTATCTCCTCGTTTGTGAGGTAATTGTTTACGGCTTCACTGAAGCCCATGCCTATGAGCAGATTTGACAATCTGTCTGAAAATTCGTTTTGCTCGTCAGGTATGCCCACAGAAGTGCCTGCCACTGGCATTGGAATTATGTTGTTGTAGCCGTATGCAATTGCTATGTCCTCTATGAGGTCCTGCTGGTTGAGCACATCAATCCTGTAAGGTGGCACATACGCAAGCACGTATCTTCCATAAATTGCGCCATCGAAACCCATCTTGTTTAGGAGCGTTATTATCTTTGCTTGGTCAATATCGGCGCCAATGGCCCTTTTGACTAAACTGGGCCTGAGCCTCACCTCTCTGTATGAAAGCTGTGGCGTGACCAATTCTTTGCCCTCTCTTTCTATGATGCACGGATAGACCTCAAAGCCCAGATCGATGAACATACATGCAAGAATATTAAGCGCATTGCGCACAGCTGGCTCGCTAGTCCCTGTTATGTCTATGAAAAGGTTCTTCGTGTCTTCCTTGACTTTTGTGAGCTGCGAGTTTATGATAGGTATAAGCGACATGATAGAGCCCTTTGAATCTGAGAGCACCGGATACATGCCTGCCTTGACCGTGTTCGCGTAGGCCATGCCCTTCTCGTGCTCTTCCAATATCTGCTTGAAGCTCATCTCTTTCTCGCTTCCTAGGGGCACAAAGCTGCCCTCGTATTTTGCATCATAATGCAGGGGCGGCTCAATTGCATCTAGATTGTGCATGCCCATTGCTATCTTCTTCCTTTTCCTTCCATATGTTTCAGATAGCTTCTCCATGAAGTTTATTATGTATTTGAGCTTGCCGTGGAGGTTGGCATTCTTGACAACCATTGCTTCTATGACAGGCCTCACCTTCTTCACAGATTCAGAGGCAATTACCGTGAGATCTGGCTTATTTTTAAGCGCGTAGAAATTGCTTTTGGGTGTTTCCTTTCCATCCAAGTACCTCATCGCCCTTGCAAAACCAACACTGTCAAGCAGGTCTGGCCTGTTGGGTGTGATGTCTATATATACATCATCTCCTTCTGTCTTTTCCACTTCCATTCCTATCTTGTCTATGTTTCCTTCGAGCTTTGCAGTGTCAACGCCAAGCGCCGCCAGAAATTTCAAGCTGAAAGTTGTAACTGCCATAAGCTCACCAGATAATCTCTTTTCTTTTCCTGAGCCATGCGACGCTGTTCTCGTAAAGCTCTGATATCCTTTCTATGCCCAGGTATCGCATAAGTATCCTCTCCAAGCCCATCCCCCAAGCTAGCACATCCTTGTTGAGCCCCATCGCTTTCGTTATCTCCTTTCTTATTATCCCTGCGCCGCAGAGCTCTATGTTGTCGTTGAGCTTGTCGTCATGGTAATATACTTCAAGCCCTGGCTCTACGAACGGAAAGAAAGACGGCCTTATCCTTATGTCTGGAAATCCCACCTGCTCGTAGAAGCTCTTGAGCGTGGCTATAAGGTTTGAGAGCGCAAGATTATCGCCTATTATTATGCCATCGGATTGGTGGAGCTCAGAGAGGTGCTTGTAGTCTATGCTCTCGTTCCTGAACACCTTGCCTACAGAGAAGAGCTTCACCGGGTAGTTTGCATTCATTATGCCTGCGTATTTGCGTATAAAATGCACCGACACGCTGGTTGTCTGCGTTCTAAGCAGTGCCTGCTTTGCAAGGTCCTTGTGCCACCTCTCCTTCCATGCATGCTCGTGCATCGCCTTGACTTTGCTAAGGGCTTCAACATCCTCTATGTCAATAGTCTTGGGATTTGAAAGGAAGAATGTATCCTGCATCTCCCTCGTTGGGTGATCCTGCGGGGAGAAAAGTGCGTCGAAGTTCCAGAAGGCACTCTCTATTATGGGCCCGCTGACCTCCATGAAGCCCATGCCTATCCAGGTGCTTCTTATTATATTGATGAATTCGTGGACAGGATGCATTCTCGCAGGATATATTATCGCGCTTTCTGCGTTTACATCGTATGCCTTGAAGCTTTTGCCCCTCCACGAGCCTGTTTTGAGCATCTCTGGTGTTAATGGGCCGATGCCCTCTTCAATTGGGTTGAGCTTCGCCCCAGTTTCTGTAAGCACAATATTCTTTATAATACTCTTCTTCCCTATTCTCACAAGCTTCCTTTTGGAGAGCACGCCAAGTTCAGCACTTTCCTTTACCACGCCTTTTGCGATTTCACTGAGTGCGCTCCTCAGTGCATACTCCTTGCCTATGGCGTTCCTCCCTTCTCCTGTAAGCTCTACCTTATCGCCATCGATCTTTATCCAGCCGTTCTTCTTAGCCCATATCAGGCCTATCTTGTTCTTTATGGCACCGATGCGCATGCTCCCCTTGCTTAGCTCTTTTATGAGCCTCTCCTCAGGGAACTCCTTTAGGTAGCTCTTTCCTTCCTCACTCAGCTCAACGCTTTCAAGCTCCTCCCTCTCGACGCTTATTGCGCCCATTTTCGAGAGCTCTTCTATCGCCCACCTCAGGGCATCTTCGCCAATGCCTGTGGTCTTCAGCTCTTCAAAGCTTGCGCTCCTTTTTTTCTTAAGGAAATTGAGCAATGTGATTTCATATGCGTGCATAATACCTCGCTATTCTTTGCTATAAAACATATTTATATTTGCTCTTTACCTGCCAGCCCTGAAGTAAAGGTATATGATCAATGCCACGATGGCAAGAGCGATTATCAAATAGGTGTAGTAGCCGAAGAAGCTGTATACTCCTGAAAGGAACTTCAACACCTCTGTCTCTATGCTTTCTTGGAGTGAAAACTTGAGCGTAAACGAGGAAAGCGGCTCCCCGTAGAACCAAGAGATCTTTGTCACATTCTTGTAACTGTTTGTAAAAGCAGACGGCGGCGAATCAGGCACTGGGTATACAGAAATTATCTGTGCGCCAGGAGGCAGCTCTATTGTAAAGGTTGTATTCGCTGGCAGCACCTCACCGCTCACACCATGCTCAAAGTTGAAAACCTTTGTATTGAAGGAATACACGAAAGATCTGGGCCCTGTCTGCTCAACAGTCGTGACATTCGGCACATCATAGCTCATCAGGAGGTATGCAAAATTGCCTGAACTGTTCTTGAATATCGCCCCAGGGAGGAACTTGAAGTTGTACAAGCCACCTGTGGGGTTGATTATGTGCTGGACGAGCATCGGCCCAACAAGGCTTTGCCATGTGCTAAGCGTCAGGTTGAGCGCGAGCCTGTTTGTTGTGTACTGCTGCACTGATGCATTGCTTATCTGAAGGGTAAGCACCTCGTTCACAAAAGCGCTTGTATTCTTGTTGAGCGCCATTGTGACGTTGAGATGCGTCACTGTGTAGGATGCGCCCGCATATTGAAGCATGAGCAGAAGCACTGCCAAGCCCAGCAGCGAGTATCTCATTATCAGCACCTTAAGAAATAGGGTAAATTGTTAATAAAAACCTTTTGCACAAAAAGCAAAAAAGAGTCTCTTCGCCTATGCCTTCTTCAATTTTCCGCTTCCCTTGTAATACTCAAGCCACTTTTCATAATCTTCAGCCCACACGATGTGGTAGGAATTGTCGCTGAGCTTTATAATTCTTTTTTCCCTGTTGGCGTCTTTGTCTATAGGCATTCTGCGCGTGAAGATGTGGAAATTCATCAGATCACCTGCCTTTTGTGTATCTCATCGGGCTTATGAGCGTGCCGTAATCGCTGCTTATCTTCTCTTTTATGTACTGCTCAACGTTGCCCGGCGCATTGTCATCAAAAAACTTGGCCTTAACCATAAAGCCAGCAATGCCCTCAGTAACATAAACCTCTGCCACCTCGTCAAAGGAGATGAGCTTCTTTGCAACCTCTTTCGCATCAACGTTGAGGCGTGGCTTTATAAGGAAGAACTTGTAGTAGTCGCCCTTCACGCTTTTTGGCTTGGCTTTTTCTTTTTGGATTGTATTTTGAATTGTATTACCTTTCCTATTGTCTCCACCCATCCAATCACTTTTTCTTTTCTAATTTTCTAATTGTCTTTAAAATTGAAAGAAGAATGGAAAAGCATGAAAAGGTTTGTGGGAGGAATTAGGGTTAAAGGGTGGGTTTGAAATGCGAGCTTTCCAGAGGTTTCAGCAGCAATGTGTATCATCCAATCCCCACAAACCAAGTTTATTATTGCCAAGTTTTATATAAAAGGATTTTTATGTTGTTAATATTAAAAAGCTCCCAATTTATTAATTTTTATATTAAAATTTTAAAATTCATCTAAAATATTTAATGCTATAACAGTACAAAAAATTTTCTCAAGATGGAAACAATTAAATATTAATTATAGCATTATTTTAACCAATGCGCAGCATACCAGATAAGGTGCGTGAAGCACTTCTCAGATTGCGCGAGGGAAGCAGCGCGAGCCTAGAGATACGCATCATAAAAGGCAATTTCTATGTATACAAGGTAAAAAACATCTGGAGCAAGGCAAAGAAGAAGCAGATAAAGAAAGGAGAGTACTTCGGAAAGATAGAAAGCGACGGCACATTCAAGCCAGCGCAGAGGAGGAAGCCGAGGCGCATGAAGATCTATGCAGAAGAGCAAAATCCCCCAAGCCAATTTAGGATGCACAAGAGCTCGCTCAAATACGAGCTGCAGATATTGAAGGCACTGAGCATGAACGGCAGGATAACAATGAAGGCTTTGGGCAAGCTGATAGGATTAAGCGAAACTGCAGCAAGGCACCAGGTTGAAGCGCTGGAGAAAAAATACAGCATTAAATACATTCCAGAAATAGACATTACAAAATTAGGCTACATGCCCTTCTTCATAACAGTAAAGTTTATCGGCGACATGCCACCAATAGAAGCCTTGAAAAAGGAACTGGAGAGCATTCCATTGATACAGGCAGCATTCCTCACAAAAGGGAGCTTTGACCTGATGATTTACGCCGTGGCAAGAAGCAACGAAGATCTGCTTTTCAATGTGTTGATAAAAACAAGAAGAGATCTTTCACAATACGATTCGTTATGGAACATTATCATAGTGTATGAAGACTATGGCTACATTCCATTGCGCGAGCAGTTTGTCGAGGCGTTGAAAGAGCAGGTTTGGCACAGGTCAAAGCAGTCTGAGAGGCCAAAAGAAGGCCAGCTCAGGGAGCGCGCTTTTAATGTATTAAAGGAGCTTATAAAAGACGGCAAGGCTGAGTTTAGCAAGATAGGCGAAAAGTACAATCTTAACGAGCAGGAAGTAAGATATGAATACCTTAAGCTTGTCGATTCTGGCGCAATAAGAAGGACAACAATATCCATAAACAATCTGCCATTAAAATATGTTGGGATACTGCAAGAAAGCTTTATAAACTACAAAAAATTCAGGGACAAAAGAGCCTCCTCTCTCTCTGACATAATAGAGGACAATGCAAAAGCAGTAAACAAGTACATCGCTGTTTTCGATTCGATGAATCCTGATGGATCTCTACTCTTTGTCCCTGTTTTTGAAGGAAACGAGCTTTATGAGATAACGGAAAAATTGAAGAAACTTGATCTTGGGATAGAAATTTCTACAGCAGTAATAACAAATATGCTGGTTGGAAGCTTCTGCTTAAGGAAGTTTGACAATGCATATTCGGTGCAGCAAAAAATACTGGAAGAAGAGTATGGTTATGAAAAGATTGAAAGAATAAATTACGAATCAAAAGAAAAGCAAAAAGAGAATTACAAATTAGATATAAGAGGATTGCCGATAGAAAAGATAGAATAAAATAAAAATTAGAAGATTAGTTTAGCAATTTCTTTTCTGGTTTTGAATCCCTTGGAGAAGTCATCCCTGAATTTTGCAGTTTCTCCTGCAATGTTTATCCTCGGGCAATTATCTCCGCTTGAAACAAAGACTATCCTGCTTTTGTTTACATAAAGCCTTCCCTTTTCATTTATTATGCTTCCCATTGCTACCACTTTAATATAATCTAAATTTGCATTTTTAGTTACCTGCCAATATTTAAAAGCTTTGTGCTATGTCATGTATATCAAAATATATGCCTTCATGGCTTGCGCTAGTATGCACATAAAACAAAAACAGAATGTGGAGAGAAGTTTGCATTTTAGGCGTTAGTAATGGTATGCCCGCAGATCGTTGCCTCTCTGCATATACACCCATCCTATCAAAGCCATATATTATGGCCGCCCTAGTGCCTCGTTTCGGGTATGGCTTCGTCCTTAGATGCTTTCAGGACTTATCCATCTGGCGCGTGGCTACCCAGCAGTGCATTCACAACTGGTACACTAGAGGCGCCGGTCCCCCGTTCCTCTCGTATTGAGGGGACCTTATCCTCTGGCACTAACACTCCCAGTAGATATTACCGTACTGTCTCGCGACGTACTGAACTCAGCTCGTGTAGGTTTTTAATGGACGAGCAGTCCAACCCTTGGCCGCTTGTGCACGGCCAGGATAACCTAAGCCCATATCGATGTATCAAACCGCCGGGTCGATGGGGACTCTCACCGGCGACGAATCGGTTACCTCCAGAGTAACTTGTTTGACAGCTTGGTGCCCCATTAAAAGAGCATCCAAAGTTCCCTAAGCCCCCGTTTCCGGTCTGCATGCCACGCTTTTCAGCATACAGTCAGCCCTGCATTTGCCTTTTTGCTTCACGGTAGTTTCCCAAGCTACCTAAGCAGAGCATTGGTCACTTTCGTTTCCTTATCGAAAGCAACCGCCCAGTCT
>JAGDYD010000038.1:0-5121 GCA_023256515.1 Microcaldota archaeon
AATTAAAACATGGAGAAGTTTTGCGAATTATACAACAAACCAGGAAGCGCAATTATATGCGTTTAATATATATTCTGCGGAAGCAAGCCAGAACTTTGTATATTATAACAAATATGGTATTTACATACCATATACTCTAACCCTAACAGAAACTTATTACAATAACGGAACTTTTTCGAATTATATCCCTTCACTAATAGGTAAAATTGTGAACACCACACAAGTTGTAACAGCCGTTAACCTCGGTATAGGACACTATCAAGCGCCTCCACGCTATTACAATCTTCAATATAAAATAACAAACATGACATTGTCAAGCAGAGGTATAGTTCATTGGGTTCTAACAGAGGCAGTTGTAAGCAATCCTAGTTTTATAAATATTAGTAACGAAACAATGCAAGAAGCAAACAATACTGTAGATCAAATATATGGAATTTACTATAATGGCACAGAAATAGTGTTGCCAAACAGCTGATTAACTTATTTTGCTGTAAAATGCGTATGTTATAATTCCTCATCCCTTGCCAAGAGGCATAAGCGAGGTGGCATATGCTAGACACACTGAAGCCTAATATATGTTTTATAGAGGTTTCCTGCAATATAAATTATGCAGAATGTAGAGGGAATTGAAAGAGGTTAAAAATTTAGTGCCAATAGTAGCATGAGAATTACTATTATATTTTGATTTTATTAACGTTTTGCATTAGACCATTATTTTGCACTCTTATCTCAATCACTTCCAAGCCTTCTAATTTTTTCCAGTATTCTTTAAGCGTATGCATTTTTTCATTGCTTATGCATATTGCAGCTAAAGAGTCTCTTCCTCCTGCCCCGTGGGTTCTAGCAACAAATGCACCGTTCTTTTTGCTTTCCTCTATTATTTTTGTCACTTCTTCATCTTCTATGCCAACATTGGCTGCCAAGCCGAGCTTCTTTGCTGCTATCCTGCTTTTATCAAAGTTTTCTTTGAATTCTTCCAAAAGCTGCTCAGAAACTCCTTCGCTATTTATTTTTTCTATTGATTTTATTGTTGCATTAGAATAAGAAGCGATTTCATTTATCAGCAAATTGTATTCTTCTGGATTTTTCTTTTTGAACTCATTAACTGCTTTTACAAAAGAAGTGGTAGAGGTTGATTGGCCTGCAAAGCTAGCTGCAATTGTTTTAAATATTTTTGGGAATTCTAGCTTCTCTATATTGTAATCCCACTTTGAATCAATGAGCTTTTTAATGTCCCATTTGTTGTAGTCTTTTGGGAAGTTTTCTATTATGCTAGGAGAATACCTTTCATATTTTATGCTGCCGTATACAGCAGAAGCAACATCGAAGCCGCTTCCTATTTTTCCGCTTCCCAAGCTATGTGCAAGCTGTGCAAGCTTGTGCAAAACCTCTTTGCCTTCATAGCTGCTTGTATCTATTCCATAAATGCTTAATACAGAAGCTATAGAGGAAACAACAACTGCTGCGCTGCTTCCAAATCCGCTTTTTACCACTTTGCTATCCTGCTTTGACTTCTCAACCTTGTAGGAAATGGCGGGGTCGTTATAAGTTTCTATATAAATGCCCTTAGCTCTATAGCCCAAGCTATTTGCGTACATTGAAGCTACTTTTAAGGCGAGTTGCAGCAGCTTAAGCTCTTCATATTCTTCTTTTATTTCAAAGCCGCCATCTTCATTTAGAAGGCATTCTATAGAGCCAAAGCCTTTAGCATTGATTGATATTTTATTTTCTTTTATTTCATGCGCTTTTGAATGCACATAAGAGTTTATAGCTGTGACATAGCCCATGTTTGGCTTCTCCAATACAGCATAGCCGCCAAGCCACAATATTTTGCCAGGAGCCTTTGATTCAATATATGCCATTCAAAAAACCTCACAGTTTTATGTATTTCTCTATTATTGAATCTTTTTCCCCAAGAAGCCTAGGGCCATTTCCTATGCCTGCAGATATAATGCTTTCAACTCCGTCTATGCCCTCTAAGATGTTTCTGATTTCTTTTTCATGCTCTTTTGTTGTTATTATATGGGCATTTGGACCTGCATCAAAAGTATAAGCAGCAACTAGCTTGCCCATTGACTGGTTTAGATTTTGTATCTCACCTATTATCTCAAGAGAGGTTTGGTTAAGATATATTATTGGAGGCCAGGTATCAAGCATTAGAGCATGCATATTGTTGCTGTCGCGCATTGTCAGCAGGGCAAGTGATTCAAAATCCTTTGAAAGTATAGCCTTTTCCATTGAAATGCATGCTTCCTCTGCATATTCAGGCCTTGCTTTGTATAGTATGCTGGTTTCAACTGTTTGCTTCATTCCAGACCTTGAAGGAATTTTTTTCTTTGATTTTGAAGCTATTGCTATAATGTCGATTATCTCAGGCCAATGGGAGCTTGGAGCTATCTGCCTTATGGATGAATCCAATCCGTCTTTCCTAGAGCCTTTTTCCCATTTTACAAAACCCCCTGCAAGGCTCCTGCAAGAGCTTCCGCTTCCTTGCCTTGCTATAATGCCTAGCTCAAAAAGGCTTTTGTTTAGGCTAAGAGCCTTGCTTGCTGCAAAGACCATCGCACTTATGCCGCTTGCGCTTGAAGCCAAACCTGCTGCTGTTGGAAAATTGTTCTCAGAAACCACAGCAACATGCTCATTTACATTTGCCTCCTGCCTGAGCATATTTATTATATTGAACCTCTCTTTAACCTCATTATTTGAGAGATCTTGCTTCTCCCCATTTATGTAAAAAATGTCTTCTTTAAGTGAGCTAGAGAAAAGAACGCTCGTCTTTGTGCTAAGGCTTTCATCCAGTGTTATGCTTATCGAGCTGTTCTTTGGTATTATTAGCTTTTCATCCTCTTTGCCCCAGTATTTTATCAAGGCTATATTCGGGGTCGCTATTGCTGTTGCGCTAAGGTCCATATAAACCAGCAAAGGGTAAGCTTTAATTAATCTAGAGTATCTTGCTTAAAAAGCTTGCTAGGCAGTTCGACTAATGCGTATTTGCTTTCTAGCTGCTTTTGTTCGCTTGTAAAAACCTTATAAAAAAGATATATATTTATCATTATTGATTGATTATATAATTAGGTTGATAATATGAATAAGCTTGAGATAGCTGCTGGAGTAATAATATTGTTGCTTCTAGCAGGTGCAATTTTGTATATGCCGCACATTAGCACATCAACAACTACACCATTAGCCCCTAGCACAGGCATACTTACTTTCCAGCTTGTAGACCCTCCAGAAGTACCGAATGGAACACAGTCATTGGTAATATACTATTCATCGCTAAATGCACATGTTGTAGGAAACGGCAATAGCACGTGGATAAGTGCAAGCGGGAGCGGCTCAGTAAACCTGCTTTCCATTGTTAATGTAAGCCAAATTATAGGAACTGCACAGATACCAAAGAACTCAACAATAGACATGGTAAGGTTCAACATAACTAAAGCTACAATAACAATAAACAACAGTACATACAATGTTACCATACCAAACCAGCAGCTAGAAGTGCATATAACAAATGCACAGAAGGTAAATGGCAATGCAAGCGCTATAATAGATATAACACCAGTAATAGCTACAATCTACACAAATTCAACCCCAATATTTGTCTTAGTACCTTCGCTTAGAGCTGTCATAGTGCCTGGATCACAGAAAGCAAGCGTAGGTGCAAAGGTAAGCCTTAATGAAACTGAAAAGGCAGACCTTGAAGAATCCAGGCCAAATATAAGTATATCAAACGCTACAATATCTGAAGCAAACAATATAACAAGCATAAGGATAGGCATAAAGAATAATGCAAACACCAGCATAGATATAACCCATGTAATGCTCTTCGGAAATGAAAGTATAACAATAAATGCAAAAGGATTTGGAGAGATAAATGTAGAGGACGGCAATATAAACATATACAAGAACACAACAAACCAGAGCGATATGCAGATGCCTCAATTTGGAAATGGAGAAGAGCATGGATCAGCAAATATAACATTAGTCACTGGAGGCACGCTGGGAGAAGCCTCAAATGTGCTTGGCATAAACCAAAGCTATTTGGAAGGCATAATAAAGCAATATACAAACATATCAGTAAATGGGAGCACGCCTTTGGCTAATTTAAGTACATTCTATAAATTCCTTAACAAATCAGAGCACTTTAGACTAAGCGAAGAGCAATTGCACATGCTTTTCTTGAACAAAAGCAATCCAGAGGCAGAGGCTTTGGTAAAAGAAATGGGCTTAGAGCACATAAGCGCAAGCATAAATACATCAATAGAAGTGGAGCACTTTAGAGTACTAACATTCTTAGTAAATCAAAATGGAACAATGCTCTTGCCTTTTGAAGGGCAAGAAGAGGGATTTGAGCCAGGCTATACTATACCAGCACATGGAAGCGCTTATCTAACATTCAATGGCAAGATGAGCTTTGCAAATGGGCATATGAGCATATCTCTTGTACCTGGCCAAACGTATAAGGTAGTGGTAATAGGAGAAGAAGGCGCGAGGGCTTCAGCAAACATAACTGCAAGCTGATTTCTTTTCTTTTTTCTTTTTCTCTTTCTAATTAAACTTTAAATAACTTTAGATATTATATTTAGAATGAGGTGGCCATCATGAAAATGTTCAGCCTTTTTGGGAAGAAAGATGTTTCTGAAGAGCTTTCTAAGCAAGCGCCATATAGGATTATGACCGATCTTGTGCCTTACAAGCTGTATGCAAACAGGAAAAGCAGCGTTATGATGCTGATAAAGGTAAAGAATATGACCAGCGAGCCGTTGCTTAGCTCTGTGGTCATAGAATTGCCAAAAGGGATAAGCTTCGATGAGATGGGCTTGGCAAACAGCAAAGAGATAAGGATCGGTGAGCTTGCCCCCAACGAAGAAAAAGAGGTTAAGGCAGATATCTTCAGCAACTCAGGAACAGAAAAAGGAGAATACACTGTTGTACTTACAGCTTTTGCACACTATAGGGATTATGGACATGTTCTTAATGCTATGAAGAAGAGGTCAATAATAGAGGTTGTTTGATTATTGGCTATTTTCTTTTCCTGCTCTCTCAGCTTTATTCTCCTCTATTTTTGCTTCTTGTATATTTATCATATTCTCTATATAATCTATTTCTATGTAAAATTTT
>JAGDYD010000038.1:5131-5385 GCA_023256515.1 Microcaldota archaeon
TATCATATTCTCTATGCTCGATATATGGCTAGTGACCTCAGCTCCTTTCTGTGTAAGCCTTATCCCTTTTATCCTTCCGTGCTTGTCGGATTCTATAAGCCCAGCTTTTTCGCATTCATTTATAAATCTGCTTAGATGAACATAAGTAATGCCAGTCAGCTTTGCAAGATTTGATATATTCCACTCCTGCTGGCTTGAAGCCAATGCAAGGAATGCCTTTATTTGCTTTTCTTTAAAAAATAATCTTCCAAAAC
>JAGDYD010000037.1:0-945 GCA_023256515.1 Microcaldota archaeon
CTTTATGATACAGATGCACAAGGCGTAGTGCATTTTGCAAGCTATTATAGGTTTTTTACAGATGCATTGGATGAATTTAGGTCAAGGTTCTTTCCTGATTTTTCATTGCTTGAAAATAATATAACATTTGTTACTGTAGAGTCGCATGCAGAATATATAAAGCCCGCAAAATTTGGCGATATCCTTACTATAAAACTAAAGCCCTCATTGTTATCGGAAAAAGCAGTAAAATTTGAAATAAATATATATAGAAAGAATGAGCTTTTGTGCAAAGGCTATATTGTACAAGTTGCTATAAATGCCAAAAAATGGAAGGCAACAAAGATACCAGAAAAAATGGTAAGGAAAATTGTATAGTGTGGCGTGCCGTAGCCTTCCTTCTGTTTTAGGTGGCATTAGACTAAGCGGCTTATTAGCCTTGCACGCTCACAGCATGCGCATCGGAACGTTTCAACCTTACCGTCGCGCTCGTCTTCTCATCGCTTTATGCGACGCAAAGGTTCGTTTCTGCTCCGAATTAGGCCTTAAGCCATGCACGCTCTGCGTGGGAAGAGCTTCCTCCCTTATATCAAGGGTTAGCCACCCGCACGCCACACATATTAAAATGACTTTTTCTTACTTTTATTCTTTTCTATAAGATTAAAATGTGGTTAAAATATTTTAAAAATGATAATCTTGAACATATGTTCATTAAGGCATATAATTATTTATCATCCTTGGGAAAGGTATAGCATCTTATGTGGCCCAGATTAAGCAGCCATTTGATGGCTCTTTCCATTCAAATTCCAAACCCACATGAAGCAGAACTATACCTCTTAGATCTAGCCACAATTGATAATTATCTAAATTGAATTTTATCCTTTTTACTTGTTCAACCTCATGCATGCGCTCGATAAACTTATCCATTCTCCGTTTTCTTTCCGTGCAACTATTATCTCACTATGC
>JAGDYD010000037.1:955-5342 GCA_023256515.1 Microcaldota archaeon
ATTAAGACATATAATTATTTTTCATCCTTGGAAAAAGTATAGCGTCTTATGGGGCCCAGATCAGGCTATATCTTCTTAGATCTCACCACAATTGATGATTCTCTAAATTGAGTTTTATTCCTTTTGCTTGTTCAACCCTATGCATGCGCTCGATAAACTTATCCATTTTTCCGTTCTCTTTCCTTGCATCCTATTATCTCAATATGCCCATGTGATGCCTACACTTCTGCATCAAGTACAACCTTCTCTTCCTATAAAACAACCCATTAATTCCACTCCTTTGCTGATCTAAACGCGAAATAAGAAAAGATTTAAAGTTTTTGAACAAATTTATTTTGATTGTATGCTTTATATACTATTACAAAGCCAAATGGCTGCTAATGCATTTAATCAAAGTTATGCAGTGCCACAGCCATATTCTTTTTTGGTTGCTATTTTGATAATAGCATTGACTTTGTGGCTTGGCTATATTTTCATAAAAGACATAATTAAAGTTATATTTATACTGATAGGCCTGTATTTGCTTGCTTCTATTGGATATAGCTTTCTTACAACTGGAATGATTAGCTTAAGCGGTATAAGCAGCTTTACCGCAAGCATCATAGAATTTTTCAAATTCGTTCTTTCTGCACCGCATGTTATAAGCAATGCAACAAAGGTAGCAATACCAAGCAATGCACCATCGAATGCACTTGCTTCTAATTCTATTAACTCTACTCCAAATGTGTAAATATGGAAAAAGCAGACCGCCACATATGATAAACTATAGGGCGAACATATGGGCGATGAAAGAACTAGGTGTAAAAAAGATAATAAGCATATCTGCCGTAGGAAGCCTTAAAAAAGAGCTTAAGCCCGGAAACCTAATAGTGCCGGATCAATTTATAGATATGACAAAAGGTAGGAGTTATACTTTTTATGATGGCCCGAAAGTTGCACATATATCTATGGCTGACCCATTTTGCAAATATTTGAACAGCATTGTTATAAAACAAGCAAAAGAGCTAGGCATAGAGATATATGAGAAAGGGACTTATGTTTGCATAGAAGGGCCTAGATTTTCAACAAGGGCGGAAAGCAAGATTTTTGCAAATGTTTTCAATGCCGATATTATAGGCATGACTTTGGTTCCAGAAGTAAACTTAGCATGCGAAGCTCAGATATGTTATTCCAATATAGGCATGATAACAGATTATGATGTATTTGCAGAAATGCCTGTAAATGCACGTGAGGTAAAAGAAAATATGTCAAAAAATATAGAAAATGTGAAAAGATTGCTTGCAGATGTTATAGAGCATGTAGACTTAGAAACCGACAAAGATTGTACTTGCTGCCATTCATTGGAAAATGCGTTTATGTAGTTATTTTGCCAATTCTATATCTGATTTTTCAACAGTTTTCCTTTTTGCATGTGCAGCAAGCTTTACTGCTTTTTTTGCTATAGAATAAGCATACCTATTTATCAATATAGTAAATTCTGTTATTGCCTCATCGCTAACTCTTTTGGCGCCCGCTTCCTTTAGTATTTTCTTTGCTGTAAACTCTCTTATAGCCACACAAGCACCTAGTAAAGTTATAATAAGATAAAGCTTAAATAGTATTTGTGCACATCAGAAAAATTGGCTATAGATATTTTGAAGGAATTTACAAGCTTGTTCAGGAAATATATGATGAAAATCCTTTTGCTACATGGTTCTATGAAAGGCCAAGCAGAGAGGTATTAGAAGCTATAGTAGCAACAAAAATAATAAAAGTAAAGGAAAAAGAAGCTATAGATTACCTTGCAATAAATAGAGGAGAAATAATCGGAGAATGCGAAATAATAAAAGACCAGCTTAATAGAGGGTGGCTTGGAATACTAGTAAAAAAGGATTATAGAGGCAAAAAGGTAGGTAGCAAGTTATTTGAAAAGTGCATAAAAGAATCAAAGAGGCTTGGGATTAAAGAGCTTCTAGCTGAAGTATATTATGACAATAGCGCTATAGATTTCTTTAAAAAGAAAGGCTTTGAAATAAAAGGTATAGAAGAAACACAAAAAGGTAAAATTGTACTTCTTGCCTTTAATTTGGGACAGAATAATTAGCTATTAAAGTCCCACCAATCTGTGATATATAGAAAACTTCGCTATAATTTGATTTTGGTGAAGAATACTTTACAACCCATACATTTGTGTAGTTTTTGCCCATTATTGAGGCATTTGTAAGAAACTCAGCATTTGCAGTAATATTTGAATATCCAAATTTCTCTATGTAGCTTTGGGCTGAAGGGAACGAATAGACTCTTGTAATTGCAACAGGAGAAGCTGCTATTATATAATTTGAATTGTTTGACAGTCCGTGTACAACGCAAGAGCTTGTGTAGTTGTCTTCTATTCTATATACAAAGCCAAATTTGGGGTAGTCAAAAGAATATGAATAGAAGTCAGGGCATGGGCTAGTTGCATTGTAAACTACAGAAAGTATTATATGCCAGCTACCTGGATACTGAGAAGGAGACACATTTGTAACTGTTATTTGCGCATTTGGGCTTGAATTCTCCATGTCACTTACTACAAGATTTATTGCCTGTTGCTCGGTTACTTGGCCACCGATGCCAAAATGTTCTACAAGATAGTATACAAGGGAGAGTATTATTATTATAGCGACAACTGCAACTATGCTTTTGGCAAGGAGGTCCATATATCTCAATAAACATATTGTACAAATATATAAAAAGCAAACGCTAGAACAGCTTAACCGAACTTTTTTAGCCTGCCTGATTTCTTCCCAGTTATAGCTTCATCTATCGAATACTTTTTAACAACAAGGGCCTTTATTTCCTCTATTTGCCCTGTACTTTTCTCTTTTGCTATGCGCTCAGCCTGCTTGAATTTGTTAGAATATGCATTGAAAGCCATCATTGCAGAAACCAATGCATCCCTCTCATGCAAATTTGAGGTATTTACATTTTCTGTCATTTTTTTCTTACGCTCTACACTTATATCAGACTTCGGCAGATAAACCTGAGCTCCAAAAATTGCAGATATCTTTTTTATTGTTTTATCTGAATCCTTTTTATCAAATCCTATCAATATTGGAGTGCCATGCTCTCTTATTGTATCTACTATCCAATTTATGCCTGCCAGCTTTTGAGATGAGATGAAAACGAGCCTCCCATTTAAATCCAAGCAAGCAACAGCAGCCGTTTTGCCAGGATCTATTCCAACTATTAGATACATCAATTCACTTGCACAAACTTGGATTAGTAAAGCATACACCCTCATAAGCTGTCTGAGGTATTGTAAGGTAGTTGCAATTCACCACAACAGATGGTGTTGTAGTTATATTGTAATACTCTGCAAGCAAAGCCTGCCTATTTATCAGAGTCGTAGAGTTTTGAATGCATGAATTAAGCATGCTCATGTTAAGATCTGAGAACTTTGCTATGCTATACAATGTCTGGTTGCTTATATAATTGTTAGAATAAATTGCATTCAAATTTATTATGAAATTTGTAAAGTTCTTCTGCTGAGAAGCGCATAGTATATATTTTCCAAGATATTGTGCATTTGCAATTCCATACCTAGAGCCTACTAAGTCAGTGTATTCTCCGTAAAGTATCTTTACAGTTATATTTACGTTTTTGCCGAATTCGCTTTCGAGTTTTGGAATGTATTCAAGGCTATATACAGAGCCAGGAGCGTATGGGTCCATAAACCAAAACACATTTACTGAAGAGTTTGTGCTGCATGCAAACTTGCCGGGTATTAATATTACACCTTTAGAAACTGCCATATAATTAAGGACCTTGCTTGGTGATATTGTCTCTATATATGATTTTGCAAGCGTAAGGTTAGAATCATAAATGTCAAATGAGACAAAGAAAGTGGAGTTTGTAGCTGGATCCAATACAGGCACAACTGCATGCCATTCTTTCAATGAAGGCATATAAGACAAGTTTATTTCATTTACATAAGAATAGAAAGGAATGTAAACACTCAGTGAGCTGTTTATATTTATAAAATTGTAAGTAGCTATTATGCGCTTTGTATAATTAAGCACCTCTGCTTCTGTATGCAAAGGCTTCTGGTAGCTAGCATTCAATTGGCTTATCTGATTTGCGCACAAGCTTGATGTGTTTGAGCTTTGATTGCTAAATATTACTTGAGGCTTTGAATATGATATTATAGCCAGAAGCCCAATAAGTATAGCAACCAATATTATCAAGGCAATATGAATATTATCTAATCCACCAAATTTGCCTATAGGCCTTATTACTATTTTGGGTTCTTTGTCATCTTTATGCATCAAACCACTGGTAATGTATCAACGGGCCTGACGGGATTTTCATATTATATTTTGAACCCGCGACCATCACCTTAGGACGGTGCTGCTCTATCCAAGCTGAG
>JAGDYD010000028.1:0-267 GCA_023256515.1 Microcaldota archaeon
GATTTATAAAATAAAACACCAATTTATAATTGGTGCTTCTGTGCTCGTTGGCATAAAAAGGATTTATGATAAGCGCGAAATAGCAGATGGCAAAAGGATCCTTGTGGACGGACTTTGGCCAAGGGGGATTAAGAAAGGTACATCTAATGTCGATTTGTGGATGAAAGAGGTTGCACCTAGCGCTGAGCTAAGAAAGTGGTTTGCACATGATCTTAACAAATGGGAGGAATTCAAGAAAAGATACATGGAGGAGCTAGAAAAGAACGA
>JAGDYD010000028.1:302-5329 GCA_023256515.1 Microcaldota archaeon
CTTTAATATATTCTACTAGCGATACAGAGCATAACAATGCTGTTGTGCTTGCTGAATATATAAGGAAGAAGCTAGAAAGCAATTAGCCTATTTTTACTATATCGCCTATGCCAATTGAAGTGGCGTTTATTGAATTGTCTATTCTTTCATTTGAAGGTATCTCTAGCACAGCATTGCCATAGGAGCATACTGGAGTTGTATTCAAAGGCTCTGCATTGAATACATATGTTACTATGTAGCTATTGTTGCCTATGCTCTTTAGCCACATCTGCCTTATTGGGAAATATGTATTTTTCATCCAGAAGCAGCTCTCAGTATAGTATGCAAATGGAAAGAGCATTCCGCACTTTAAATAGCATGTATCGTTTGGCTTTGTATAATTCATATAGCCATGCTCTTGCTGTGCTTCAGTCAAAGCCAAGTAAAAAGAGGTTTTATAAGATAAATTTGAGTGGATTATGTAAGCATTAACAATGCTAATATTTTTGTTTTGATTTATATTGTTTAAGTCATAGTACAAAAAGAGCAAAATCGCAAAAATCAAGATTAAAGATAAGGTTAAAAAAATAGGTATATTTTTATACACGCAATCACAGGTTACTTTTGTGCTAGTCCGCACCTAAATGATGTATAAGCCTGGCAGATTGTGCATACAGCTTCTGAAGCTTTTTCCTTGCCAGAATCAAAAAGAATTTTAGCATATTTTTCAACAAGCTCATTGTCTATCTCTTTTTCAAGCCTCTTTATCTTTTCAGAATATTTTCCAGATCTGTATTTGCTTACGGCAGCTTGCGCAACGCCTAATATTTCTGCAACCTTTTTTTCTTGCATAGAATACTTGTCAATTAGAATATTTGCTAGCTTAATTCTTATTGCAGGAACGACCTCGTTTGCTACCTTTTCATAAATAATTGTCATGCTGTTCTATAACATAGTTATAGAATAAGGTATTTATTGCTTTCTTTTATGCTTTCTATAGCTATACTAAGTTTGTCTAATAATCCAATTAAAAAGAAATAGTCTATGCATGCTAATCTTAAAAAACCAGTATGCACCGCGGGCTTTTAGAACTTTGCATTAGTGACATTTTGTTTGATTGTTTGTTGATCTCCTTACTAGCTAGCTATTTTTTAAATTTAAATTGAAATTAATTAACATGCACGATAAGGATGATTATCTATTTGAGCTTTACAAAATAGAGCGAATGCATCATATAATATTCAGCGACCTTTCAAAAAGAGAGAAGAACAAAGAGCTAAAGCTTATACTGGAAAGTCTTTCTAAAACAGAGGAAAAGCATGCACAGCTGTGGGCTAAGGTAATAAAGATAGACAAGGAGCCCGTGCCAAGGCATGTTTCAAAGCTTTTTGTATATGCTATTCTTTTCATAAGGCACTTCTTTGGCTTGATACTTGCAGTAAAATTTATGGAGTATTTTGAAAATCAGCTAGAGGATGGACTTAAAAAAGCAGAAAGTACGGAAGAGTTGTCAAAAAAGGAAAGGGCTATAGTAAGAAAGATAATAGCTGACGAGCTTGAGCATGAAAAGCCATTGAAGGATAAGCTGCTAGAATACAATTCTGTGCTTAAGAATATAAGAGACATAATATTTGGAATGAATGATGGCTTGGTAGAGGTTCTTGCCGCTGTGTCTGGGCTTGGCGCTGCACTGCAAAACCCTGTATTGACCCTGCTTGGTGGAGTAATAATAGCAGTATCAGGTACGCTCTCGATGAGCGGCGGTGCATACTTGTCAACAACATACGAAAAGCATATTAGAAAAGATGATTCAAAGAATGCAAGGCTCTCTGCATTCTATGTTGGCTTTGCATATATAATAGGCTCCATATTTCCATTGCTCCCATTTGGCTTGGGCTTCTATGGGTATTATGGCATATTGCTTGCAATAATATCATCTTCAATAGCCTTGTCTATTGTGGCTGGGATAATAGCAATAGTAAGCAATGTTTCTATAAAGAAAAATATAGCAAGGACTATATTAATATCGATAGGCAGTGCGCTTATAACAATGCTATTGGGCTCTTATGCAAGGGCTTTTCTTAAAATAAGCATATAGCTACTCTTCTTTCCAAAGCCTCCAAAATTCTTTTTCAAGCTCTTTTATATATTCTGGGTCCTTCCTTATCTCTATATGCTCTATATTGCTATGCATGCCCCTGTAAGTAAGATTTGCAGAGCCAGAGATTGCTGTATCTTCCCCTATATAAAATTTTGAGTGTACAAACCTTTTTGGTATTTTTAGGTATATATTTCTGGGCTTTCTTCTGCTTATTCTAAACACGAATATAAAAAAGGATAAAATTCCAATTATCAGCAATGGCATATAGTATATGCCCAGCTCGTAGAGAAGAAGATATGAAATAATAAATGCAGTTGTTGCTAAAAGGCTCAAAGATGGGAAGCTTCCTTTTTTGATAAGCCTCTCGGCGCTTTTTTCCAGAGATGATGATATTATATATATCTTCTTTCCTCTAGAGTGCTTCAAGATAAAATCTGCATAATAATAATCTATATAAGGCGATACTATAAGCACTCTTCTGCTCTTTTTTATAAGTTTTTCAACATGTTTATACTGGTCCATTG
This sequence comes from Microcaldota archaeon, assembly GCA_023256515.1. Lineage (GTDB taxonomy): Archaea > Micrarchaeota > Micrarchaeia > Micrarchaeales > CABMGC01 > JAGDYD01. Next base: position 2,907 of record JAGDYD010000028.1, read on the forward strand.
CTATTTATTTTCTAAGCTAAACTTAAAGCACTTTTGATAACATGCTTAAAGGCTTAAGCAGCAAATTTGCAATTAATCAGGCATATTCTTTAGATAGATTATAAAGTAGCTCTATATAGCTGTTTATCATACGCTCTTCACTGAATATTTTTGCAATTTTTTCTGACTCTTTTTTTGCAGATCTATATCTTCTTGGCTCTTTAATTTCTTGCATCTTTTTTGATAGCCCTTCCCAATCTTTTGGTTCAAAAGTTTCTATCTCTATCCCTTCTTCTTCAAAATCTTTTGGCTTTGCAGAATGAGAGACAAGCATAGGTAGGCTATGTGCAGAGGCCTCAAGCATCGTTATGCTGAAGCCTTCCCACATCGAAGGCATTACAAGAAGGTTTGACCCCCAATAAACATCATCAAGCTCTTTGTCATCAATTGCACCTGTGAATATAATTCTATTATCTCCTCTTGCCATATTTATATAATCATTCTTAGAAGGTCCTTCCCCCACCAATACCAATGCAGCATTGCTGTCATTTATGTTCTTGAAGGCTTTTATCAATGTGCTTATGTTTTTCTGTCTTTCAAACAATCTGCCAACATATAAGTAAACAAATTTACCTTGCAAATTGTATTTTTCTCTAAAGCTTTTTCCTGCATCTGCTCTTTTCTTTTTTGGCTCAATTCCATTTGGTATATAATATACATTTTTTGTTATCTTTTCTAGGTTTTTTTTCTGCTCAAGGTTCAGGGCAACTTTTGCATCGAAAAAATCTAGGAGTTTCTTTTTTATTTGATCTACGCTTAATCCAAAAATTCCGCTTCCGAGTGTAAGGGGCAGCGAATTCTTTGATAATAGGCCTTTGAAGACATTGCCTGAAAGGTTTACATGGTCTATATATATGCTCTTGAAGCGGAAGAATTTGCTGGCATATTTTATTACCGGGAAATCTGAAACAGAATTAGATATTACAAAATCTGGCTTGAACTCTCCAAATACCTGCTTGATCTCTTTCCTGCTTATCCCTATGTTGAAGAGCCTTCCCGCAAGGAAGTAGTAGCCAGCCCTGAAAATCCAATTCTCTGACAATTTTGTTGTTGTCTGTTTGGAGAGCTTTATCCTATTTCTATCCAATATAAAGCAATTGTTTTTGCACTTTATATATTTGGTTTCGAAGCCCAGATAGAATGTCTCTACTTTTGGCTGCAATTTTTCGTGCAATTGTGCAGCAACCCTGGATTCGCCACCTATCCTATTTGCTTTTGAGCCTATGTCTATTATTAGCGCTTTCATCTAACCACTAGGCGGCAAAGCAAAATTTGGCTATTCTATCCTTCCTTGCTCCTTTGTGTATATTATAAGTTCAGGGTGCTTCTTAGGCATTGGATTGGCCCTCAAACCATATAAAGCTTTTATGCCTTTCTGCAATGCTAGCTCTACAAGCCTCTGGGTTATGATGCCATTTAATACCACTCCATAGATGTTGTTTGTCTGCTGTATTGTTGGTATAAGCTCCCTTATTGGTATATCTTTGTTGTATATTATATTTCCAGAGCTGTCATATAGCCTCGCATTAAGCGTGTTTGAAAGTTCATCTAATGCTTTTGCAAGCTGTGAAAGCACAATTGCTTTTAATACTGGCTCTTTAGGCGCTTGCGCCTGTGGCTGGTTATTTTCTTTCTCTTCGCTGCTTTTTTCATCTGCAAAGCTTAATTGCTCTATTAGCTCTGGCTCATTGTCATTTATCTCTTTCAAAGCAGGCTCCTCAGCAGGCTTCATCTCCATTGGCTCGTGCTCTTCATAGCTTTGCTCTTGCTCTTTCTTGTAGAGGTTGTTCTTCTGCACCTGCTGGTTTTGCTGAGCTTGCTGCTTGAGCTTGCTTGATTCTAGATATTGGCTTAAAGGTATCTTTGTTCTAAGCGATTTTATTATCTCTTTCCTTGTAAGTTCCTCAACTTCTTTGCCGTCTGGTGCTTTTGCTATGAAATCTATCTCTGCAACCTTTATAAGAGATCTTATTATCATGTCTCCTCCTCTGTCTCCGTCTACAAAAAGGGTTACCTCTTTTTCATTGCAAAGGTCTATGATACTTTTAGGTATATTGTTTGTAGCGCCTCCAAGGGCTATTACATTTGTTATATCGTTTCTTAGCAGATTTAGCACATCTGCTCTTCCTTCTACTATTATAAGCTCGCTGCTCTTCGCAACATCAGGTCCTGCAGGCAGGTTCTCTGGTCCATAGCTGGATATCTCGCTTGCTTTTACTTCGCTTTGGACAAGCTCTGCAAGCTCCTTGCTATCAGGTATTTCTGTCGTCAATAATTGCTTTACAAGCTCTTTTGCCCTCTCTAGGAGCTTCCTCCTCTTCTCTGCCCTTGTATCCTCTACTTTTGTTATTTTGAACTGTGCCTCGTAAGGGCCTACCCTGTCT
>JAGDYD010000033.1 GCA_023256515.1 Microcaldota archaeon
TCCATAGAACCCTTCTTCAGCAAATTCATAGATTGGCAGTTTGGCATATTGGCAAGCAAGGGATTGCTTGTGCAGGGCAAGCATCCTGTGGGATGGTGCCCAAACGAGGGCAATCCTGTAGGCGCACATGATACAAAACACGATGTGGACCCGGAGATAGAGAAAGAGACCGCAATAAAGTTCAAGGTTGTTGGAGAAGACGCAAGCTTCGCATGCAGCACGTACAGGCCCGAAACTATATACGGCGCAACGAACGTTTTTGTGAATGACAAAGCTGAATACGTTAAGTGCAGGATAGGCAACGAGACATATTATATTTCAAAAGGCGCAGCTGGAATTTTGTCTTACCAGATGAAAATAGAAGTAATAGAAAGCGTAAATGGCAGCGAGCTCCTGAAGAAGAAATGCATTAACCCTGTTACAGGGGAGGAGCTTCCAGTATTGCCCGGCTTCTTCGTGAAAGAGAATCTGGGAACAGGCGTAGTGATGAGCGTGCCAGGTCACGCGCCGTTTGACTATGCTGCAATAGAAAGACTTAAGTTAAGCGGTTATCCTGTGCCTGAGCTGAAATTCAGAAAGATAATAGATGTAAATATAGGTAGGTCACTTGCAGATGTAGGTGTGGGCGAGGCAAAGCCAATACATGTTGATATACCTGCACTGGCTTACCTTGAAATACTCCATACGAATGCAAATGCAATAGATGACATGCTCGAGTTTGCAACAAAGCTTGAATATAGGGAAGAGTCACATTGGGGCAAAATGCTTGTTCCTGGATATGAAGGGATGAGCGAACCAGAAGCTAGGGATAAGGTAAAGAATGAGCTTATACAAAAGGGCAATGCCTTTGAGATATTTGTATTGGCAAATGCTCCTATATATTGTAGATGTGGTGCAAAGGTTGTAGTAAAAGTTGTTGAAGACCAGTGGTTCTTAAACTATGGGGATTCAAACTGGAAAAAGCTTGCAAAAGAAGCGTTTAGCTCTATGTCAATAGTGCCAGATAAGGCTAAGAGTGCATTTGAATCTGCTATAGATTGGATAGACTTAAGAGCTGTTGCCAGAGCACAAGGAATGGGCACGAAGCTGCCTTTAGACGACAGATTCATAATTGAATCCCTCTCCGACTCAACAATATACCCTGCATTTTATACTATTTCACATATTTTAAGGGATAATCAGATTAAGCCTGAGCAGCTGAAGAAAGAGTTTTTTGACTATGTATTTAAGGGAATAGGAGACCCTGAAGCAGTATCTAAGAGCACCGGCATAAGCTATGAAATAATAAAGAAATGCAGGGATTCATTTACATATTGGTACAGAACAACCTCAAGGCACTCTGGGCCAGATCTAATATTCAACCACCTTACAATGTATATTTACAACCATGCAGTGGTATTTGATAAAGAGTATTGGCCAAAGCAGATTGTTGTCAATGGCTTTGTCTTAAGCGAAGGAGAAAAGATGAGCAAAAGCTTGGGCAATATAGTCACTGTTGTTGAAGCATCTAAAAAATACGGCATAGATACTGTAAGGATACAAGAAAATGGGGGAGCAGACCTATTCAGCGATACAAACTTTACAGAGAAGGAAGCAAGGGGTATAATGGAAAGGCTTGATTATCTATATAAAGTTGCAAATGATTTGAGCAAGCTTGAAGGAGGCGAATTAAAGAAAATAGATTATTGGCTGTATTCAAAGCTAAACAAAAAGATAAAGAATGCAGGCTCGTCTATGGAGAAGATGGAGCTCAGGGATGCAATTACATCAATATTCTATGATTCTGTGAAGGAGCTAAGAAGGTATTTCGAGAGGGGAGGCAAGAATGCAGTAACTGTAGGTGATTACATAAGCTCTGTAATACTGATGCTCCAGCCTTTTGCGCCTCATTTCTCAGAAGAAGTTTGGCATATGATAGGCAATGATAGCTTTGCATCAAAAGAAAAGTGGCCAGAGGCAAATGAAGAGATGATAAACGAAAACATAGAAGCTTTAGAAAATTCTATAGATTCTTTCATAGAAGATGCAAAGAATGCAAAATCTCTTGTAGAAAGGAAGGGCAAGAAAGCAGAGAAAATAAAAATAATAATAGCAAGCGATTATAAAAGAAATATACACAACAAGCTTGCAGAAACAAAGGATCCTGAAAAGGCAATAAATGAAGCAGAGAACAAAGAGCTTGCAAGCAGATATGTTGCAAAAGTGGCAAAGCAGCTAAAGGAGCTTAAGAAGATAAATATAAGCGAAGAAGAGGAATTCAAGGCATTTGATGAAGCAAAAGAATATATAGGAAGCAAGATAGGCATGCAGGTTGAGGTTGAGAAAGAAGAAGACTCAAAATCACAAAGGGCTCAAAACGCTATGCCTCTAAAGCCAAGCATAGACATATACTAGCCAAAAGAAGGCTTTATAAAATTATAAACTTTATTTAGAAGCATGTACCATACATACCTTACCATACTTGTGCCATCTATAATATCTGCAGTAATAACTTACATAGCTACAAAATTTGTTAGCTCTTATTTTTTTGAAGCTGGAATTGTTGCTGAAGACCATAATAAAGAGAAGCCCATAATATTGCCAAGCAGCGGGGGCATAGCAGTAGCTTTTGGCCTCATAGCTGGAATATTGACCTATACCTTTGGCGGCTCATTCATATATAAGCCGATACTTGACATAGAGAAGCTACTAGCAACAGCTTTGTCTATAGTGCTTATAGCTTTTGTTGGCTTTTTAGATGATTTAAATGTCAGGCAAAAAAGGGTTAGGGCAACTGGAATGATGGATAGGAAGAAAGGGCTAAAGCAATGGCAAAAGCCTTTGCTTACTGTGCTTGGTGCATTTCCTCTTATGGCAATAAATGCTGGCGTTACCTATGTGCATATACCAATAATAGGCGTTTTTGACTTTGGAATATTCTATCCTTTGATTATAATACCATTGGCGGTAATATTCGTATCAAATGCATTTAATCTGTTGGGGGGCTTCGATGGCCTTCAAACAGGCATGGGCTTGGTGGCGAGCTTTGGAATGCTTGTATACTCTATTTTGTATGGCACCAATATAGGCATTTTGCTCTCAGCATTGCTCTTCTCATCCCTCTTAATATTCTACCCATTCAACATGTACAGGGCCAAAATAATACCAGGAGACAGCTTTACATATGGTGTTGGGGCTTCGCTTGTCGCAATAATGATAATGGGCAATGCAGAGTCTTTTGGCGTTATAATATTCATTCCTTGGATTATTGAATTCTTCCTTCATGCAAGGAAAAAATTTGATGTTACTGATGTGGGCATAAGGCAAAAAGATGGTACATTCAAGGCACCATACGGCAAGAAAATATACAGCTTGACCCATCTAATTATGAATATTAGACCTATGAAGGAGTATGAGGTTACTGCATACCTTGTGGCGTTAGAGGCTATATTCTTGGTGCTAGCCTTTTTACTGAAGTTTGCAGGGCTTCTTTAAATATTTTTTTGCAGAAGATAAAGTGGTGTTGAATTGGCAGATTTTGTCGTTACCCCTTGGGAAGTAAAAGGCAAGATAGATTATGACAAACTTATAGAAAAATTTGGCACAAGTAGAATAGACAAGCCACTTATCGATAGGATAAAATCGATAACAGGCGATCTGCACCTCTTTTTTAGGCGTGATATTGCTTTTTCACATAGGGATCTTGATGCTGTTCTAAACGATTACGAAAGTGGCAAGAAATTTTTTCTATATACGGGCAGAGGCCCGTCAGGCAAAATGCACATAGGCCATCTTTTGCCCTTCTACTTTACAAAATGGTTGCAGGAAAAGTTTGGAGTAAATCTTTACATACAAATAACAGATGACGAAAAGTTCTACATCAAAGAGAAAAGTTTTGATGAGATAAGTAGTATAGCAAGAGACAACATGTTGGATATAGCAGCAGTTGGTTTTGATCCTGACAAAACATTCATCTTTTTAGACAGCGAATACATAAGGAACATGTATGGATTGGTCATGAAGATTGCAAAAAAGATAAACTTTTCAACAGTAAAGGCAATCTTTGGATTTAACAATGAGACAAATATAGGTATGATACATTTCCCATCAATCGAGATTGCCCCTACAATGTTTGAAAAGGCTAGATGCCTAATACCAGCAGCAATAGACCAAGATCCTTATTGGAGGGCCCAAAGAGACATTGCAGAAGGCATGGGCTACTACAAAGCTGCTGCAATACACATGAAGTTCCTTTCTCCTCTTACAGGTCCAACAGGGAAGATGAGTTCATCAGATCCAAATACTGCCATTTTGCTTGATGACGATGAAGAAGCAATTAAGAAAAAAATAATGAAATATGCATTCTCAGGTGGCCAATCAACAGTAGAGCTTCAAAGAAAGCTTGGGGGAAATCCAGATGTAGATGTTTCTTACCAGTGGCTAAGCTACTTCCTTGAAGAGGATGACAAAAAGCTAGAAGAGATAAGGCAAGATTACATTTCAGGCAAGCTGCTGACAGGCGAACTAAAGCAAATTACAATAGAAAAGCTATCAAAGTTTATAGAGGAGCACAAGAAGAAAAAAGAGGCTGCTGATAAAGATCTTAAGAAAATGATGTATACAGGCAACCTCGCAAAAAAGATGTGGGAGAAGATATATTGAAAAGATTTTTAAATTGGAATGCGTATTTAATCTGATTGTTATGGACCCTAAAAAAGGAAATGTTTCTGGAAAGAGTAGTGCAGCAAATGACTTTAGCTACATAGCTATATACTTCCTGACATGGATTACTGGTATAATCTTCTACATAATATCTGGCGAAGACAAAAGAAAGAAGCAGCATTCAATACAGGCTATTATTCTTGGAGTAATAATGATAGTGCTAGCCTTCATACCTTTTGTAGGCATAATAAATATACTTATCTGGATATACGGCTTATACATAGGCTACAAGGCTTCAATAAATGAAGATGTACCAATACCTTACATAACAGAGTTTGCAAAGCAATACGTCTAATTTTCTCTTTTTTCTTTTATTATGCAGATTAATTGCTAGCTTATAGAATAGCTTTTTAAGGATTAATAACAAATTTAATCTGATTTCTATGAGCGATGCCTTAACTAAGCTTGAGCTTATCGAGAAAAGTCCTACAGAAGAAATACTTACAAGGGACAGGCTTAAGGAATATATAGAAAATGGGGTAAAGCTAAATCATTATATTGGCTTCGAAATCTCAGGCATGGTGCATTTAGGCACTGGAATAATATGCATGGAAAAGGTTGCAGATTTGCAAAGGGCTGGAGTTGATACAAGCATATTCTTGGCTGATTACCACTCTTTCAT
>JAGDYD010000032.1:0-640 GCA_023256515.1 Microcaldota archaeon
GCACCCGCGACCTTCCGCTTGCGAAGCGGACGCTCTGCTACTGAGCCACGAGCCCTTGAAATAATTAAATGATTAACAAATATAAATTTATCAGAAGTAACGCATTAAACAATAAGAAAATCAATTTTAAGATAAATTTATATATATTTTCTTATTCAATTTCAAAAGCAAACGGTGTTAATATGGCAAAAGATGAAGATGATTGGGAAGAAGACGATGAAGAAGATGAAGAGGAAGAATGGGATGAAGAAGATGAAGAGGAAGATATAGAAGATGAAGATGAGGAGTAATTATTTTTGTTTTTGTTTTTTATAATTAAGCTTGCTTAACTTTGTTTATTGTGTTTTTCAATTCGTGCAGTTTATTTACTGCTTCTGCATATCCGTGTCTATATTTTAGTGACTCTAAGTGCCTTTTGCCAGAATAAGAGGTTGAGCTCAAGAAGGAGGTATCTGCGCCTTCTGTCATCTTCTGTGACGCTTCAAACGTTTTTGTTATTATTAGTTTAGACGCTTTTAATCCACGGTGGGCCCTTTCTTTTATGTCGTCGTGTGCTATTTTATAAACCCTATCTGCTGAATCTGTTAAATCTTTCAATGACTCGTTAAATTTGGCCCTTTCTCCAGCTATTTGCTTATTT
>JAGDYD010000032.1:650-22728 GCA_023256515.1 Microcaldota archaeon
TGCAGTTTATTTACTGCTTCTATATATCCATGTCTATACTTTAATGACTCTAAGTGCCTTTCGTTAGAATAAGAGATTGAGCTCAAGAAGGATGTATCTGCGCCTTCTGTCATCTTCTTTGCCACTTCAGACGTTGATCTTCGTTTAAAATACATTTTTAATCCCTCGTAGGCCCTTTTTTGTATATCGCGGTGTGCTATTTTATAAATCATATCTGCTGAATCTGTTAAATCTTTCAATGTCTTGTTAAAGTTCTTTCTTTCCTCAGCTATTTGCTTATTTATTTCTTTTCTTTCTGTTTTGTCAACTGTTGTAAGAAGCGTATTGGTCAATTTTTCTATATTATCTCTATGTTGCTTTAGCTCAAGGTACTTTGAATCAAACTTTAGTTTTTCAACAAGGAGATTCTCCTTATCTACTCTGTAATTGTTTTTTTGTAACTCCTTTGCCAATGCAACCGGATCTTTAATATTCTTATATTTATTATCGACTGCTTTTTGTGATAAGTTGTGTATATTAAAGAACAATGGTGTTTTCATAGCGTCGTTTATACTTTTATCAAGTTTTTCTAAACTCTTGATTTTTTTATTTATATTGTCTAGTTGCACTCTATTCTTAGCATTATTTGATGCCATACGAAGAATATCTTTTTTATTAACTCCTAAAGACTTTGCTCTCAAAATCTCCACACTGAGGTACTTTACAAATGAACCTGCTTTGGTTACATCTTCTTTTACTATGGTCTTTGATTTGGCAGCATACTTCTTAATAACTATATCTGTTTTATTAAAAGCAGTTATCTTTCCAGCATTTTTGCCAATCAGTGTGCCTTTAGCCCCACCTACTAAGAATGTAGAAAGCCCTAGAATTGCAAATATGTCATAGTCACGCATCAATCCTGCCGCTGCAACAATCAGAATAAGTATTATTATTAAAGGTATGAATGCATTTATTGCGCCAAGTGAAAGCATTATACTTATCATTAATTTTAATAATGCTTTTTTGATATAAATACCTATCTTTTGGCAATCTTTGCAATAAATAATACAGATAATACCAAAAGAATTAGCATGAATATCCAATAATAGCTAATGTTGCCAAAGGAAAGCTCAGAAATGCCTAATGAGACTGGGCTTTCTACAGTCTCGTTTGGTGACCATGTAAAGTCTAATATACTAAAAGTCACTGGCAACGTTGATTCAGTATATGTATGTGTCTGTGTGTTACTGAAAGTAGGAACTATAGGGGTTGCCGAAGCAGAAAGTGGTGGTTGGGTTGCTGTTTCTGGTTGTCCATAAGGCAATCCATAAAATTCAGCAGTTATAGAGGCTGTCCCTATTCCACATGCATTGGTAGTGAAATAAAAGCCACCTATTGAATTTGTCGTTGCTATGTCCATCAAACCTATCTGTGATGTGCATGTTCCTGTTCCATTCTTAAATTCAGGCACACACCACTGCTGTACATTTTGGCCATTTATGTTAAGTGGACTGCATTCTTGTGGCAATCCATATGAACCATATATATTGCAATTATAATTAGGTTCTTGGAATAAAGAAGTTGGTGCTGGGCCGCAAGATCCAATAGAATTATATTGTGGGTAATATGTTATCACATTTGTATTTGATGATAAACTTGTAAAGGCAGGGTCTGCCAAATTGCATGTGCCTGCGACTGCGCTATTTGCAAATGCACAAAGTATTGCATTTGCAGGATTTTGTAGGGCGTTATATTGGGCATAATTTATGTTGTTGTTAAAGTAGATATATATTTGGCCATTTGATAATGGTACATCTTTTACCCCATCAAAATATGTTGCATTCCCATATATAACTAATGTTGTTTGATTTGCATTTTGTGGTGATACTATTGGCTCAACATGCAAGTTTATCCTAGTTATATTTGCTATATCTGCATCTAGCGGCATATATATTGTATTATTGAATTTGTCATTTAGTACATAGATTAATCTAACATATCCTCTTGCATTGAAAGGCATGCCACATATATTGCCACATGTACCCCAAGGTTGTGGTTTAAGTGGTGATTGGTTAATATAAAGCCCTAAGTTATCTGTGTATTTCACAAGCTTGTACAAATCAAAAAGGTTTACCGCAGATACTAAAAGATTTTGCATATAGTAAATGCCGGTTTTCAAGCCTGACATTAATGATCCTGCTTCAGGAACTAGCAGATTTGCTGCATCAGTCCCATATATTGTATTTGTCTCAATAACTGATGATATTGTATCAAAGCCTGGATACCCTCCTTGCGAATATGTATTTATTATGAAATTGGCAGTTTTTGAAGCATTTATTATTGTTTGATAGTCGCCTGAAATATCAGTCAAATTAACATATATGTTTGTAAAGTTCCTGTCTGTCAAAATGTTGAAGAATATATCTTTTGGTATTATTACTCCAAAATCTGATAATTGTGGTATATAGTAGCTTCCATTTGGGTATTGCAGGTAAGTACTGCCCCCTTCAATATTTGATTTGAAGAAGTTTGAACGTCCAGAAGCTATTCCATAAGAGTATACTGTTTGTGTTTGAGTAGAAGAGCTTGGGAATTGGCTAGAATCACATTCTGATGGATTCGAAGCAGCAATAACTGTATAGTCATACCAATTCTGGTTTATTGTGTACTCATACTTGTATGGAACTAAAATATACCCAGAAAGCAAGCTGTTTATGCTTTCTCCAAATTCTGGAAGCGACATAAGGGACTGCTGGGCTGAAGGTAGACTTTGCAGCATGCTATTTGCATTATTCAATACACTGCCTGGATTTAAGCTTCCGCATTCTTCTCCGTTGGGTATCGCAGCTTCCGGGTTTGAGCACATGCTATAGCTAGTAGGCAAGCCACCTGATGAGGTTGAATATACTATGCCTTGCAACTGCAAAATGCTTGGCGACCCTAAACTTTCTAAATACTTTAATGCATCTGTTGCAGTATAAACTGGCGGATTCATGTATTTCAAAGTTGGCAGATATGAGCAGACCGAATTTGAAGCAATGGCATTTTGGTCTATGTAGCATGAGTAAGGAGGGAAGCCGCCGAACAGTTTTGTATAGTTCTCTATATTAAGCCTTGTAGATATCAGCTCTTTGTATATATTTGGGTTTTCTACAGGAACTGTTGGAAGACCGTTTTTTGGATTCACCCCATATTGCGGATTCTGTGGAGTAGAATTTGGGAAAAGTATATTTACTGTGTCATTGAAATTTACAGAAAATCCTATCTTGTTGTACGGTGGAACCCATCCTATTCTTACATCCTTAGACATTTGTGCAGCAGCATATGAAGATGAGCACAAAAAAACATTGATACTGCTTATGTTGATAGCCAGCGCTCTTAATTGGGGACCTATAGGATAATATGTGCCATTGTAATAGTTTATAGGTAAAGATTGCGTGCTTCCTCCATGTTCAAAATAAAATGTAGAACTTCCGCTTTCATAGTTTGCTGGGTTGAGATTATATGGATTGAAGTTGCATATTGGTAGTACCGAATTACAGAAATTAATGCTTGGGGCATTGTTGGAGATATCATAGAGCGCACCATGACATGGGTTAGTCAATTCTGCGCCTGTTATGTTTGCAGCAATGATCCAGCCGTATGGCGGGTAAGTGCCATTTATGCCAGTAATTACATCGCTCCCTAAGAATGGTTGACTATAGCTGCTTAGTGTATACATATCATTGAAGTGGGTTGGATTTAATGGCAGATTTGCCCCTGTAGAATTAAATACTCTTAATTCTAATATATTAAACCATACTCCATTATCGTTTGAGTTATGCTTATTGTAGTAAACCCCTATACCACCAGACCATTCGTCAAGAACATATAAATAGCCATTAATATCTGCTATCCCAAGAGGATGATGGAACTTCGGAATATCTAAAAAATCTTTACTGCTATCAAAATGGCTCATTACATCTGAAGGTATTGATTGGTTATACAGACCATTATTGGATAGCCACTGATAAATATTTAGCGAAGCCAGAGGTACTCCTCCTTGGTAATAAGAATAAGCCAAGCTTATATTATCTATTAATGAAAAGTTTAGCGCATTTGCAGTGCTTATTGCATATATATATCCACCATCCTGTTGGCCAGCTAGGAAAGTTATTGAACCTGTAGGTGAAGTGGCCACTTCTGGCATTGGGCTTAATGAAAAAGAGTTATATGCTTCATAGATAGGCCCGTTGGTTGTATTGGTAAATTCTGCCAAAGCTGAGCCCATAGGAGAGTTTAAGGAGCTTCCAGTTATGAAAACATCTCCAAAATTGTCTACAGATATATTTAAAGGCTGAAAGTTTTGAGAGCTTAAGAAGCTTCCATTATAGCTCATAATATTTATTGTGTTTACTGCATAAACTGATTCATTTTGCAAGTTTATTACTTCAGACCAATAATTGTTCCAATTGCTGAACCATTCATCTTTGCTGTTTGCATCTCCTACACTTGCTGGTTGCAGATTTGAACTATTATAGTAACCTTTTGGAATAAGCCTTAATATAGTCAAATAGTACGAACCTTGCGAAGGCGAATAGTTAAGCACATATATATAGTTATTTGGCGATGCTGCTATAGATATAGGGCCATTTACTTGGGCATTTAGTGAAGAAGTAAATAATCTTTTTGTCGGTTTAAGCGTGGGCGATCGTATGTTGTTTGGATTGGGTTCAGGCATGGGCCATCGTATATTGTTTGGATTGTTATTTTCAAGAACACCATTGTAATTTACAAAGAATCTTGATCCAGTATCAATTGGGTAAAGGTCTATCGAGTTTGCTGGAGTATAATAATTCCAAGGCCCAAAAACATCATAAGACATGTTCATATAGTTGGGATTAAGCAAAGAACCAGGAGAAGGAATAGAAAAATTGTAGATTATATAAGGCAAGAGCATTGTGTTAAAGGTATTATAATTGTTGTTTTGCAATACCTCGTTGTAAGGTACCACATAATTTTCTATACTGTCTAATATTGTGTTTTCGCTATAGTCATACTTATACAAGCAATAATCCCCATCCGCAAGTATTTCATTGTATGTAAGGCCAGAAAGCGAATACCCTCCTGTATATGGCAATAGGCTTTGTACATTGTTAAAATTTGCAAATTCTGCTCCCCATGACCATATGCCATGCTGCACGAAAGACGGTATCTCATCATATATATAGCTTTCTGTTTGGAATCCATTAGATATTGAATTATCCACCATAGGCGAATAGCCATAGTTGTTTATGAAAAGATTTCCTATATTTTCAACATCGAAGCCTATTAAATTTGCTTGTGCAAATTGAGATTCTGAGTATGTAATTATTACATAATAGTTTATTGCAGATTGCAAAATGCTTGGTGCATTATCTGTGCTCAATGTACAAGAATCTCCACCTGTATAGGAGTTTGGGTTTGGGGTGAAAAGAGAATTATCTAAAGGGTTTTGGTTTGGTTTAAATGGAGCGGTTAAAAGCCATAAAGAGTTTTGCGAGTTTGAGTTATTTACATAATTTGTTGGTGAATATGGGTATTGATTGCTACTTGTTTCAGAAAGCTTGCAATTTGGTATATTATAATAAGTGGAAAAAAGAATCTGATAATAGCATGTAACTTCATGAGATCCTGGAGAGCAATAAGAAACGCTGTTGCCACCTCCACCACCATATTTATTCATTTCATTTGGGATTAAAGTCTGGGTATTTTTTATTGGGCTATTGCTATATTGTTTTTGAAAATATGAAGCACTGTATGCTATTGAAGCAACAAAAAGAATAGCCAAAAATATTGCAAATAAGTGTTTGCTATTCAACAATACCACTCTAATATAATTGCGTTAAAATAATATAAAAATATGTTGCTAAACATTATCAATAGAAAAAACTATTAATTTTTTTAAAAAGAAAATTTTTAATGGTCTTTATGGACATGGAATTCATTAGATGGATTGGGCATGCATCTTTTATTTTTGATCATGAGGGCAAGAATGTATATATAGACCCTTTTAAGCTCTCTAAGAACTTTGGCGAAGCAGAGCTAATATTTATAACACACCCTCATTTTGATCACTTGAGCGTTGACGATATCAAAAAGATAGCAGGCAAAAATACAAAGATTGTGGCCCCTAAGGAAGCTGCAGATAAACTCTCTGGATTTAATGCCATATTGGTTGAGCCAAATAAGAAGTATAGCATAAACGGCATAGATTTTGAAACTGTTAGAGCTTACAATGTTAGAAAGGAAAGGCTGAGCTTCCATCCAAAGTCTAGCAATTGGGTGGGCTATATAATCAACATACAAGGAAAAAGAATATACCATGCCGGCGATACTGATAATATAGAAGAGATGAAGCAGGTAAAGTGTGATATTGCTTTGATTCCAATAGGCGGCACTTATACAATGGACATAGAAGAGGCGATAGATGCAACTAAAATGATAAATGCGAGCTATTTTGTGCCTATGCACTACAAAGCCCTTCTTGGCAAGGAAGGCTCAAAGAAAGCTGAAGAAAAGTTTAGCCAAGAGGTTAAAAATAGTATAATAATGGAAGAAATACAGGAGCCTAGCTATTCATTTTAGCAAGAAGGCTTAAAACTTCATTTGCAACCTTTAATAGCTCTTCTGGGCTCATTTTGAATACCCTCTCTTGGCCTTTTTCTATTTTTTCTGCAAGGGAAATTGCTTCGTCTTTTTCTAGCTTTAGTTGCTTTGCAGAATCTATTATAGCATTCCTCAAAACCTTCTTTTTATGTTGCATAATCAAACCTATAATAAGTAGTTCTTCTTTGCTTGGTGCATTGCTCTTTGGCTTCATATATATTATTGCAGAGTCAACCTTTGGTATTGGTCTGAAATTGCCTTTTGGCACATCCATAAGCCTTGTCATGCTAAATGAGAGCTGTGCATAAACGCTGAGCTTTGAATATTTTTTGCTGCCATTTTTTGCAAGCATATGGTCTATAAACTCCTTTTGCATGCAAAGGACAGCCTCTTTTTTGTTTATTGCAAGCCACTCTATGATTTTGCTAGAGAGGTTGTAAGGTATGTTTGATATAACTATATCTATCTTTTCAAGCTCAATATCTGGCTCTTTCTCAAAGAAGTCGCCCTCTATGAATTCAATATTCTTTTTCTTTAGCTTTGAAGAGACTAAAGAATACAAGAGATGGTCTTTTTCTACAGATATTACCCTCTTAGCCCTTTTTGCAAGCTCTTCAGTCAATATTCCATAGCCTGGCCCTATCTCCAAAACACTTTTGCCATAAGCGTGCTCAGCTTCAGCTACCGCTACTCTCTTGTTTATTAGGAAATTCTGCCCTAGCTTCTTATTTGGTGGAAAAATAAGACCCATATAATTTTATATAAATTTAACATCCTTATTTTTATTTGTTTGTATGAAAGCCCAATCTTCAATAGAGTTCTTGACAACCTACAGCTTCTTGTTCATAATGCTCGGAGTTTTGGCAAGCTTGCTCTTTTACTTTGCATCAATACCAAGGAATACAATACCTTCTAGCTGCTCATCGTTTAGTGGTTTGTCATGCAGCTTGGCTAGCTACTATGCCAATTCGACAGCCGGCTATTCAATATTTACCTTTGCCCTTGGAAACTCTGGAGATATGCCTATAGAAATATCAAACATAAGCGTAAATGTGAGATCTTTTTCATATACAGGCTATTGCTCGCCAACTTTCTTGTATCCAGGCATGTATGCTATATGCGTAGCCGGTTCAAACAACGTTTATAACCTTGGCAGCATAATACAAGGCTTTTACAAAGTAAATGCATATGCATGCAATAATGAGTTGTCAAAGCTTGGAAGTTACTGCAATGAGCCGGTAGTATACAGCGGCTCTTTTACAACAGAGGCTTCAATAAAAAGGCCTATGGCCTTTGCTGTTGTTGAAGCTGCAGGGCCGAAGAATCTTGCTTTGCCAAATTATCCTTCTTATCCTTATATCCCTACAAATTGGTCTATAGTTGGCAATGGCTACTGGTCTACTTATCCAAGCGGCTATGCATATACTTCTACTCCGCAATATTCAGGCTCTGCCCTGGGCTTCAAACTTGCACCTTTTCCTTCTACAACAAGCTTGCTGAATGGGAATAGCCTCTGCACAAGCCCATACAATTCTATGCTTGACATAGCCTCTACAGTAATATACATTCCTTCAAGCAGAAGCGTTGGAGTATATATAGAAACAGCCGGGGCAGAAGAGGTTTATTATGAAGAGCCTTCATCCAATGCCTGGATAAGCGTCTTTGGGGGCAGCGCTTGGAAGCTTCAAAGCCCAACAACATATTCTTCAACAATAACATTGAACAATGGGGCTTCAAAGTTTGAGATAGAGTGGGCCAGCAACTGCTTTGGCATGCAAGCACTTAATCTGACAAATCTGCCCCAATAATTGCATTTTTGAATATGCTTGCTATGCCTCCTAAGCCGCCAAGCTGCATTCCTGCCTCATCGTTAGAATTGAAGATTTCTATCCTTACTTTCTGCTTGTCTGCTTTTTCAAGAACCTTTTGGACTTCTTCTTTGTTTAGCATATCATCATTTACCAATACTGCTCCAGCTTCATAGCTATCTAGCGATTCTTCTACCTTCTTCAATCCAAAGGCTGCGCTTCCTAGCTGCAACGCCTGCATGAACTTGTTGAGCATTGTAAACTCTTTTTTGATATGCTCATGCTCTAAGAATTTTGCCACTTCTTCACTCTGCATAGCCTCTCTTATCCCTGACCTTTCTGCATCGCTAGCAGGCACAAAAATAAGCTTTTTGCCAAGGTTTATCCTATTGCTCTCTATATATTTCTTGAAATCCTCTTTTGTAAATCCTGGCCCTGCAACAATGACTGTGTCTACTTTCATGTTTCTTATAAAATCTGCTATTTCATTGAAGTACTCTTTTCTCGCTTTTTCATAATCCTGCTCTTTCATTCTTTTGCTCAAGTGGCTATATATCTCTGCAAGAATTTCTATACCATAGCCATGTATATTGGCAACTGTTGCTTTCTCATCATCTAGTGCAATAGCTCCGAATCTGACTTTTTTTGTATCATCAACTGCCTCTTTTATCCTTCTCAAAATATAATCCTTCCACTCCTTCTTTGTTATTGCTATTTCATCTCCTGCCCCTATATTAATAGTGTGGTAGCTTCCTATCCTTACCAGCTCTTCTGGCTTGCCGCTAATAATCTTGCCTGTTATTCTAAGCCTTTCTCCGCTTTTGTCTAGCTCTATCTTTTCTGCATTTATTTTAAGAAACACTTCTCTCTGCTCGCCTTTCTCGCCTTCATCATTCTGAAACCTTCTGAAGCTCCTGCCCTCTACTATATCTCCTGGGCTTATTATCCTTGCAAGCAGATATAAATCATCGAATGAATCTGGCCTAAGCTTAAGCATGTTTGAAAGGTCATTGAACCTTATTACTCTCATTGAATCGATAATTAATGTGTTTTGGTTTTATAAAGCTTTAATGTAAAAAAGAATTATGCTCTTTTCAATTATAGGCATATTCTCTCTAACCTACTCAGCCATAAGCAGCTTTATTTCATCTTATGGCTATATTGCAATATTTGTATTAATGCTCCTTGAGGCCGCTTCAATGCCTGTGCCTAGTGAAGTTATATTGCCATTGACAGGCTACTTTGCATCAAAAGGGGTTATAAGCCTATATATAGCCTTGCCTCTTGTTTATTTGAGCAGCTTTGCAGGTATGGCTATAAACTATTATATTGCATATTTTTTGGGCAAAGATGTTGTATATAAGCACCTTGGCTTGTTTAGGATAAAGAAAGAGGATGTTGAAGCTTTCGAAAAATGGTTCAACGAGAATGGACCATTTGTTGTATTTATCTCAAGGCTACTTCCTGTTGTAAGGGGCCTCATAAACTTTCCTGCAGGCTTTGCCCTTATGGACAAAAAAAAGTTTTATGTATATTCTATGGCGGGCTCAATCATATGGGATACGCTTCTAGTTTTATTTGGCTATTACGCCCTTTCTGCAAACAGTTTAGCCACAGTATTGGCTTATATAGCAATCTTAGGATTAGTGCTATATTCGATATACAAGATTTCAATGAATAAAATAAAGAGAAAAAGCTAACAAGCTAAATTTTAGCTAAGCGTATGGTCTTTTACTATCTTTATTACCTGATTTATTGCCCTTCTTATATCAGCTTCAGTCTTTGCGCCTGTGCATATTATTTTGCCATTTTTGAAAAGAAGAAGAGCAGACTTTGGGTCTCTTATTTTGCATATAGCTCCTGGAAACTGCTCCGGCTCATAATCAACATCTGGCGAAGCCTTTGCTATACTGTAAAGATCAAGGTCAACACCTAAATCTGCGCTAGCTACAATATTCTCAACTTTGAATTCTGGCTTAAGCAATTTCTTGGCCATTTAACCACATCCTTTCTTATAAAAAGAGGTAAAGATATTTATATATATTTGATTGATATATTGACACTTGTTTATCAAAGAAAAGCTTATGCTTGATTAATTGGTGTTCAATATGACTGAAAGATCTCATGGTTTGTTTGTTGGAAGGACAAGGCACTTGGCTAGGCACCACAAGCCTTCAAAGCTAGGTATAACAAAGCTCATAAAAAACTTCAATGTTGGTGACAAGGTAGTTATAGTGCAGAAAGGCAATTTTAGGAATATACCTCATCCAAGGTATAGGGGCAAGGTTGGTACAGTAATAGAAAAGAGAGGCTCATCATATGTTGTTGAGATTCCAGTCTCGAGCTCTACAAAAAGGAAGATAATAGTGCCCCAAATGCACCTTGAAAAAGCTTAATTTTACATCTGCCTTTTTTGAGGGTAAGGCCTCGTAAGCAGATAGAACCTGGTTTCACCTTTGAGCTCAATTATCACTCTTTCAACTATAAGCTTTATTGGATCTTGAAGAAGCTTTACTCTGTTAGTTAAATCCTCAAAGCTCTCAAACTTTTTCTCCTCTCTGGCAGCGAGTATTGCATTCAAATGCCTCTTGCCTATGCCTGGAAAGAGCTCAAGCTTGTGCTCCCTTATATTCAAAGGCCCTGCAGTATTGAATATCTCTACAAACCTTTTCTCATTTGACTTTATTATGCTTGCTATGGCATTTGGCAACTCATTTTTTGCTCCTTCGGTAAGCTCATTGTATGTAAGCCTTGACTTTATAAGGGCTATCTTGTCCCTTTCTCCTTTGCCTATGTAAACCCTTTCACCTACCTTTAAGGCAACACCTGGCTTTGGTATCGCTTCTAGCAGTGTAAATTTGTTCTCGCCAATAAGCTGAGCTATTGGTTCAGGATTTGCAGAAAAAGACTTTCCAGTAGGCAAGAAATCAATGACAATTGCATATTCCTCAAGTTCTTCTCTTTTTTCATCCATTTATCAGCACCTACTGGCTTCATAAAAACACTATTTCCTATATGCGTTTAGCGTCTCCATTACCTTCGAAATTGTCTGCTCATCAAAGCTCCTTTTTTCAAATACTAATACTTGCTTGAGCTGCAAATCATTTATCGGCATAATGTCTATTATCTTTTTTGCCAACTTTTTGCCTATACCTAACTCTTGCAGCTCTTTTTCCAGCTTTTCTGCTTTTTCTTTGCTAAGCTTTGCAAACTTTTTAGCATGTTCATATGCAAGTTGCTGCTCATAAGCCAATTCACCTTCCTTCTTCCTATCTTCAAGTATCTCTAAAGCCTCTACAGAAGAGATTGGCTCTGGCTCGCTCTGACTTTTTCCTATCATCTTATTACCTCCACTCATTATCTATTTCTAATTTAGCTTTATAAACCTTTTGTATAAAAAGATTCTTGCCTTTTGGCTAGAAAGGTATTTATTGATTTATTGGCTTTTATAGATTTGAGGTGCTTGTTTGGGCGATTTGGATACGCATTCTATATACCTAAAAGTAATGGAAGAGATGGGCAAGCATATAGCAGGAAAGAAAGAGACGATGGAGCTTCTTTTCTTGGCAGTTGTTGCAAATGGGCATGCTCTTTTGGAAGGAGTTCCTGGAGTTGCAAAAACAACGATGACAAAGACTCTTGCCTCTATTATAGATGCAGATTTCAAAAGAATACAAGGAACTCCTGATTTAGATCCAAAGGATATAATTGGCTACACATATCTTGATGAAAACAAAAATGTTGTGGTTAAAAAAGGGCCTATCTTTACAAATATACTCCTTTTGGATGAGCTCAACAGAGCACCGCCAAAAACAATGAGTGCATTCTTAGAGGCTTTGGAGGAGAGACAAGTAAGCCTAGGTGGCTCAGATATTCCTCTGCCTAAACCATTTACTGCTTTTGCAACCCAGAATCCTCTTAAGGTTGAAGGCACAGAGCCGTTGCCAAAAGTGATGGCAGATAGGTTTCTAATGAAGATAGATGTAGACTATCCAAGCATGGAGGAAGAGGCTCAGATGATAAGGATAAAAGAGAGGAATGAGAAAATAGTAGTTAACAAAATAATTGGCATAAATGATATATTAGAGATGCAGGAGCAGGCTAAGAAGGTAAACCTGCCTGATGAAGTTGTAAAATATATAACAAGCATAGTAAATGAGACAAGAAAGGATATACATGTTGTCATGGGTGCTAGCCCGAGAGCAGATATAGCATTCATGGCTTGCGGAAAAGCAAAGGCTCTTGTTGAAGGAAGGAACGAAGTCACAATAGAAGATATCAAATTCCTTGCGAAGCCTGTTCTTAGCCATAGGATAGCAGTAAGGTCAACAGGAGGTATAGGTGTAAATGGAATTATTGATGGTATAGTAGCCTCTCTAGGCTTATAATCTTTGCAATTTTTACTTTTTTATTTTTGCTGTTCTTGTTGTTTATTAATTAAATAAAATTAGATAAAATGTACAAAAATTAAGAAAGGTATTTAAAATCTATTGTTTTATAAATAATGAAGGTGTTAAATATGAATGCAAACCTGTTAAAAGCAATATACTACATGTTCTTCGCAACAACATTCCTCGGCGTTGTATTCGGTGATCAACTTACTGCAGTAAGCTCTGCATTCTGTGCTCTAGTTGGCGAAGTAAGAGGTATAATAGCCTTGTTCGCTTTGGTTATGTTTCTAGTAGGTGGCGTGCTATATGCAATAGCCCACTTCTTGCCATCTGCAGGGTCATTTAGAGGAAACCTGCAAGGATGGGCTATGGGTATGATACTCGGTGGCATAATAGGCGTAATACTTGTAATAATAGCACAGCCTATAGTCAACATGGTTGTCGGATTTGGAAACGGCCTATCGAGCGTAAGTTGCTGATTTAAATATTTTTTTCTCTTTTCCTTATTTATGTTAAATAAAATTCAAGACAATGATAAGTATTTGTTTACGCTAGTTTCTATTTTTGCGATATTTAATATAGCTTTCCTTCCACCTTTGTATCTTTATATATCGATGTTAAACTTCTTAGCAGCAGCAAGCCTTTTCTTGCTTATAATATTTTCATATTTCTTTTTCAAAGGAAAAAGTAAGCAAAGCAAAATAATTGCTTTATTTATTTTCATATTGTTTGTTGCGCAATTCTTCTTGCTTCCTCATAATATAGGAATTGTAAAAATTGTGCTCTCATTGAATACTATCCTTTTATGGTTCTTTCTATACTTGCCTATCTCTTTCTTAATTTTCTTTGGTTTCTACTTGTATAAGTCAAAGGCATTTAGGCACTCGAAAGCAATAGCATTAATACTATTCCTATCTGCTTTTGCCCTTTTAGCATATTATAATTTTGGCATTATAATAAGTTGGTATCCTGACGATGAAATGTTTCTCCAAATGCTTTCTGCAAACTCCATTATTAATCTCCATAACCCATATCAGCAGAACTATACAAGCCTGCTTTTTTACAATCTTTCGCGCTATGGGGCAACATTGACAACAAAAAACAGCATAATCGGTGTGCTAGACTATCCTGCTCTTTTTGCACTCGTTGAAGTTCCTTTCTCTATACTTAATATAGGCATGCAGCAAACGATAAAGCTGCAAGTGCTTATATCTACAATTATACTTTTCATGAGCATAGGCTATCTTGCAAAGAAAGAAGAAATAGAGAAACCAAGCTATATTATGATAATAGGCATACTTGTAGCGCTGTTTGTTATTAGCTCAACTATAGAGGCATTGATGCTTTCTATAATGCTCTTTGCATTTTCAAAATCCGGTTCAAAATATGGCTGGCTTTTTATGGGATTAGCAGCATCTATACAAGAAATGCTTTGGGTTCCTGTTTTTTTCCTAATATTATATACATTTGAAAAATTTGGCTATAAGCAAGGAATAAAAGAGCTTTCTTTGACTATCCTGGTTTTTCTAATCATAGATGCTCCTTTCATAATAAGCAGCCCTTATCAATTCTTTTCTAAAGTTTTGGCTCCAGCAACCTATTATATAGTGCCTGACAGCTATGGCTTAGCAGGCTACCTTATCTCTGCTTTCTACCCAATACCTCTTGGTGCATATGGTATTTTGTCTATAATATTTATCATCGTTGGCGCAGCCTTCTTTTTGTATTCAGGCGAGAAACGGCTTGTCTTTTTGTCAAGCCTCATACCATTGGCTTTCCTTTCGCATGGCATAGTTACATATTATTCGTTCTTCATAGGCTCTTCAATACTTTCAATAAGCCTTGAATATGCAAAGGGCAAGGTTTTGTTTAATAAGAATAAGGCTTGGCTTTTGTACATTATAGCAATTTTGTTGCTCGCTGCAATTGTTTTTGTATCTTTGGAACACATCAAATATGAGCATATCTTTTACATGAAGAGCATAGCTGAAAATTATTCGATAGCAAATAATACATTTTATTATAACATTACCATTGCATACAAAACAAATGTAAGTAGATTTGCTACAGCCATAGCAATATACAATGGCAGCATATTCCTTTATGGCATGAAAGGCAATATACTCCTTGGCAGCAATGAAAATGCAACGCCAAACATGGTTGATCCAAATATAATATACCTAAACTCTTCAGGCATAAAAAAGATAAATTATATTATTGATTTGCCAAAAAATATAGGCCAATTCTATGCAGATGCTGTAATATTCAATGGTAGCTATGTTTACTATCTGCCTCCAATAAAAATCAGCGCAAGCTAAAGGTTGCATATTTAAATTTTGATGCTTTATAAAAAAATAAGGTGCATTGATGCCGAGCATAATATATGATTCATTGGAGACTTATGCTGAGAATATAAAGCTAGTGCTTCTTTTCTCAATACCTTTTGTAATAGCTTTTGCAATACCTCTGCTTGCCCCTGTGCCAACATATATAACAATGGGTTCAACATTCCTAAGGACGGCAAGCACATTTGTAAATATAAATATGTTTAATCTTGCAGTAATAGTGGTGTCTGTTTTTTTCTCGCTTCTATTCTTGAGCTTGGCGTTTGTTGCAATATCTTTCATAGTCAAAGCAAAAAGGACCTATGGTAAAATTACAAGAGCAATGATAGAAAGCATAGAAAACTACACAGGCAAAGTTTTCCTAATATTTATAATATATTCTGCAATATTGATCATAGTAAATATAGTGAGCTACCCAACAGGCTATGCCGGGGCTATAACCTCAATTGTTGGCTTTGTAATGTTTGTTTTTATATTCTATGCCCCCAGCGCAATTGTAATAGATAATAAAAAGGTCTTTAGAGCCATAAAAGATAGTGCAAGGCTTGTTTTTAGAGAGCCTCAGTATTTAATCATATGGCTTTTGCTAGGTATTGTTGTCTTGACAGTTTCAGATTTGTTCTTTATAATTGTATTCGGCACAGTATACTCAAGGTATATAATGCTCATCTTCAGCTCCCTTTTCTTATTGCCTTATTTTGTAATCTTCCAAGCAGAAGCTTACATGAAGAGGTTCCCTATACTTAAGCATTAGCCTATACGTTAATTATTTAATTTATTATTCTAAAATAATTATGAGATTATGGGCGCCAGGAATATACTATTATTCTTCATACTAGCAGTTTTGACTTACCAGCTATTAGCATATGCTCAACAATGCCCTCTTCAAAGTTCAAGTTTGCCAGCAAATATAACTCTAAATTCTCTTTTTTCTGTAATCTCATTAGCATTGATGCTCTCTTTTATGGTAGTTTCAATAGGTTTTGTAATAACAAAGGTTGTCCCAGGAACAAAGCTTGAGGGCTGGCTTAAAAACGAATATTGGGAGATTGCAAAATCAGCAATACTTGCAGCTGGGGCAATCGGCATAATGGTATTTTTGGGAAATATTTCTTTATTGCTTATAAATCAAGCACCAGTAACTTCTGGCGGCATTTCAGCAATAAACAGTGAATTGAATACAATATCAACATCTGCAACTGGCACTCTTTGCAATATATACTCAGACATAAGTGGTTCTCAATATGCATTAAATACATTCAACACACTGCAAAATATAGGCATACTAAAATCTGTAACGCTGGGTTGGTGGATACCCCTGCCTCTGTTTGAGGTTGGAGCATTTACTTTTGGAAGCACATTTAACATATATAATAACCCAATGCTAGAATCTACGCCTAACAATGGCCAATACGAGTCATTCATTAACGATACAATAAATTTCCTTTATCTGCCTATTGCTATTTTTATTATACTTCTTTATTATACTATTCAATCAATAATCTTCATCGGTATGATGATTTTGGTCCCGTTGGGTATAATTTTTAGGGCTTTTCCTTTCCTAAGGAACATAGGAGGGACGCTTTTTGCTTTTGGAGTAGGCTTGTCGATAGTTCTTCCTATGCTGATTATACTAATAAATGGACCAATAAGCAACATGCTTAATACTATGTTTTCAGGCATTTCTCCTAGCAATCAATTGTCATCTCCTTTATCCAGTAGCTTGGGGATAATCTTCACATTATTGGATCCTATAGGCTCGTTGGTTAATTATGCAGTAAACATCGCAAGTTATATTCCATATACAATGTCAATATACCCTGCACTAAATGCTGTTGCTCCTTTCTTCTTGTTCCTTTTTGCTCAGCTCTTGCTTTTAGTCCTTGATATGATGATATGGTATCCTTTGGTAGACTCAATAGCTAAGTCATTGGGAGGCACTATAAGATTAAGCCTGGGTGGTAGATTAAAGATTGGTTGATATTATGTTTTTAATTTTATCTGTAAATACATGCTCTTTTGCTGGGGGTGGGGTTAACCAGTATAATTGGATATCTATAAATATGATTGTCGTCCTGGCTTTCCTAACAATAGCTGGCTTAATATATGCGCTTTCAAACCTATTGCCACCCAGGACAATGTCAAAGCTCAAAAGCATATCAAGATATGAAATCGCGCAAGTTGTAATAAGCCTAATCATAATAATAGTTATTGCAGGCCTTGCTTCCCTTTCTTGCAATTTTACAAATTCAATAGCAGGAATGGACACTTTTGAAGCAGCAGAAGCTTATATAGCAAAGTTGCTCTATGTAAATGGTATAAATTTGGCTGCACATATATATTCTACTTCAATAGAGTTTATGGTGGTAGGTGAAATTGCCAAGTATGCAAGCTATTTCCTATCAGGCTCAATACCTTTGGCAGATACTAGTGCACTTAAAGTAAGCATTTCAATATCCCCTGCAATAAATAGTGTGTATACTAACTACGCGGACTTAATAGTGAGTTACAATATATTCGTAGTAGTAACTTTTGGTATGCTATTTCTTATGTTTTTATCTTTGTTTATAGTAAAAGGTATAATGCTGACTGTTGTATTGCCAGTTGCAATAGCTATGCGCTCATTGGCATTTTTTGGACCGAGGCTTAGGGAAGCAGCAAATTCTTTCCTTGCTCTGGCGATAGCATTTTATTTTATATTTCCTCTAACATTTGTCATGGATTCTTATATAGTAAATTGGACATATTGCACTGGTTCATTAAGCTCTTGCAATCCATACTATTCTAGCTATCCTGTTTCATATACATCCTCTTATATACCCCCAAGCTCTATTTTTGCGCTAAATCCTCAGTACAGCATGTTTGGGCTCACATTTAATGTGCCTTTAAACTTTTATTCAAGTGCATTTGTTTCTGGCGTTTCAACAAAACAGGCTTTACTTCCTCCTTCTGCAGTAGGCACCATATCTCAAGAAGTTGCAGACTTCCTCTTCCAAGGCATATTCCTTATGGCTTTAGATCTTGGCATAACAGCAGCATTTGCCAAGAGTTTAACAAATGCACTCAATTCAGGCTTTGGGATTAGGGGTGAAAGCCTATGGAGCTAAAACTTTCAATAATTTTCTTTATTATGCTTTCTTCATTAGTTTTTGCTTCACCTAGCTTTATAACAAGCTATGGTGTATTCAAGTCATGGATAGCTATTTTGACAATAGCTATAATGTTTGGTATACTAATAGTGAGCATAACCTATGCTAGTGGTGTTATACTAAATAATAGCAAAATCAAAGAAGGTGCAGTAAATGAGTTTGGCCAGCTCATAGGCACTTCAATAATAGCAGTGATAATAATAGCAGTAATAGAGTTTTTTGGAAGCGCAAGTGTAACCTCTTTAGCAACCAATTCTATAGGTAACAATATAAGCCAAATCTGCAATAATCAGCTAAGCAATTCTCAGTTTATATTTGTAAATAGCATGGTGTCTGCATCTCCAACAAACACGATATGTTCTGCAACAACAACAGTATATCAAGATATAAAAAATGGCAATAGTGGCGATATTGCGCTATTTGCGGATTATGGTCTCATGTCTTCTTATGTTGTAGTTGCAAATTTGACAAACCAGATGGCAAACAATCTAGATGCACTGTACAAATATGAAGACTATATAGGTTTTCTTGCTACGTTTAAACCAACTACAACTTATTGCATAAGTGAAACGCCAACTCCACCACTTTTGGGTGCTATGTGCATAATACCATTTACTCCTAGAGCTTTAAGTATAAGCCTTAGCTATACCCCATATGCTGGGTATTCTCTGCTTAAAAGCATCTCTAAACCTTTGGAGACACAAGCTTACTTAATATTTGAAATTTATTTGGCTGAGCTTCTAATAATACTGATGTTTCTTTATGCATGGCCTTATTTCCTTGCTGCTGGTATAATACTTAAAGCATTTATGTTTACAAGAAAAGCGGGAGGCATGCTTATAGGAATAGTTATCGGTGCTTTGATACTTTATCCTATAATCTTCCTTTTTGAGTATTCTGCTCTGAGCAGCGCAAGCATTAGCCCTATAGGGGCTAGCCCAAGTAGCATACCTATAATATCTTTGAATGGCCTTACTCTTAATAATGAACCTGTAACTTATTACTCTAATAAAATAAACTTCTTTGTATTTCCTAACGCTACCAATGTTGTAAACTATTATGGCTGCTATCCTGCCAAGGGGAATATATACAACTCAGAATTACTAGCCTCTTTATACTTTAGCGACCCAGGCGTTGGCCTCTTATATCTTCTTAATTATGGCATTGGCGGTACATATATTTCAGGCATACCTTCTATACCTGATAGTTCGATAAGTTGCCAGCCGCAAAACGCACTTTCATTGATATTCCAGTTTGCAGATATGTATGGAATAATTGGTGTTACTGGCTATATACTGCCAGTAATAAATATACTTATATTGATAGCAGCAATAAAAGGAATATCACAGCTTATGGGCGGTGATACGAACTTGCTTGGATTGGGAAGATTTGTATGAATAGAATAATCACCATTTTAGTTATTCTAATGCTCATTTTTCCTAGCTTCTCCTTTGCGCAAAGCTCATCAAGCTCATCTCCTGCATCAACTGCTTGCAGCGAATTGTACTCTTCTTTATCCAATATCTATGCGGCGTTAAGAAGCACTTCAACTTACTCAGGGCTTATAAGCTTATCCCTTCTTATAATAATGTCTGTATTAACGATAGTTGCAGTTTTGTATGCTGTGGGTACTGCCTTTAAGATAGAATCGCTAAAAGTATTTTCAAGAAACGAGATTCTTGAGGATGTTCTTAATTTTATAATGATAATATTTATTTCTGGTGGTATTTTTGCAGTAGATTCTCTTATCTCTGGCTTAGCTCAATTTAGCTCTTCTGCATTTAGTTCAACCTCAACCCAAGGAGCAACAAGCTTAACAACGATCTATAAAAACACATGCATTTTTTACTATTCTGATGCTATAAGCCAAATATCATATATTGTAATTATGAGTATAAATTTATTTACTATTAATTTAGTTTCGACAGTTAGTGTTATGCTAATGCCAAATGGATTTGGAATAACATATCAGCCTCTTGCCTGGTATGTTTCATTATCTAAAATGATAGGTGTGCTTGGTGCAGTGGCAGTGGCAATCGCAGGCATAGAACTTGTAAACGTATTCTTGCTTTCTATAATATACTATCTTTTCCCAATATTTCTTTATCTTGGCATACTCTTTAGGTCTTTCCCATGGACCAGACCCATAGGCGGCACTTTATTGGGCTTGTTCATATCGTTCTATGTCTTCTATCCAGCGCTTCTTTATGCATTTTCTTATATAACTCAAACATATTCACCAAAGATAAGTTATTCGATTTTTAATCAGTATATTAACTTAAATGAAAATATAAACTCATTGGAATCTATTAGTCCTTTATCTCCTACTTCTGCTTTTTCATTAGTAGCATCTTCCACAGCTGCTGTCATAGCAGTCAGCGGAATAAACATATTGGGTATATTAATATCCTTGATAATATGCTTTGATCTTATAGAGGCATTTGGAGATCTGTTGGGCGCGCCTTCATTAAGCGATGGTGGCATTCTAAGGAGGTTGATATAAAATGTTGGACATATTATTACAGAGTTGTGTTCAAAGCATAAGCAGTTTCTTAACCTCTCCGTATACGGGATGGTTTCCAATAGTTATGGTTTCTGTTCTATTAATAATAACAGTAATGGCTTTTGTATATACTGTATCTGGTTTTATAGGCAGAAGGGACATAAGCGAGAATATAAAAATATCAATATACCAATCTCTCTTCGCTTTAGTGCTAATAATGATATTCGGCGCTTTTTCTACCTGGTTATGCACCTTTGGTGTTAGCAATCAGCTGTCTAACTTAAATCTTAATGCCCCAAACGCACCTTCAGATGCAAACATATATAAAGATGCACTTTACAATCTATACTACTTTACTAATGCAATACTGGCAAATGCAAACAATAACCTTTTTGCTTTGCTTATCGCATTGAATTATGGCGTAAAGCTCTCTATTTCGGTAAATGTGCCCGGCATTCAGGGCCTTGGTTTTGGAGTAGCTCCTATTTTTAGCCTAGCAGGCCCCTTATCCACTTTCTCTATGTATGCTTCTGATTCTCTTGGATGGCTTTTCTTGATAAATTATATTCAATTCATACTTATCTCTGCCTCTCCAATTATTTTTGCAATATTCATTTCAATAGGTCTTATAGCAAGGATTTTTGGCATAAGTAGAAGCTTTGGCGGTTCACTTATAGCTCTTGCTCTTGGCATAGGCTTTGTTTATCCTCTTATGGTTTCTCTGACTTATGGTTTTATAAACTATTCATTTTATTCGCTTCAAAGCAATGTTTTTCAGAATATTATCGGAGATAACCTTCAAAGCATTATAATAAGCATTCTAGAAGGTTCAGCCACTTTTGGAACATCCATAATTTTAAAATACATAATGTATGTAGTGAATACGTTTGGATTTGTGCTAACTGCATCTGCGCTTCTACCTCTGCTTAATTTTGTAGTTGTCGATACATTTGTTCTTGATTTTTCTGGGGCTTTTGGAGAAAGAATGAGCTTTATGAATCTTTTGACAAGAATTGTATAAGTGTTGCTTATGAGATTAAAAAACTTAGCAAAAATCTTTGCATCTGTTTTAATGTTATTGTTGCTAATCCAAATAAGGCATTAGAGTTGCCTATTTGCATATTGCCAATTTGAAGATATCCATTTGCATTACTACTTGAAGCATTTGAAGATGGCAGTATTGATATTGACTGAATGTAATAATCGTAATCTGCAATAAACTCATAAATTAATTGTAAAGATGTTGGTATTGCTAAAAGTGGTGTAATTATTGTTT
>JAGDYD010000032.1:22738-28554 GCA_023256515.1 Microcaldota archaeon
TTTAGCCAATACAGCGTAAACTCTATTGCTCCTTGGTATTGTAGCCAGATAAATCAAGCTGCTTATCATACATTTAAGCAGTGGGAGCCTGTGCTTCTTTTGGCTGTTCTTTTTAGCTTTATGATAGCTTCGATAATATTCATGGCAGGCCTCATTGCTAGTAATAAGAAGCTTAAAAGCTATGGCGTTGGAGAATTCTATGAAGCAGGTGCAAGCCTTATTTTTGTAGTTTTCTTCATGCTAATAGCAGCTCTTTTGTTTGGCATATTGCCCGGCCTATACATAGGTGTTGATCCATTCAATACAAGCCTTAGCTATATATATAGTACAATAGATGCAACGCAATCATTGATCAAAGCGCTCTATGAGCCAGCAATGCTTGCATATTTCTATACTAGTATAAACATCAATATAGATACACTTGAAACCGCAACCACAATATTGAACTATTTGTCAATACCATTAGAATTATACTTTATAGTGCCGGCTACTGCTTTGTCTTCATTGCTTGTTGAGGGTTTGATGATGCTATATCTAGAATTTTACCTAATACTATTTGCTATGTATGCTGCGATACCCGTGTTTCTAATACCTGGAGTTTTCTTGCGGTCCTTGCTTCCAACTAGGACTGTCGGTGGTTTGCTTATAGGTGCTGCATTTGCCTTCTTCTTTGTATTGCCAACTTTATTCTCAATAGCATTCCTCTTTACATTCAAAGGCACTATGCAGTATTTTATAGCAGCGACATCTCAGTTAAACAGCATATCCCAAGGCAGTGAAGCAATAACAAATGGAGCCATTCCAAATGGCCCTAATTCAATACCTCAAGAGATAAAATCAATACAAGCTGGCATGGGCTCTTTCTGGATTTCTGTAATATTCTATCCTGCCCTTATACTTGCACTTACCTATTTCACAATGACAACTTTGGCAGAGCTCTTAGGTGGTTTGACGCCATCTGGCGGCATATTAAGCAGAATATAGGCACAAACATATTATTCATTTACTTAAATTATTTTACAACGTCCAATTTTTAGAAAGATTTATAAATTTTTCTTGAGGAATAATACCCAGTAGCGTTTAGAGCATATTCTTTTACAATCTTCCCCACCCTCTAAACGCTGCCCCTTTTGATAAAAAATTTCCACTATTCCTCTATTCTTTGTAGTCACTTTTTCTAAACAAAAGATTAGATATAAATAGATTAAAGCGTCATATTATTTGATTTTGATGAAGAAGTTCAAAACAACAGATGAAATTAAAATACCTGATAAACTTATAGACCAGGTTATTGGTCAGGAGAAGGCAGTAAATATAATTAAAAAAGCAGCTAAGCAGCATAGGAATGTTTTGCTAATAGGAGAGCCCGGCACAGGAAAAACAATGCTAGCCCAAGCAATGGCAGAGCTTTTGCCAGCTACAGATCTTGAGGATGTTTTGGTTTATAAAAATCCAAATGATGAAAATAGGCCTCTTATAAAAGTTGTCAAAACATATCCTGTGCCTCCAGAGCCAGGTAAGCCTCTTGGAGACGGCCAAGGAAGGCAAATATTGCAAAAAGAGAGAATGAAGGAAAGGCTTGATTCGAGGAGCGAGGGAAATTCGAGAGTTACAGGAATAGTGCTGGTGCTTGTAATAATACTTTTTGCACTTTCATTATCTGGCTTCTTTTCAGGCTATGAAATAATAGTATTAGCAGCCTTGATACTTGGGATTTTGGTGTTTGGCTCTGTGGCTCTTTTTGTATCTGGGCTTACAAAGCGCGTAGGCATGCTTCCTGGTGCCTTTGATTCTAATGAACCTAAGCTTATAGTTGACAATACCGGCATGACTCATGCTCCTTTTGTCGATGCTACAGGGGCAAAGGCAGGTGCTTTATTTGGAGATGTAAAGCATGATCCATTGCAAAGTGGTGGCTTGGGCACTCCTGCTCATCTTAGGGTAGAGAGTGGTGCAATACATAGAGCTAACAAAGGGGTTTTGTTTATAGATGAAATAGCAAGCTTGGATCCTAGGTCACAGCAAGAGCTGCTTACAGCAATGCAGGAAAAGAAGTACCCAATTACGGGCCAAAGCGAGCTTAGCTCAGGCGCAATGGTAAGAACAGAACCAGTTCCCAGCGATTTCTTGCTAATAGCAGCAGGAAACATAATGGACATACAAAAGATGCACCCAGCATTGAGGTCAAGGATACGCGGCTATGGTTATGAAGTATTTATGGAATCAAGCATGCCTGACACTAAGGAAAATGAAGAGAAGATAATAAGGTTCATAGCCCAAGAAGTCAAGAAGGATGGTAAAATACCTCCTTTTGATTATGATGCATGCATGGAAATAATAGAAGAAGCAAGGAGGAGAAGCGGCAGGAAAAAGAGGCTTACCCTTATATTAAGGGATCTTGGTGGTCTTGTCAGGGCTGCAGGAGATATAGCTATAGAAAGGGGAGCAAAGGTTGTAACAAAAAATGATGTTATAGCAGCAAAGAAGCTTGCAAGGCCTATAGAGGCTCAGTTTGTTGACCAAGCGCTTGAATACAGGAAAGATTACAAGGTATTCAACACGCGCGGCTTTGCAATAGGCAAAGTAAATGGACTGGCAGTAATAGGCTCATCATACTTGTCTGCAGGGATAATAGTGCCTATAGTCGCAGAGGTAACTCCATCAAGCTCACGATCAGAAGGCAAGCTGATAGCTACAGGAAAGCTCGGCAAGATAGCGCAAGAGGCAGTCAAGAATATAAGCGCAGTTATAAAGAAGCATCTTGATGTTGATTTTGCAAGCTATGATATACATGTTCAATTCTTGCAGACATACGAAGGTGTTGAAGGCGACAGTGCAAGCATATCTGTAGCTGTTAGCGTTATATCAGCCCTTCAAGGCATACCTGTTGATCAATCAGTAGCAATGACCGGCTCTCTCTCTGTGAGGGGCGATGTGCTTCCTGTTGGGGGCGTTACAAGCAAAATAGAAGCGGCAATAGATGCAGGCATGAAAAGTGTGATAATACCAAAAAGCAACCTATATGACATATACATAGACAAAGATAGGCTAAAGAAAATAAAGATAATACCTGTATCAAATATAGGCGAAGTATTGCAATATGCATTGAAAAAGAGCGCTAGAAGGGATACTATAATTAGGGAGCTGAAGCATTATATATCGACTCAATCCAAGGAGCGCAACCCTGTTTCAAAAGAATCAAAAGGTTCAAAGGAGTGATCTTATGGCTTCTCAAAATAATAATCCAAAGCAGGAGTTAGACCCTAAATCAAAGCTAGAGATGCTTGGAAAGAGCATAGTAGAAGACATAAAATATGGAAAAAATCCAAAGTTTGTTACAATAGCCAGGACAAGGTCAAATATAATATACGACCAAAAGAGCGGATTCCTAAAGCTTGGAAAAGCGCAGGAAGAAAGAACATTCATAAATGTTGCTCAATCGAAGAGGTTCATGCAGACAATGGCTGTTGCTGCAAAGTGCCATAAGTTCTTAAAAGAGGGCTTGCACACGAGCATAAGGGGCCTTTTCTACCAGCTCAAATATTCTCTTGGAGAGGATATAGATGAGAGCATATTCAGCGAACAGTCTGAATCAAATCCATTGATAGAAGATCTTGAGGTTGCACTCTCACTAAAGAGAGAAGACTTAAATCTTAATGCAAACAGGAAAGGTGTTTTGGCAGGGAAAATGAAAGTGATAGACAAATCTGGGGGCGAAGAGGTGACAATAGACTGCAGCAAAATGGGTAGGAGCGGATGGGCTATACCAAGCGATGTAGACAATAACATAGAGTTTGTAGATGTTAAGGCAAATTATGTGCTTGTTGTAGAAAAGGATGCCCTTTGGCAGAGGCTTAATGAAGACAATTTCTGGAAAAAGGAGAATGCAATTTTGATAACTCCAGTTGGCCAAGCGGCAAGAGGTACAAGAAGGCTGATAAGGAAGCTTGCAGATATGGGCTTGCCTATATATGTATTTACAGACTCTGACGCTTGGGGATGGTACATATACTGGACCATAAAGACAGGAAGCATAAATCTTGCTTATATAGGAAATGATGTTGCCACTCCAGAAGCAAAATTCATAGGCGTATCTCTATCTGACCTTGATAGGTATGAATTCCTGAACAAGCTTACAATAAAGGCTAGCGACATAGACCTTAAGAGGGCCCAGGAGATGCTGAACTATGAGTGGATAAAGAAGCATAAGGAGTGGGTAAATGAGCTAGAGCGCATGATAAAGACAAAGAAAAAGCTTGAGCAAGACGCCCTGCAAGGCCCTAGCTTGACATTTGTAGATCAATACATAAAAGAGAAAATATCAAACAAAGAATTCCTACCTTGATCACGCCAAATAAATTATCCAAGCAGCGAATACAAATCCAGCAGCTATTACAAAAGGCATCACATACTTGAGCCTTCTAATTATCAATTTTCCAATCTCTAGTATTTTTTCTTCTGCATCTTCACCCCAAACTGTAAAGTTTGGTATGTTGAATTCTGTATAGGCGATAGAAACCTTTTCAATGTTTTTCAAAGCATTCTCTATCATTATGTCGATTATTGGAATCAGCTTATATGCACTTGTATCTCTGCCAAGGACATTTGTGAAAGGCTTGGCGAGCGAATTCACAGAATGAGTGTCTGTTGTATAAACCTCAGCATCAATGCGATACTTGCTCTTTATATGCTCTATTATTTTTTCCCTTAGGGAAGGAAGCATATTGTTTGCATCGAAATATATCATCGCAAACTTCTCTTTGCCGAACTTGAAAATGCCTACGCTTGAATATCCTTTGCCCAAGTCTTGCGAATCCTTTATTATATTGGAAAGCTTGAACGATGAAGAGCCAAATTCAAATGTCTTGCTTTCTTTTGCTTTTACTGCTTTCAATATTGCCTTTTTATACATCTCAACATATTTACTTCCTTTGTATACGCCTTTTAGCTCATCTTTGTTTGCGCTCTCAAACCTTGAGTTGTGCGCATCTATTATTATTGCATTCTTTCCTGCCATCTTAGCAAACTCCCTTCCAACATCGTAGTCGATATCTTCAGTTATATAAGGGGCTCTTGTAAGCGTTATAACCTTTGCTGAATTCAAATTTATTGCTACTGCTTTGCAGCTTCCTTCTTTTCCAAAGCCAATTGAACCTTTTCCATTTCTGAAACTTTTTTTGCTTAAAGTTTCTATATTTTTGCTTAGCTCTCTCCCTATTATTCCAACCTCGTTTGTGCTTATTGGATTTAGCTCTATGTTTACTGCTCCGTGCAAAATGAAAGGAACAGCCCCATACTTTTTTGCTATCATGTTGCCCAAATATTCTGTTGCAGAAGCTCCGCCGGTGCCTGCAAAAGGCCCATAATGTATCTCCGGTTCAACAAAAACGCTCTTTATACCATTCTTTCCTTTTATTACTAATGCCCTTACTTTTATGTTTCTTTTTTGGCCTATGCCTAGGCTTATCTCAAGGCTCCCTATATTATATAGCCATTGGCTGACCATTGTAGTAAATATCTCTATTCCACTTATCTTCAAGCCTTTTTTAACAGGCTTGTCTACCATATAGAAAAATGCATATCCAACAAGCATGAATACGAGCATACCAACATATAGCTTGGCTATTGATGGCCAAAATGATAGGTCAACATTTATCAAATATTTTTGCATTGGCACATAGAAAAGGAAATTCAATGTTGGCTGTATTACACCTGTAACTGTTGCATCTCTTTTCTTGCCCATCATGAACCTATTTATTATAAACCAATACCCAAACAAGCTTGCATTGGCAAGAAGCACTATCATATATGCAATT
>JAGDYD010000032.1:28564-28812 GCA_023256515.1 Microcaldota archaeon
CAATTATTATACTCTTGAAGAATACGAACGCTATACTGTCTATTACTATAAAGAAAGAATAAATTGCTGCTCCAATAATCGTAGCCATTAATATATGCCTAAGATAAAGCCTATTTTTTATAAGCTTCATCAAGGCAGAGCTTAATATGGCAGGAAGGCTTATTGCTATGAGGCCAGCGCTCATGCCGTTTATTGCAACATATAAAAAATCCTTGCCAACTTCCGCATAATCCAGCATTATCGAAGAA
>JAGDYD010000032.1:29014-37887 GCA_023256515.1 Microcaldota archaeon
AGAAATCATTCCTGCCAATATGCCTATTGAAAAAAGAGCAATTAGGCCATTTTTATTATTTGGGGCGTTTTTGCTAAAGTAATTTGAATAGTGAAGAAGAAAATTTTTTTCATCTGGCATGCGAACACTATCTTCCAAATCTTCTTTCCCTTTTGCTGTATTCAATAAGTGCTTTTTCTAAATCTTTCTTTTCAAATTCTGGCCAATATTTTTTGCAGAAATAGAGTTCAGCATACCCCGCTTGCCAAGGCATGAATCCAGAAAGCCTTTCTTCGCCAGATGTCCTTATGACAAAATCTATGTCTGGCACATCTTTTGAAATCATGTATCTTTTAAACGAATCATAATCTATTTCTCTTATTCTACCTTTTTTTGATTCCTTTGCTATCTGGTTTACAGCATATAGTATATCGTCTCTTCCTCCGTATCCAAGTAGCATATATATTATCCTTTCTTTGTATTTCTTTGTCTGCTCCTCTACTTTCTTCAACTTCTCTATAAGGTCTTTTGGCAAAAGGGCTTTTTTGCCTACAACAACAAATCTTGTCTTAGTTTCATGAAGCCTTTTTATTATATTTTTGTCGCTTGCAGCCCTCCTGTAAATATTGAATAAAGTCTCAACTTCCTGCTTTGGCCTTTTTATATTTTCTGTAGACAATGCCCATACCGTTATGCTTTTTACTCCATACTGCATGCACCATTCACTGAATTCTATAAATTTTTTGACTCCCTTGTTGTAGCCTTGGAGAAAAGATAATTTGTGAGATCTAGCCCATCTCCTATTCCCATCAGGTATAAGCGCAATATTTTCTGGTACTTTCTCTATTTTTTTCATTTATAATCACTTAATTAATTTATTTTCTAAATATATCTTATAAATCTTTCTTTTTAAATACGCTATTCTTAGATTTAGCATTTATCGCAGATTTTGCTATGGCTTATATACTTTTAGAGCTTTTATATTCTCGTGGTATCTAAAACAAGAAGAATAGAGAAAGAGCTTAAAAGGTACAAGCTTACTGATTTTGAGGTAAAAGTATTGCTAGAAGTTTCAAAAATACCAAGAGGCAAGGTTCTTACTTATAAACAGATTGCAGAAAGGATAGGCAAGCCAAATGCATATAGGGCAGTAGGCAACGCATTGGCAAAAAATCCTATGCCTATAATAATACCGTGCCACAGGGTAATCAAAAGCAATGGAGAGATAGGCAATTACTCTTTTGGAGGCAAGAAAAATAAAATATCATTGCTTAAGAGAGAGGGTATTTCAAATGAAGGAAAAAATAAGTATAGAAACAAATGAAAGCAGGAAAGTGCTAAAGTACAATGGTATAACCTATTCCATATACGACAGCAATTCATTGTATACGCATATGTATTGGGATTTTTTCATACCCTTGCCACTACTTTTTCAGAATCCAAAAGTCCTCATTATAGGATTGGGCGGCGGCACAATATTGTATCAATTTGATTCATTATATTCAAATAGCTTGTCTATAGAGGTTGCAGAGATAAGCAAAAGCATGATAGAGAATGCAAAAAGTTTCACAGGAATGGACTTAAGCAAATTCAAGATATATTTGGAAGATGGCAGCAAAGTAGTTAAAGGCAAAGAAAATTATTATGATTTGATAATACTGGATGCATATTTGAATGATAGAATACCAAAGCAGTTTTTAAAAGAGGAATTTATAGCAGATGCATACAAAGCTTTGAAAAATGAGGGTATATTGGCTATAAACTACGCAAAAAAGCCATCTATAATAATAGAATACCTTTGTTTCAAGGTTAAGCTCTCAAAGTATTTTAAGCTCTACAAAGTAAATGGAGGATCAAGATTAAACACTATACTTATTGCCTCAAAAAGCCTTACAAATCTTGAAATATACAATAGGATAAGCTCAAGAATGCCAATTAATCAATCAAATAAATTTATAATCGAAGAATATTCAAAGCTAATAAGCAAAAAATATAAATAGTAAAGTTGAAATTTTAATGTGTGGTCATGAAATATTCAAAGTCGCTTGAATATCCTTTTTCAATGTGGCTTCTTTACATTGTGATATTCTCTTTCATAGCAATAATAGGTGCGCCACAAGTAGCATATCTATTCCTTGCAGGAAGTGGCTCTATAGCTTTGGCTCTTGCATTTGGCTTCTGGACCGGAATAAAGACGGCCAAGATTTCTAAAAGACCTTTTGCAGATGCAATTTTCAGTGGATTTTTGCTTGGATTTTCTATAGGCTTTATCTCTATTGTTTTTGAGCTGGGCGTAGCTATGCTCTCACATAGTTTTTTGAGTTTTTTTGCGCAAAATATTCTTAGCATGCTGCCAATTTCAATAAGCTCTTGGGCAGTTGTGTCTATGCTATCAGCTCTTGGATCTGCAATAGGAAGCGAATTGGTAAGGTAGTTAAAATGGAAAAAGAAAATAAAAATGAAGAAGAGAAAAAAGAAGAGTCTGAAGAATTTCAGGTAAGCATAGCGGCTCCTATGTTCTTCTGGTTGCTTTTGCTTGTAGCTGCTATGACAATAAATGTTATTGTTAATGCAGGCTATATATCAAATACACAAATACAAAGCATAGCAAAGTCGATAGCAAATTTCATACTTTTTATGCCTGGTTCTATAATATTGCCAACAATAGTTGGTGCATTCATAGGTGCAGAGATAGGCAAAAGGTCAAAGAGCTTGTATGTTGCTATAAAAAGCAGCATAATAAATGGCATATATGCTGTGATAATATATCTTATAGCAATATTCATAATCTATGAAGTGATATTATACATATTGCCTAGCATAAACCCTGGGGTGAACTTTTTAGAAATGAACTGGCTTGCAATACCGGGTGCAATAGTGATAGCGCTCTCTATTATTTTTGCAGCACTTTCGCATTCAAGAAAGGTAATATAACTATCTAGCTGCGCTTACAAA
Source organism: Microcaldota archaeon (assembly GCA_023256515.1). Taxonomy (GTDB): domain Archaea; phylum Micrarchaeota; class Micrarchaeia; order Micrarchaeales; family CABMGC01; genus JAGDYD01. The sequence goes on from JAGDYD010000032.1 coordinate 31,949, forward strand.
CTTCAAAACATCATTGTCTTTTATTATATAATCTTTTGGCACTTTTATCTTCTTTTTTGCATCTATAGCATAAAGCATATTCTTTGCTATGCTTGTGTGTATCTTCTCCGCCAGCTCTATTGCTTTGGTGCCATTTTTTACAAGAAATGCATCTGGCAATATATTGCCATAATGGTCAGTGTATTTGTTTTCATCTTCCACAGGATAAGCTACTATCATATTCAATAATTTAAATACAACAGAATCAATAAGTTCTTGTACTCCTGTGCCATTATTTTTCTTTATGAATGTAGAAAGGTAATCTAAAGCCTCCATCTGTTCTTTGCTTGGATTGCCAATTATTTTGAACTCATTAGAGCCAGGAATATAGTCTATAATCTTTGTTTTAGAAGCCTTCCTTAATGTCAATTCAGCCGCAGCAGAACAGCCAACAATCAAAGTACCTGGAAGCTCTTTTTTGAGTTTTTCAATGCTTCCCTCTTTTGCAATATCTATTTTATTAGCTGCTACCGCCATGGGCTTGCTTATCTCAAGCAAATTCTTTGAAAAGCTTAGCATATCTTCATCACTCCAATTTATATTTGACAAGCTCAAATAGCTCTTTTCTGCAGCCTTCTCTATGTCCTCTACGCTTATCTTGAAGCCTGATAAAATTTCTGCAAGAGCGTTTGCACCATCAGCTCTTTTCTCTATTTTTGAAGAATGCTTTTTTATTATATCCCTAAGCCAAAAAGAGAGCTCGTCCTTTACCATCTTCACCTCATCAGCAGGGTTGCAATTTTCACAAGGGTTCCCATTCTGGTCTGTTTTTCCGCTTAAGTCTACAACTTGTATAAAAGCATCTGCACTTATCAAATCATTTAGAAACTGGTTGCCCATGCCTTTACCAAGATGTGCATTTGGCACAAGACCTGCAACATCAACAATCTCTATTGGTATCAATCTAGTTCCGTTTAAGCATATGGAATTCTTTGGATTGCATTTAACTCCTAGTTCTGAATCAACGCACTTCTTTGAAACATATGCTATGCCTCTATTTGGCTTTATTGTTGTGAATGGATAATTGGCTATGGCTACATCTATCATTGTAAGTGCTGAGAATAAAGTACTTTTTCCTTTATTTGGGGCTCCAATAATGCCTAAAAGCATAGAATAAAATAAATAACCACATATTTATAAGAATACTGCATCCGGCTAATGCAGGGGTGGCGGAGCCTGGTCAAACGCGGCAGGTTCAGGGCCTGTTTCCCTTAGGGGATGCGAGAGTTCAAATCTCTCCCCCTGCAAATTTTTCATCGCTTCCTCTGCTTTCTTGTATTGCTCTATATCATTTACAGTAATGAATCTGCTTATTGGATAGTGATATATTGGCTCTTTCAAGCATATCTTTTCCAAGAAATCCTTTTCTAAAGAGAAGCTCTTTTCTTTTGGCATTTTTTCAAGCGCTTTCTTGTTTAAAATGTATATTCCTGAGTTTATTGTATTTGTTTTTGCCCTTTTTGGGTCTGGCTTTTCAACAAAGCTTATTATCTTTCCATTTTCTTCTTCTATAACTCCAAATCCAGTAACGTCATCTACTACAGTACTACCTATAGTTATCAATGCTCCAGATCTTTTATGGTAAAAGTACATATCTTCTAAATTTATTTTGAATATTGTATTTGCATTTACTATTACAATATCATCATAGCCCTCTATTTGGCTAAGCGCATACTTTATTGCTCCTCCAGTGCCAAGTGATTTACTTTCTATTATAAAATCTATCTGTGCTCCAAATTTCCTCCTATGGTTTATATATTCTATAATCTTGTTTGCCTTGTAGCCTATTGAAAGGTATATTCTCTTAATGTTGTTTCTTTCAAGCTCCTCTATAGCATATTCTACTAAAGGCTTTCCCCTTACCTTTATTAGAGGCTTTGGTAGATCAAAAGTCAAAGGCCTTAGCCTTGTTCCTTTGCCGCCAGCAAGTATTATTGCGTTTTCAACACCCAAGCCAAACACCCTCTAATTGTAATACAACGTAATATTTTTTCATATTATTTTATAAATCTTGGCGTAAAAATAATATATTGTATTTTAACTTTCATACATGTGTTTGCTATGAAAGAGAGGCTAACAATAACCCTTGAGAGAAATATAATAGAAGAAGTTGACAAGAGTATAGATGGCATAAATATTAGGAATAGATCTCATGCGATTGAACGCCTTTTGGAAGCAGCACTGAATCAAAATGCACCAAGAAAAGCTGTCATTTTTGCAGGGGGCGAATTAATAAGATATGGGAATTCAACTATGCCAAAGCCTATGGTTAAAGTCAACGGCAAGCCTATAATAGAGCATGTGATAGATATGCTGCTTAATAACGGCGCAAACGATATAATAATACTTGCAGGGGAAAAAGGGGATGAAATAATATCGTATCTTGGAGACGGAAGCAGATTCAATGTAAAGATAACTTATATATTGGAGGAGCATAGGAAGGGTACAGAAGGCGCATTGCTTATGGCAAAATCGCTTGTTGGGAATGAGCCTTTCTTTGTAGTAAATGGCGATAACTTTTATGATTTCTCAACAAAGGAGATGTATAAGCAGCATATAGCAACAAAGGCTTTAGTTACCATAGCTTTGACTACTATAGAGAGCACAAGGGGCTTTGGTGTTACAAAGCTTGAGGGCTCCAAGATACTTGACTTTGTAGAGAAGCCTTATTCTGAAAAAAGCAAGCTCATAAGCACAGGCTTTTACATTTTCAGCAAGGAGGCTCTTAGCCTTATAGAACCTTCTTCAGAGCCATCTATGCTTGAAAAAAGTCTCTTTCCAAAGCTTGCAAAAATGGGAAAGCTCCATGGCTTTGTAATGTATGGCAAGTGGGCTCCGCTCATTGCTAATGAGCTAGAGCAAAGCATAAAAGAGATGGAGAAGCTATCAAAGGCCAAATGAACAAATAAAGAGAAAAGTTAATAAATAAAAAAACACAATCTTAAAAGCATAAAAATGATTCTATGAAAGGAATCTTGCTAATATTATTTGCTTCGATGCTTTTATACAGCTCTAATGCTTTCTACGTCTCTGCTTTATTCAGCCCTGGGCATTGCACACAGGTAAACCAAACCTATCTGGTGTGCCCTGATGCAGCACCTATAAAAGTAACCTTTTCATTGTTTGCTCCTTACTCTGGCCCTTATCTGGGCAATTTTACAGCATATCCTATACAGTATTGGAATGTTTCTGAAATAACGAATGCCTATCAAAACGGCAAATGCGTAGTACAATGGGCAGGCTCTGCAATCTGCAATCTTTATATCAATCCAATACCTCCTATAATGGGCAATGGGATAGTGCACAGAAGCATACCGATAAAGCTTGTTTCAGACCTTTATCCACAGATCTCATATAATGAAACTATAAATGTAACAATTGTGCACAACATAACAAGCAGCGAATCTTTCTTGCTGGGCTATTATGGGCAGATATATTCAAGGTTCTCCTCAATAAATTCATCATATGCTTATTTCTGCGGAATATACAAAGTGTGCTCAAGCAAAATAGAAGAGAATTTAACCAATGCTTCAGCATATCTCTCAAATGCCTATTCTGAAATAAACTCTTCAAAGCTCTATGCTGCTTATCTTAATGAAACATATGCAAACCAGACAATAAATTCTATGTACCCATCATTTGAAGATTTTGTAAATACTTCTAGCATAATAGTCAATAATATAATAAAAGCCAGGTACTTATTGGCAAATATGACAAGCCAATATTATATGAATAAGCAAAAGCTTGACAACTGCACTTTCTATAATGGCACAAAATATGCTACTTATATAAATAGCTCTCTCCACACTCTTTCGAGCTACCCAATACTAAGCACAATAAACGGCTCTGCAACATATCTGGGTATGGTGGAGGGTTTCAAGGCTAATGAAAGCAAGCTTATAGGCTTGTGCAATCCTTCTCATTTGCTAAGCATAAACTTTACAAAAGGAAATGGCTTCAAATACATGCTCTATCTGTTTGCTGGCATAATAATAATTCTTATTGCCTATGCTATTTTAAGGCTGAACGAATTGAGAGAGGTAAGGGAGGCGAGGGGCGCTTATAAAGATAATGAGAGCGAGCAGTCTCAGATAATAATGCCTAAAGAAGAGCCTAGCGAGGAAAATGAAGAGGTAAGTGAAGGGACTACAGAAGGCTATTTTGACAAGTGGTTTAGCAGCACTATTGGAGGCGATAAAGCTGCTAAAGCTGATCAAAGCAAGGGCAAAAAGGGAAAAGAAAATGAGAATAAGCAAGGCACATCAAAGAGCTCAAAGAAATAATCTAAAAATATGTTAGAATACATTTTTCTCCTAACTCTAGATATATTTAAATATTTATTTTGCTTTTATCTAATCAGGTCTTTAGATGAGGCGCAGGCAGGGGCACTATAGAGCTAAAGCTAATTCTAGGAAGGCCCAATCTATAATAGAATATCTAATCACATATAGCTGGGCCATACTAATTGCAGCAATAATTGCCTCTGTGCTTTATCTCTTTGTATTCGCGCCTTCTGCTATAGCCCCTAGCACATGCTCTTTTGTATATGGCGCCTATTGCCAAGACCTTGTGCTTGGCTCTAATTCACTTTCTTCAAAAGTTGCATTATTCCTTACAAATACTCAGCAATATCCTATATTAAATCCAAAGATTAGCATAAATGCAAGCAACATCGGCACAATACAAGGTAGTTGTGTTCCAAACTTCGTTTTGCCTGGGGGTGCAATAATATGCAACGTTACTCTTCCTGTCAAGGCAATATCCCTTGGCACACTTGTTTCTGGCAAACTTTATCTTAGTGCAATACCCTGCCCTTCAGGCAATGCAGCAAGCTGCTCGTCTTCTGCGCCTCAAACATACATAGGCAATTTCAATACTCATTCTTCTCCTTTGCTTGCGAGCACATCTTTGTCTATATCTATTTCTGTATTAAATGCAACACAGTCTGCAAATGGTGCATCTGACCCTGTTGTTGCAACAGTAAAACTTCTAGGCTATCCTGTATCAGGAGCTACTGTAAATTTTACAGCAAACCAGTCTGTAAAGTTCTCAATGAATCCTGTAACAACAGGCAGCAATGGAAATGCAGAAACATATGTTTCGTCATTTTCTACAGGAAGGGTTAAGATCACTGCAACATTTGCAAACGTATCTGCCAATACAACAATAACATTTGTGCCTCCTGTATATGTCACTTTTGGAGTAAGCAGCATGAGTGGCACAACCCAAACAGTTCTTTCTGTTGATGGAACACAATACACTTATTCGCAGCTTCCTGTTACCTTTGCATATTCAATAAATAGCAAACATACATATGCATTCTATTCGCCTGTGCCTCAGGGAACTGCAGGCAATGCAAGGTATGTATATGCATCAATAACAGGCTGCGGCCTATCAAATCAATCCGGCTCTTTTGTTGCAACATCTAACTGCACTGTAACTGCAAATTACAATTTGCAGTATTATCTATCGATGATTGCGAATCCAAGCAGTGGCGGCTCAACAACGCCGCCTGTTGGTGGCAACAACTGGTTCAACCTTGGATATAGCGTAAGTATAAATGCAGCTGCAGCATCTGGCTACTTCTTTAGGAATTGGACTGGCAGTGGAAGTGGAAGCTACACAGGAAACAGCATAACAGCAACAATTGTAATAAACAACCCAATCACAGAGCAGGCCAACTTCTATTCTACTACTACAACCACATCAACAACAACCTCAACAACCACATCAACAACATCATCCACATCAACAACCTCATCAACTTCAACCACTTCATCTACATCATCAACATCAACAACAACCTCAACAACAACCTCATCTACTTCAACAACAACACAAACAACAACTTCGACCTCAACAACAACATCATCAACTTCAACAACCACATCAACAACAAC
>JAGDYD010000034.1 GCA_023256515.1 Microcaldota archaeon
GAAACGAGACACTTAGGGTGGCCATAGTACATGGCTTTGATAGGGTGGGCGTGTAGACAGGGAGCTTCGGCGACTTGTGAGCGCACCACTACTAAATCCTAATAATCAAGCTCGCTTCTCATTGCTGTTTTTAATGAAAGAAAGAAAAAAAATAGCTTGTTGCTTTATTTTGGCATTACAATAGGTCCTTTATATACAGCTACACAAGTATGCTCTATGCATGAGCAAGATGTATGCCCAAGCACAATGAACATTGGGCACATCACTTTAATATGCTCTTTGAAGTAGTTGTAATATTCCATGTAACTTGAGTAATAGCTATTATTTATGCAAGCTTGCTGGTAAGGCAAGTTGTTTTGGCACAAGCTTAGAGGCACCAAAGAGCAGTCGCTAGAAGTATTGCAATAGAGCATTGAATCGTTTGCTCCTTTGTAAAATTCTACTAGCCTATTGAGCTCATAGCTACTGTTCTCTATAATACTTCTGTTTGTCAAATTAAGCTCATTTATTATGCTGCTTATATTTGATGGCATTATATCATGATTCAAATAGCAGAATATTATATTGCCTCTTATCTTGCAGCGTGCATTAATGTTTCCAATAGATACTGATACATTGCTAGCGTTCTCTGCACTTATGTTTGTATTTTGTATCAATATTGAGTGCGGTGTCCTTACTATTATTGCCCCCATACTTCCATTTGTCCGCATTATTCTATTTCCTCTAACTGTTATCCAATAGCCTAGCATTGAATTTGGCACCATGGCTCCGTTTTCATTCATGCCTAATACAATTTCATTTCTAAGCTTCACACCTCTCGCTATAAATTTGCTTAATCTAATACTATTTTCATGAGAATAGCCGAAGCCTATAACAGGTGTCAATATTACTTCTCCATTGCCTGTTATGTGTATTGAATCCTCAAGCTTGAAATCTATATTTACAAAGTTTGCAGAGCTGTTTGTTATGTTGAAAAATGCCTCTATTCTGAGCTTTTTGCTTGGTATAAATACATTTACCAAATTTCCATTCAATGTTGCATTAGCTTTGTCAACATAAAGCACTATCTGGTTGTATGTTCCGTAAGGAAGATTTGCGGCTGCTATTATTTGTGATATGTTTTTTAGTTCTACCAGATCAAGACCTTTATTTACATTTATGCTATACCACTTCCCCAACTCATTGTGCACTTCAATCTTTGAAACGAATATGTCAAGGCTTGTTATATTATAATAAGAAGGATCATCTGAAATTGCAAACGCTGTCGCCCCTGCCCCTATGGTACCGTTCGGCCCTATGCTTAAAGTTGGTACATTCTGTGGCATTATTGAAAGCGCATAAGATATGCTTACCAAAGCCAATACCAGTATTGCTGCAACAAGGCTTGCTTTGCCAATGTTGCTTGAATAAAACCTTACGCCTTGGTCTCTATTTAGTTCATAGTAGACCCATTTCTTTGAATGCTGTTCACCACTCCTTTTTATTGCTCCTGACTGCTCCAATTCCTGCAGATGCTGCGCTACTGTTGAAGGCGCCAAATTGAGCCTTTCGCTAATCTGGCTTAGCGTCATGCTCTTTTGATTAAGAAGCTCAATAATTCTCTTTTTGGTTTCTCCAAACCTGCTCATAAAGATCAAATAATAATTGGCCTAAAAAATATAAAAAGGGTTTTGATAATTTTCGGTTTTTTATTTTTTTTCGGTTTTTTGATTTTTACATCGTTGCTTGCCTTTTCTGTTTGATCTCTGATATTCTATTTAGCAACTCTTTCTCTTCTTCATTTAGCAGATCGCTAAATCTCTGCCTAAACAACTTTTCGCTCTCATCGTTTACATGCGTATATAATATCTCATCTTCTCTTACCTGCCTCCCAAATGTAATATCGTCTATTGATATTGCAACTTTGTCTCCTTTCTTTGCCTCTTGCAAAGATATTCCATTATCCTGCATTTCTTTTATTCTTCCTACAATGTTGCCATTTTCATTCATGAGCAAATAAGAAGGCTTTACTCTTCCAGCTAAAACCTCTATCCCGAAAATGGCGGGATGCGAAACTCTGAAGCACATGTTGGGTAGCACTTTTATCATGCCAGGGAATATGAGGGATTTTTCTGCATTCTCTCTTGTCTTTTTCTTTTCGCTTTCAAGCCATTCCTTGTATTCGTCTATTATTTTGTATATTATGTTCTCATTTATTATCTTTATTCCAGTTGCTTCAGCTTCCATTATTGCATCTTCATCTGCCTTTACTCCAAAAGCAAGTACTACAGAGCTGTAAGGGTCTAGAGACCGCATTGCATAAGCATCTAAAACATCTCTTTTTGTTATGTTGCCCAATCCTTTTTTGCTTATGCTTACGCCTATCCCAGAAAGGAGCTTTGATACAGCTTCTAAAGTGCCTATGCTGTCTGCCTTAAGTATTATGCCTTTTTTCTCTGTTGCAAAAAGGTCGGCAATCTCTGCCTTTATCTCATTCTCATAATTTGGGTATTCTGTAGATATCACTAATGATCCAGGCAGCGCATCATCAAGACCAGTTCCACTTATTTTAACTCCACATGCCGCGCTCACGCTGTCAACATAATAAAATTTGCTTGAGCTTTCCCTAAGCTCTTGCAAAGGCTTTGGCTTAAGCAGGGCTTTTATCTTTGATGTAGCTATTCCTGTGCTTGTTGCAAAAGCTATTGTATCATTTACTTTCAATGTTCCATTGTACAATATCACATCTATTGTAGTGCCGAGCCCTTTTTCCTCTTTCTTTTCTATTATGCTTCCTTTGCCAGGGCCGTTTACCTCTATATTTAGTCTTGCTTCAAGGAATTTCTGCGAGAGGCCAGCAGCATAAAGCAAGAGCTCTGGTATTCCTTCTCCTGTCTTTGCGCTTACTGGTATTATTACAACCTCGCTCCTGAAATCCTTTACCCTATCAAACCTTTCGCTGTTGAACCCCAGCTCGCTGAGCTTTCCTATTATATCATAAATTCTGTTTTCAAGCTCATTTACTACGTTGGGCTGCTGCTTTTGAATTGTTTCTGTAAAGCTTTCATTTATATTTGGCCTCCATCCTGTTATAAGGTCTATTTTGTTTGCAGCAACTATGAAAGGCGTTTTGTATTGCTTTAGTATTTCTATTGCTTCATATGTCTGCGGTTCAAAATTTTTTGATATGTCTACTACAAGTATAGCCAAATCAGCTACGCTTCCTCCTCTTTTTCTAAGATTTGTAAAGGCTTCATGGCCAGGGGTATCTATAAAAAGCAAACCTGGTATTGTTATTTTAGCTTTGAATGTAGAAAGAAGCTTGCTGCATATTTTATTTATAACACTTATTGGAACCTCGCTTGCACCTATATGCTGCGTTATGCCTCCCGCTTCTTTATTTGCTATAGCTGTATTTCTTATCTTGTCCAAAAGAGAGGTTTTTCCGTGGTCAACATGGCCCATTACCACTATTATAGGCTGCCTTATCATAATAAGCACCAGAATGATAGCTTATAAATTTTTGCTTGTATAAGTATATAACTTTTCTTAATTTAAACCTACCGGGGATTGTATGGAAAGGACTCTTGTGTTGATAAAGCCAGATGGAGTTTATAGGGCATTGATAGGCGAAGTAATTAAAAGATTCGAGCAGGCGGGCCTTAAGATAGTCGCAATAAAGATGCTTAAGCCAAGCAAGGAAATGGTTGAAAACCATTACTATGCCGATAACGAGTGGCTTGAATCTGTAGGAAAAAAGAGTATAGCCTCAGCAGAAAAAGAGGGAAAAAAAGTTACAGAGAGCCCTATAGAGATAGGTAAGAGGGTAAGGAATTTATTGGTTAAATCCCTTTCTGGAAAGCCTGTTGTTGCAATGGTTGTAGAAGGAAATGAAGCCATATTCATAGTAAGAAAGCTAGTCGGTTCTACAGAGCCTAAAAGCGCAGAAGCAGGCAGCATAAGGGGCTCATTTTCAAGCGATTCATATACTCTTGCAGATGTCTCTGGAAGGGCGGTAAGGAATGTTGTGCATGCCTCAAGCGACAAGAAGGATGCCGAGCGTGAAATAGCAATATGGTTCAAAGAAAATGAAATAATAAGCTATGAGAGAAGCGATGAAAAAGCAATGTTCGGCCCAGATTAAATGCTCATTTTTGATTTGAGCTCATCGCTCATCATATCTGGGCTCCATAACGGCTCCCAAACGAGCTCAATATCTACATCTTTTACTCCTTCAAGCTTTTCTAGCCTCAGCTGCGCATCTGCCAATATTATGCTTGTTACAGGACACATAGGGCTAGTCATTGTCATTTTGAGCTTGATATTATTTTCTTCATCTATATTTATACCATATATTAAGCCAAGGTCTACTATATTTATGTTGAGCTCTGGATCTATGCAGCCTTTAAGCGCATCTATAACCTCTTTTATAGTTATTTTGTGCATCATAAGAATATTTATTTAAAAATATAAAAATATACTAAGCCAAGCTAAATTAAGGCAGGCACTGATTTGAGCTACTCATCCAGAAGCACTGATAGTTTGAAGAGCATATGTTGTTGCCATAGTCTTTATTTAAGCTTGACGTTGCATTAGATGCAAATCCTGTGCAGGCTATACCATATCTGTTCATATTCTCCAAAAAGTTGTTTTCAAATATGTTTGTCGTGGAATTTATTACATACATTCCTATATTTCCATAGTTGGCTTTATTTCCAATTACTTGATAGCCT
>JAGDYD010000024.1 GCA_023256515.1 Microcaldota archaeon
TTCTTACTTTAAAGCCATAGCCCTTTAATATATCTGCAAGTGCTTCCCCACTGCCAAATTCTTTATGCACTTCTATCTGCATACGATAAACCTTGCTTAAATCAAGCCCCTTGTCTAAAATATAGAACTCCCCGCCTTCGCAATCCATCTTGATTATTATATCCTTATTGCCTATCTGCTCTATTATTTTATCCAAACCTATTGCTCTAATCTCTTGCCCTTTGCCTTCCTTTAATGGACTATCTGTCACTATGCCCTCATTTGATATATGGAAGGTATAATCCGAATGCGGTTTTGAGACTGCTTGATTAAATATCTTTATTTTGTCTTTTCTTACGCTTTTGCTTATGTTTTCCTGTAATCTTTTGTAAATGCTCGGATAAGGTTCATAAGCCCATACCTCTTTTATGTTAGGTTGCATAGCCAAGTATATTGCACTATCCCCTATGTTAGCCCCTATATCTATTGCTACTGTATTTGGCTTTAAATTCTGCACAAGCCAATAGTATTGCTCTTGTATAAAGGTTTCGTTTAATACTCCTGCGTCATTTTCGTAAAAAGCCAAGCGTTCAAATGTGGCTCTTGTCGTTATTACAAATTTCCAAAAAAATTTCATATTAATCCCTTTATTTTTTCTTGAAGATAAACTAATGACGCAACAGATTTTAGTCTCCTTAACTTATCATTCCCTAATGAACTGCCTTGCATACAATATACTTTGAAATCTTTCAAATATTCTGAATTATCTTTCACCCGCAATGATAATTCAACATCTTCTGCTTCATTTATAAAAACTTCATCGAATATTTTATCCTTAAAGAAAGAGGTATTTATTATAAACATATCCCTAACATTCCTTATTGGTTCTGAAACTTTATTATAGAACAACCAATCACGCTTTCTTTCTATTGGTATTGGAATATACTTGACGCCAAACTTCTTAAATAGTTTATGCCTTGTGCTGTCTATAATACCTAATGCCATTCCTAATCTCCTTATTACACTCTCTTTGCTTATGCAAAATATATTATTATGATTATGTTCTATATGAATTAGTGCCTTATCCGAATGTTTATCAAGCTCAAGAACAAGCCCAGGCAAATTGTCTATTTTTATTATATCATCATTGCTAACTATTACCCATTTAGGATTATAGTGCTTTATTGCATATTCATACGCTTGATTTACTGCTCTTGCATAATTCCAATATTTCCCACTTGATGTATTGAAAACAATAGTAAGCCCTTTATATATCTCTTTGCAATGATTAGCTAATTTGCCATTAAAATCCTTAGTTGGAATAACAACCACGCATTTTGTATCTCCTTCTACTACTTTTATGTTTGCTTTTTCAGATGGTCTATTTCGCATCCAAGCAATTAATTCTTCTTTATTTGTAAAACTATCATAGAATTTCAAAACATCTTCATACTTATCGCTTGCAAATAAATCATCAAGTTCCATTTTTACACCTAATCTAATATCTCTTTTTTCTGCAAGTCCTCTTTTACCAGTTCATTAAACTTATTTTCTTCGTTTATCCTTCTTAGCCATTCATAGATAGCCTTCCAACCTTCTGTCGGCTCTATCCTTTCCTGCATACCCAAGTGTTTAGCTATTGCGTTAAGCATATTTGCTATTTGCAACTGCATCTCGTAGCTTTCTACCCAAGGCTTAATACCAAAGTCGCTTTTCCAATAAGTCATAGTTTCGTATTGCCTTAACCCCCTTTTGCCATATAAAGCATATTTGCCGATTAGAATATAGACAACTGCAATTAAAGTAATTAAACCGAGAACTCCTGCTATAACATACTGCTTGCCAAAATATACTGCAACGAAAGTCATCAGGCTTCCGATTACCGCTATTGGGGTGCTTACCTTGCTACTCGTAGTCATAAAGTAGTTGTTATAATAGACTGCTATAAATTTCCTTAATTTATGCTTGAAGGACAACAAATTCACCCTTTTATTTTCTCCATCACTGCACGCAAATCAAGCAGAAATATAGATAATAGCATAAAGTAAAGCAATATATCAACAATTGCGAATAATGAAAATGGATAGCCGAAGGACAATTGCAAAGCAGTCATAAAGCCAAAGAAGAATGAAATTGCTATCATTATGAATACTTCGTTCCATATTGCCTCTTTTGTTTTCATTTTACCGCCTCATTCTCCTCTTCATTAAATATATATCACACCAACCTACCAACAGACTTATAACTAGTAGTATAGATACAACAATCATTAGTGATTTCAAATTTTGCAATGCTAGTTTACTTATAAATCCCGAAGCAATAGATAAAAGGCTCCATACACCAACCATCATAGGTAATGAAAGCATTGTAAGAAACAAAAAGATACCTTCAAATACTTTTATTGAGGTTTTTGTTATCATTTTCTTACCTTTTCCACTTCGTCTAAAAGCCTATTTATTATGTCGCTAAATGTTTCGCCTTTGCGGCCGTATTGCTTTAGGCGAAGCCACACGCTTCTGGTCAAGCGAACTTGTGTATATCTCTTTTCGTTGTTCATTTACTTCACCTGCAAGATTTTTGAATATTCTTCTTCCTTCGCAAAATACCAACCCCCTACGCTAGCCACAGTTATGACTAGAAATGCACCAATAATAGTGGACAGCATTATTAATGGGGCTAGGTTTATCGGAGCTTGATTTGCTAGGTAAATGTCACATGAAATAAGTATAGAGACCATAGCTATCAGACTTATAGTTGCTACAAATCTAGCTCGGGATACAAACTCTTTGTACATTAGTTCTCTCACTCTTTTATCTTTTATTATTTTTTGTTTTGCTTTCATTTTATTCACCTTTTCTATGTTATATATTGTTTAGAAAGATATATAAAGATTATGCTTTGTTATAAATACTTTAGGCAAAGTTTTCGACTATGTTCAGTAGGAATCCAGCTTGCGCTGGCTCAGAAGCCTGTCCAGCTTTGTGAGTACTATGTTGAGCTTTGCTATTGCCGCAGCGTGCGCTGCTATTTGCTTGGAATAGTAATTGAGCTGATCCTGCGTTGCCAAGCTGGCCTGGGCCTGCTGGGCCTGGAGCTCTGCTTGCTTTACCTGCATGTCTGCTATCTTTTTTATATAAAAGTCCATGTCCAGCAGATTTATTTCCTTATCTAGGATCGCGTTAAACTGCTTGTCTATTATGTCTGCGTCTTCTCCTGCAGTTCTGTGGTATACTGTTTCCAATTCTGCAAAAGAACGCTTGCTTCTGTCTGCCACAAGCCTCTCCTTGCCATCTGGGGCCCTGGCTAAGACCATCTTATGCTCTGGGGCAGCTTCTGTAGCAAGAGGATGCTGCTCATCAGCGCTCTCTTCTGTCATGCGCTCCGAGTAAAGCATGTCCTTCTTAATCCTCTTCAGCCTTATGTTGAGCCGCGCTTCTAGCTCTTCTGCATACTTATCCAAGAATTGCTTTGCCTGCGCCTCTGCGACTATGCTGGGCTGGCCCCGGCTGTAATAGAGCTCTGGGGCGTATAGGATTAGGCTTGTTGTAGTGAGCTTGGCGGTTATTGTTGTGTGGATTACTGCTTGGGTATTGTGATTTAGGCTGATTGGCGTATACTCTATGTCTTTCTGTTCGCTAAGCAGCAACACCGGCTCGCTGGGCTTCAAAGGCTCTATAAGCTGGTAAATCAAACCTAAATTGTGCAGGCGCTTGCTTTGAGCTGCTGGAGCATAGTTAACCTTTTTGGAAGGGTTTCGTGTATCCAGACGAGGCTCTTGCGGGCTTGGCAGAGCTTCCTGCGAAACCCCCACAGAATTGAGCTCAGCCAAGCCTTTCGCAGTGAGCGAAAGCTCTAATATAATGCCTTTCTTTTGAATATGAATATATCCTTTCTTTTCGAGATGCCTTAAACGCTTAGAAACAGCGGCTTTTGATACCTTCAGTTCTTCTGCAATTTGCTTCGAAAGATATCCTTTTGCTATAAGATTCAGGATTTGTGTGGGGGTTTCCATATCAATCACATATCTATATAGAACAGTTAACCTTTTCAAACATTTTAACAGTTAACCCTTAGGAAGGTTAACTATTTAAATATTTGCCCAATATAATATATATCAAGGTAATCGCCCTGCCTTGCCAGCCCTCTTAGCCCCTTACACGCTTCAGGGGCGAGGGCGAAGGGCTGGATATAGTAGGTACGGGAGTATCATGGGAGCACTTCGTTGTTAAGGACTGCCACTCCAAGTATATCTTTATATTTCACTTTTTCAATGTAATTTCTATTATCGCCTTTGATAAGTGCATACTCAGGCGTCATTCCGATTATTCTATGCAAGCAGCGGCCTCTGTGCCAAAAACTTGGCTTGCCCTCCCTGTTGAAACCTTTTGAATAGTATACTACTATATCTCCGACTTTAAGATGTTTGCTTTCGCCTTTCTCAAAGAAAAGCACATCTACATAGCCGCGC
>JAGDYD010000042.1:0-11689 GCA_023256515.1 Microcaldota archaeon
ACCAGGAGCAATAAAGCTCATAGAGCAGCAGACTGGAGGCGTTATAAGAAAAGAGGATTGGTTCTCAGTGCCTTATGTAGGCGGTATAAGCAAATTCATAGAGGCTCTTACCGGCAAAGTAACATATGACTTGTCAATACACTTTGCATGCGGAGCAGGAACATATCTATTCTTGGATACAGATAATAGAGTCATACCAATAACAAGGTTCATAGATGCAGAAGGGCTCATAGAGCACCTGCAGAATGCAGTAAACGAAATGGAAGGAAAAGGAAATGTGCAGAGGAAGCTTATAGCGTTGAAGGCGGTAGCAGACATAAGAAAGTTTGTTGACAAGGAGAAGATGCCTAAGAGCGTAAATGTAATAAAGCTATTGACATCGATATTGCTGAAGCACGACTTCTCATCACTGGGAGCTTTCCATGTAAAGACGCTCTTCCTGGGCATGATGCACTTCCAGGATGAGTATACATATGATATAAACAGGGTGGAGAAGTGTGACATACACTATGTAATGCCAGATGGCGAGATACTTCCATTCTGCACATTCAATGTATTCCCTGAAATATATAGAGATAAGATACAGAGGCAATACAGTATACCTCAGCAGAAGTGGCAGGAGATGCATCCTAACTGGAGCTACCAGAAAGACAAATACATAAGAGATGTCAAGAAGCTAGAGGCAAGCGAAGAGTACAAAGCAACATACGGAAACCTTATAAACTTCTTTGAGCTACCAATAAATAAGGCTCAGGCCGGGGAGGTGTTGGAACGAGCTTGAACATAATACCATACGACAAGATAGTGCATGCAACAATAAAAGTTAAAAAAGCTGAGCTAATAGACATACCGCATGCAGCAAGATTGCAGTATAGGCTAATGACAAACGACGCAATAATAAAAGCCAAAGTTCATTTCCAAAAGGAATATATAGAGCTATATTATAATCCAAAAAGCGAAGAAAACAAGAGCATGCAACCAAAGATAAGCTTAGATGAGATAATAAAGATATTAAATGACAATGGAGTACATCCATTAAAAAATGGTATAAAGGAAGAGATAGTAGACTACAAAACAACCCTATTTGACAAAATGTTCAATCCACCACAGATAAGAGAGATTAGGCCTCATGGCTGGGGCCAAAGCCAAGCTCAGAAACAATAAAGTTTATTATTTCTTTTTTTGAGCTTTCGCTCTTTAATTTTATGCTTGCAGCATTTTTGTGGCCTCCTGCAGAATCTATATTTGAGAAAGCTTCTTTTGCTCTTTTTACTACTTCTAATAGATTTATCTCAAGAGGCTTGCTAAGCCTTATGGATATAAATGAAGAAAAGTGCAAGACAACTATGCAAGGCTTACTGTTTAACTCCTCAATTCTAGTCAAAAGTTTTGATGCGAAGCGGCCCGGCAATGGGTATCTTAATTCTTCGCTTCTTACATTTTTGAAATCAAGCAAATAAAGATTTGCATTGCTGCCTTTGTATACTTTCAATGAATTCAGTGCAAGATCAAGGGCCTCGCTCATGTGGTGCCTAGCATAGCCCAAAAGTTCAGCCTTAAGACTTTGATTTGACATTATCCCCTCTATATCATAAGGAGTAATGCTTCTAGAGTTTATTATCTTTGAATCGCTGGTTATCAATTCAAGTATTTCTGAAAGCTCTTTGCCATAGTTGCTTGCGAATTTGCTGTAATCACCTATAAGCGATGCTCCCTCTATTTCTTTTGTTTCTATATTTGAATAAAGCTTTGAAAATGTACAAGCAAGCAAGCCTGCAGTATAATCTGAATCTCCACCAAAAAGCCAAGGGTTTATGTAATTAGGTAGTGAAACTCCTTCAAATCCCTCTACCACCGGATGATGGTCAAGCCATATTATATCTAGCTTTTCTTTTGCTATGCTTATGCTTTCATTGCTCTCTATAGCTGTGCCGAAATCTATTATAAACAAAAGAGGCTTAGTTATTGAAGAAAAATTATTTGTGAAAAGAATATCGTTGCTCGCATCGTCTTTTGAATAAAAGACACTTTTATGCATGCGCCATGAAATTCTTGATTTGAGCTCAATGCCCATTCCAGATATAGACTTGAAAAGGCAGTATGCTCCAGATGATCCATCTGAATCATTGTGGAACCTTACCACAATCGGCGCGCCAAGCAGAAGCTTTGACAAGAAAAGAAGGGCAGCATCTTTGAGCTTTTTAAGCATATTACGAGTTATTTTATCTATTTCTTCTACTCCGCTTAAAGGCTCATATTTGAGCATTTCATTTGCTTTTTTATTTGCATTTTGTAAATACAGATCAACATTCTTGCATGCACCTATATTTTTTATAGCAGAGGCTTTTATTATGCCAGAATCGACCGATTCTTTTAGCTTGTCTTCTTCTATCTCTATTTCATCCCCTGGATTTAATACAAGCTCACTCTTCAATACAAAAAGTTTGCTGGCATCTTTGCTTATAAGATAATATAAGTTGGAGCTTTGGTCAGCAAGATTTTTGACAGAGGAAACAAGAAGCTCCATAAAAACAGCTCAGCTCATGTTTGATACATTTTGTGTAGCACCTATTATGCATGCACTATTTGCAGTTTGATTTGATATATAGCCGCAATACGACTCATTTCTATATGCTCTTGCTATATTTGCTATGCAGGTCCATGAAAGTGTCTTGTTAGCTATGCTTTCACATATGCTCACATTCTTTTTTGCAACAGCTTCAGAGATATATACAAAGTTTTTGCAGTAAGATGCATATGATCCAGCACTTGAGCATGCTTGAAGCAGCGAAGTATAGTTGATTTGCGAAGAATTGTAGCTATGCTCAATAGACCTATAGCACAGCTCTTGCGCTGCCAAAGAGCCAAGGGATGAGCAGTAGCTGCTGTTAGATAGCTCCTGAGCCAGATTTATATAGCAAAAGTCCCTTGCAGATAAGTGATAACCCATGTTGCTCAGTGAAGAACCAAGAAAAGATATTGTAGAATTCGGCTTTATTTTAGAGTACTTGAATACAGAATAAACAAAAGTGCTGTTCGTATTATTTGAAACTTCTTTGCAATAGCTTTGATTCATAAAAAGCAAAGCCCTTGAAAAATCTATGGAAGAGCTGCATATGCTTGTATTTGCTCCGGCAAATTCACAGGCAGAGTAATTGTTTGAATTTATCGCCCCATAAAAGTAGCAAAGTTCTTTTTCTCCTTCTGGCAATGAGTTGCACAAGTATATATTGCCAGTATTGTTGACAAAATTAATTATGCAAGAATAGCCTATTGGAGCATAAGATGAAACTGCATTGTTGCATAGGCTTTCATTTCCAGTTTTAGTGGCTAAGCTCTGATAGCAAAGTGCTTCGTTTGACCCATTCATATAAGAGCATACAGAAGCATTGTTGGTAGAATAGGCGAGGTTTTGAAAACAAGCAATCTTATTTTGGTATATTACTATATTCTTACATTTTTGTACAGAAGAAGCATTTTGAAGAGCAGTAGATATTATTGCCAAAAAGAAAATGATAGCGAGTATTGAAATATAAATGATAAACTTGTCATGCCTTTCTTTGTTTATATCTTCTTTTTTGCTGCCCTGCATTTCACTTCCTCAAAAAATCAATAACTAAAATCTGATTGGCTTTCAGCAGCATAAATCTTGAAGCCTTTAGGCGTTATTTCATATGGAGTCGTTACAAAGCTGTGGTTATTTCCACGCATCTTTATTACTTCCATTGCCAGCTTCCTCTTCTCTTCCTTGCCCACTTGATACATAACTATTATGCCATCGAATATGAAGAACTCTGGTTTAAATACAAGTTTGTCCCTCTCTGGAGTTCTAAGCTCTGCAGTCAATATTGAAGTAACGCCCAAGCGCCTTAAGTTGCTTACCAAAGCAAGCATTGACCTCCTATAAGCCAACGGGTCATTTACCAGAAGTCCAAGTAAAGAGATAGAATCTATAACAACCCTATTTGCCTTTGCTGATGAAACCGTGCTTTCTATATCTGAAAGCACTTTGCCAAATTCATAAGAAGAAGAGCCTTCGCTTTGCTGTATATGCACAGAAGGATCTTCGCTGTTAATGGTTATCAATCCTTTGTCTATAAGCTCATCTATGTCATCAAAGTTGCTAAATGCTGATTTTGCATTTTCTATTACTTTCTTTGATGTTTCTTCAAGAGCAAAGAAAACTCCAGGATTCCCCATTTTTGCATTCCTATATAAAAATTCAAACGAAAGTAGAGTTTTTCCAGATCCTGGACCGCCAGCCAAAACTATTTGATTAAATTCTGGTATGCCTCCATAAAGAATTGAATCTAAGCCTTCTATTCCTGTTTTAACTAGATTTACCATATGAGCACCAATTAAAAATAATATTTAAAAATATTTAAAGCTAAGCAATATGCTCTAATTAAGTATTTAGAAAGCTTTTTAGCATTAAAGTTGAAAATTGCTAATTATGGATAAAAAGCTTGTATATGCTGGAGTAGTAATGATAATAATAGGCGTAGCCTTAGCTTATCAAGTTTCTTCATCAATTTTCCAGTTTCCATCATATTATTCTAGAGAAGTAGTGCTTGCGCCAAACAACATAGAAGTTGGAACTTTCCAGTTCAACAGATCTTTGGGCTTTGCATTTATATACAACTCGACAGAGCCGATTAACTTTTATGCACTCAATTACAGTGCATACAAGAGCATAAACTATAGTTTGATTAAGAGCCAAAAGATATTATATAATACAACTGGGCTTTTTAATGAAATAATAGATAAAAAATATGGTGTTTTCAGCAATTTCATATACCTAAATAAAAGCCAAGCGGAATTATATAATACAGCAAACATGCAAAATGGCACTTATTATCTTTTGTTTTATAATCTTGGCAATACAACAGCTAGCATATATGAAATTTATATAGAAAAGAATTTTGCCAAAGGGTACAACAATAGCTTTTTTGTGATATATAGTAGTATATCTGCAATAATGACACTAGGCGGTTTAGTAATTGCAATATATGGAATCCTAAAAAGGAATAAAAGCAATTCCAATAACAATGCCAATAATAAAAAGCCAGAAGAGAAAAAGAGGTTGCAAAGAAAAAAAGCTTAATTGATAGATAAGTGGTATCCTACATGAAATAAATTCGTGGGCCCTCTGCTAAGCATTTCATAATTGTCTAATCTACATTCGTCGAAAGCTTTATTAATCTAATAATCAAAAATTTTAATGTGATTAAATGGATGAGCTTCAAGAGAGGATAGCAGGAGAGATTGCTTTATCAGACACCCCAGGAAGTACTATGAAGAAATGGAGAGAGCTCTTTGGCATATCCCAAGTAGAGCTTGCAAAATATTTGAAGATATCAACATCAACAATAAGCGACTATGAAGGGAATAGGAGGATGAGCCCTGGAGTTGGGGTGATAAAGAGGTTTGTAAGCGCAATATTTGAGATAGACAAGCAGCATGGCGGAGAGGTGATAAGAAATCTCGCAAAGCTAAGCTCTTCTGAAAACAAGGAAGGGCCTTATTATACTCTAAAAGATTTCAGCGCTCCGATAGATGGAGTAGATTTTGCAAGGCTCATAGATGCAAAAATAGTTGCAAACCCAAATACGCTTGATGTAATAAAGCTATTCGGCTATACTTTGCTTGACAGCCTTAGAGTAATATTAGAAATATCACCAAGCGAATACCCAAAGCTTTTTGGAAATACAACAGAGCGTGCATTTATATTTGATCAAGTAAGCACGGGAAGATCACCAATGGTTGTAGTTAGAGTAGCACCAATAAAGCCAAGAGTAGTTGTGATCAGAGGATTAGAAGACATAGATAAGCTAGCAATAAAAATAGCACAAATAGAAAAAATACCGCTTCTTGCAACGAAATTGACAGTGGATGAAATAAAGGCAAGGCTAGACAAAGTCTGATGCTTATGATAAAAGCAGCAGTTTTCGATTTAGACGGAACGCTAGTTGATTCTGTAAACATTTGGGTAGATATATGGTATTATTCTTTTAGAAGAGTAGGTATAAAGATTAGCAAAAAAGAAATCAGAAGATTCATAGGCTTGCCTTTAAGTGGCATATTGAAAGGAGAAGGAGTATATTCAAAGGATCTAGAAAAGAGGATAAATGAAGAAAGTATAGATTTGATTAAAAGATATTCTCGCAAAGTAGAAGCTTTTCCAGACTCTATTGAAATCCTAAAATTTTTGAAAAAGAAAAATGTTAAGATATGCGTTGCAAGCTCTTCAAGAGATGATTGGATAAGAACAATATTGAAAAAGAACAGAATGACAAAATATGTTGACTCATTCGTGAGTGGGGAAGATGTTAAAAGGCCAAAGCCTTATCCAGATGTTTTCATAGAATCGTTTAGAATACTTGGAGAAAAGCCAAGCAATGGAGTGGCAATTGGAGATAGAGAAACAGACACATGGCCTGCTATGAAAATAGGGGCGATAGGAATACTTATAGACAGAGAGAATCTCTTTAAGGATCCAAAAGCTGATTATGTTGTAAAGAACTTCAGCGAGTTAAGAGAATTGCTTGAAAAGGAAAAAATGATATAGTATAAATTTATGATTTGAGACAAGATATTATGCTTATTTCTGAGCTCAAAGGAATTGCAACAAACGAATTCATAGAGGCGTGCATCAACAGAGGCATAGATAAATTAACGCCTCCGCAAGAACTTGCTGTTTCTGCTGGCATACTGAAAAGGAACAACATATTGGTTGCAAGCCCGACAGCAAGCGGCAAAACACTTATTGCTGAAATGGCTATCATTGAAAGTGTAATAAGATACGGCAAAAAAGCAGTTTATGTTGCACCATTGAGGGCTCTTGTTAGCGAGAAATATGATGAGTTTAAAAGCGCCTACCCATATTTGAAAATTGCAATCTCTATAGGTGATCTTGATTCTCTTGACATGTGGCTTGAAAAATATGATATAATACTTGTATCTACAGAGAAGCTTGATAGTCTTATAAGGCATGGGGCTCCTTGGATTAAAGAGGTTGGATGCTTTGTCTTCGATGAAGTGCATATGCTTGGAGATCCTGGCAGAGGATCTGTACTAGAGATATTGATAACAAAACTAAGGCGCATAGTTCCAAGTGCACAGATAATTGCTTTAAGTGCAACTGTAGGAAATGCAAAAGAGATAGCAGAATGGTTAAATGCAAAGATAGTTGAAAGCAATTATAGGCCAGTAGAGCTTAAAAAAGGAATAGTGCTAGATGGAAAAGTTTATTACAGAGATGAAGAGGAAGAGCTTTCTGGAAAGAGCAAAATAGCAGAGATAAGAATAGTGGAAGATACACTAGAAAGAGGCAAGCAGGCTATAATATTTTATTCTACAAAAAGAAATGCTGAAGCTGGAGCTGAAAAGATAGGGAAGATAGTTGAAGAATATATAAAAGAGGAAGAGAAAGAGGAGCTCAGAAAAATAGCAGATAAGATAAAGAATGTTTTAAGCAGGCCCACTGCACAATGCGAAAAGCTTGCAAAAAATGTAGAGAAGGGGGTGGCTTTCCACCACAGTGGCTTGGTAAATGAGCAGAGAAAAATTGTAGAAGATTCGTTTAGGAATGGAAAGATAAAGGTAGTGTGCTCAACTACTACTCTTTCTTTGGGAATAAATATGCCTGCACATACTGTAGTAGTCAGAGACACAAGCAGATATAGCGAAATGGAAGGAGGCGAAAAGCTAAGCGTAAACGAAGTAACGCAGCTTTTTGGCAGAGCAGGAAGGCCAAAGTATGACAAAGAGGGGAGGGCTCTGCTTATAGCAAAATCGAAAGGAGAAATATTTGATTTGTATACAAGATACATAGATGCTGAGCTTGAGCCCATAAATTCAACTCTTGGCATGATGCCCATATTAAGAACCCACATACTTGCGTTTATAGCAACAGAGTTCTTAAGGAGCAAAGAATCTATAGTCGACTTCTTCAGCGAGAGCTTCTATGGCTATCAATATGGCAATATAAGAGAAATAGAGGATATAATATCAGACATACTTATTGAATTTGAAGAGTGGAGATTTGTTGAAAAATCAGGAAGTATATACAAGGCAACAAGAATAGGCAAGAGAATAAGCGAGCTTTATATAGATCCGCTTTCTGCAAAGTGGATCGTAGACACATTGCAAAAGAAAAGAGATACAATAGCAAATCTTTTCATGATAACAAACAGCATAGAGATGAGGCCATATGTAAAAGTTGTGGAAGAGGCTGAGGAAGGCTTCTTTAGATATAGAGAATTCATAGACTCGTTTATAGAAGGAGAGATGAATGAATTTGGATTGTATGATCCTCTGAAATCATTGAGCACAGCATATATGCTGTATGATTGGATAAATGAGAAAAGCGAGCAAGAAATAGTAGAAAAATATTCAACAACGCCAGGCGCTTTGCATACAAAGCTCACAAATGCAGATTGGCTTGCTTATGCTTCTGCAGAGCTTGCAAAAATAATGCATATACCAAACATAGATTTAATAGAACTTAGGCTAAGGCTAAAGTACGGAATAAAGGAAGAGCTGATGGATTTGGTAAGATTAGAGCAAGTAGGAAGAGTAAGGGCAAGGCTTATGTACAATAACGGCATAAAAAGCGTTGCAGATTTAAAGAAAGAGGGAGCAGCAAAAACAATTGAAAAACTTTTTGGGAAGGAGATTGCAGAAAAAATAATCTCCCAAATTGATTAGAAAATTATGTATTCACAATTCTAAAAAGAAAGAAAAGGAATATAAAAGTTAACCTTTATATGTAATATGACCGTTTATAACGGCGACCGGTGATATGAATGGGAGTTTTTGACAAACTTGGCCAAGCATTTGGGGCATCAAAAGAGATAAACATAGAAGAGTACATGGGCTCTGCAGAGATGGAGGATGTTGACGTCCTTAATGAGCCTGCAGATATGTACATAAAGCCAGTAGCTGTGATGGGAGAAGACGATGTTAAGCTTATAGAGAGCGAGCTTGACAAGAAGAACATATTGCTTCTCAACATGGAGGAGATAAACAAGAGACCAAATACAAGGAACAATATATTGTCTGCCCTAAAGAAATATGTAGAGAAGATAAATGGAGACATAGCTGCAATAGACTCTACAAGGGTAATAGTAACGCCTGCAAAAGTAAAGATAATAAAGAGGAAGAAGGAGAGCAAGTAATTTCATTTTAGGGCAAGTATAAGGGACCTCAACTCATGCATGTTGGGATCCGCCCTATTTATTATTTTTGAAAAAATCATTACTACCTTCTCCTTCTCTCTTATGTTCTTCTTCTTTTTTACTATATCTTCAAATATCTTGAGCAGGACCTCTTTTTCTTTATGATACTCTTTCTCTTTTGGATACTTTTCTTTGTATATATTTTTCCTTAGCACGAAAAGGAGTATTGCCAAAGCATGCGATATGTTAAGCACAGGATATTCTTTGTTTGCTGGTATATATGCTACTGCATCGCATAAGTCTAGCTCTTCAGGCGTTAAGCCTATGTCGTCCCTGCCTATAACTAAGCATATGTTTTTGTTTTTTGCAATATCGCCCAGCTCATCAGCATAATAAACTTTCCTTACACGAGGATTGGCTTTTTTAATTACGCCTGTTGTACCTATCGTTAAATCGCAGCCTTTTATTGCACTTTTGAGGTCATTGTATATGGCAGCATTCTCAAGAAGCTCGTGCGCATGCTTTGAGAACATTATTGCTTTTTTGCCGTTTATGTTTGCCCTTGGCTTTACTATGTGCAATTTTTCTATTCCAAAATTCTTTGCGATTCTTGCTATATAGCCAATATTCATTTGATATTTTGGGCTCACTATCACAAGCTTAAGCATTCAGATGCACCCAAGCACTGCAATAGAATTTACCAGCATATGTGATATTGTTGTTGGGTATATTGAATTTGTCTTCTTGAATATGTAGCCTGCAAGCAAGCCAAATATGAATGCGGCTATTATATCTATGCCGAATGTTGAGCCGTAGCCTGCATGCAATATTGCGAAGAGGAGTGCGCTTGGAATTATGCCTATGCGCTTTACCAAAAAGCCCCTGAAGAAAAGCTCTTCATCTATAGGGCCTATCAAAACAATAAATAGTATAAACCATGAGGGCATGCCATTTACTGCATAGCATGCATTTGTTTCTATTTGAGTGTTTGTTATAGTACTTATCAAAGTTATTGATATCTCCAAGACAAATATCATCAAGAAAAGCAATATAGCTATGCCAAGTATTTTAGCAATTCTTAAGTTTTGAAATATACCCAAGTCTGAAAGAGATTCGCTAAAACTCTTGCCTGAATGTGCCAAATAAGCAAATGCTAATGAAGGAAGAAGAAGTGAAAAAAGAGAGGTAGTAAGTGACTCTGCCAGTGATAGCGTTATATAAGAATAAGCATAAAGGTACATTGAAAAAATAAAAAGAAAGAGTATTAGGTAAAAGATAATGTATGAAACAAGTTTGAATGCTTTGTTGCTTTCTTGTATTTGCTTACTCTTGCTCCTCTTCGTTTCCTTTTGCAGTTTTACCACCTTCCTGCTTTGGCCTCTTCCACTCTGTATAGCCACATTTTCCGCAAGTATACCTGTCTTCATGCTCAGCCATTCTTGAGCCGCATTTTGGGCATAGCTTGCCCGGTTTATAAGGCTTGAATTCTTTTTTGCCCTTTTCTTCTTTGGCCATCTAAACACCTATTTATTTTGCTTCATCAGCTGCCTTTTGCTCTGAGCCTTGCTCAGCTCCAGCGCCCTCCTTCTGCTTCTTGCTCCTTTCTATTCTGAACTTTGGCTCTACTTTCATTGAAGCTTCATCCTTGTAGTAGTATGCCAAAGCTTCGCTCTTTGGTATTCCATATAGCTGGTTTATCTTTACTATGACTGTAAGCTTAGGATCAAGGTTTAGCTTCTTAGATAGCTCTTCTTTTACCCGCTCTCTAGAAGGAGTGCTTTCAGCATATATAAGGTCGAATGCAATCTCTCGCCTGCCTAGCAATTTATTCTCAAAATCTTTCTTTACTATTATGTCAAGCTTGTCCATCATGCACCACCTATAACCCTTGATATTGCACGCTGGTTCATGCTTTCTATAACCTCAACCTCAGCACCTGGCTTTATGCTCTCTTTGAGCTCCTCAGGTATCTGCAGCTCATATGTTTCATAGCTCTCTAGATCCATGAGCTGTGCCATATTGCCTGATACCGAAACAACCTGTGCACGCTTCTTTGTTATCACAGGAGCTTCAACATCTGCGCTGCTTGGCTTAAGCAATGTTCTTTTCTGGCCATCAAATATGCCTATGGCTGTTATCCTCACTTTTGCAGATCCGTGCTTGCCAGGAGCTGATGTTTCTATGTCAACAACCTTGCATGGAACATTGTCTATAAGTATAAACCTACCCTCCTTTACATCCTTGACTGGTATGTATATTATATCATTTGACATTAGACCACCAAAAAAGGCGTATTAATCGTTTTTATTTCTAAAGCTATAAATATATTACTCTTTATTTGCCAAAAAAGCAAACAGCTTTGAAAGAAAAGAAAAACAAAAGCTTAGTATATCTGCTCTATGCCCTCTATTCTAAGGGGAGCAACATTCTCTTTTGGCTTTGTTCCAAATTTGGCTTTTACGCCTGTTATTATTGACATTACTCTTATCTGGTCGTTGAATTCTGGCAAC
>JAGDYD010000042.1:11756-19958 GCA_023256515.1 Microcaldota archaeon
GGTTATTGCTTTTTCTACTCTGTCAGGCCCAGAGCCATAGCCTATATTTATGACTGCCATGCCTGTATTCATTACAACATTCCTAAGGTCTGCAAAATCAAGGTTTATCAAGCTAGGCAAGGTTATTGTATCTGCTATTCCTTTCACTGCATTTCCTGTTATATTGTCTACAAGTGCAAAAGCCTTTTCTATAGGCAGATTAGGCACATAAGAAAGAAGCCTGTCATTTTCTATTACTATTGCAGTATCAACTTCTTTTGTAAGCTGCTCTATTCCCCATTCTGCCTTTTGCCTTCTGCTCCTTTCCAATGCAAAAGGATACGTTACTGCTGCTATTACGGTTGCTCCTTGCTCTTTGGCTATTCTGGCAACTACAGGAGCTGCTCCTGTTCCTGTGCCACCAACTCCTACGACAGCGATCCTAGGAGTAAACAAATCATAGTTTTCACTCATTTTTTTCACCTTTCAAATATAATTAAAAATAAAAGAAAATTACAGAGATTATATCATTTCTAGATCGCTGTATGAGCTCTCCCTTCTCTCTTCACTTGCCTTACCCAGTATGCTTGCTCCCTTTACTCCTGTTACTATTGCTACTATCTCTATTTGCCCTTCATAGCCAGGTATTATTCTAGCGCCCCACTTTACATTTGCTTTAGGGTCCATACGCTCTGTTATAAGCTCTCCAGCTTTTATTGCATCTCCCAATGTCAAGTCAGAAGCACCTGATATGTGTATCAATGCTCCTTTTGCATTTTCGAAATCTACGTCAAGAAGCTTGTTCTTTAGCACAGCCTCTGCTGCGGCCATTACTTTGTCGTTTCCTTTTCCCGTACCTACAGATATGAAGCCCACATCTCCGCTTCCCATTATGCTTCTAACATCTGCAAAGTCTATATTTATCAAGCTAGGCTGTGTGATTGTCCATACAAGGCCACCAATTGCCTTTGCCAATATGTCGTCTGCCATTGCAAATGCCTCTGGCATAGGCAAGTTAGGCACAAGCTTTACCAGCCTGTTGTTGTCAAGTATTATGACGCTGTCTGCATATTTCCTAAGTCTTTGTATACCTTCTTCAGCCTTAAGCTTTCTTACTCTTTCAAGATCAAAAGGATATGTGACCATAGCTACTACTATTGCTCCCTGCTCTTTTGCTATTTGAGCAACTACAGGTATAGCACCTGTTCCTGTGCCGCCGCCCATACCTGCGCACAAGAATACAAGCTGAGCACCAGCCACTACATCTTCTATTGCCTGCCTATCAACTTCAGCGGCCTTTGCACCTACATTAGGGTCTCCTCCAGCACCAAGACCCCTTGTTATGCTTTTTCCGATAAGTATCTTTTTTATCCTGTCGTCAATTAT
Source organism: Microcaldota archaeon (assembly GCA_023256515.1). Lineage (GTDB taxonomy): Archaea > Micrarchaeota > Micrarchaeia > Micrarchaeales > CABMGC01 > JAGDYD01. The sequence goes on from JAGDYD010000042.1 coordinate 13,122, forward strand.
CTTGAAATGTTGAGCATCAGTGTTTATTGCAACAAGCTCTGTGCCCTTTACTCCAACTTTAAGTAACCTGTTAACAGTGTTGTTTCCAGCACCGCCAACGCCTATTGTAACAATCTTTATTTGAGGAGTTGCTCCAAGATCCTGCTCATTCGCGCTCTTACCCAAAAATTCATTCGCAAAGTCTACCATACCGATCGCCTTGATATTAGATTTATAATATAAATTTAAAAATCTTTTGTAGAAAAAATGAATAGTGGAAATACTATTTTTGCATAATTATACATACATCAAAACTCAATCAAAAAATAGAAAAAACATATTTTACATGTTTACAATAATTTTACTTTTGTAAACAAAAATTGCGCTTAGTAAATAAAATATTAGCTTTCCTCCTGAAGCTTTTCTTTCTTTTGCATCTTGAACATTTCTATTATCTCTTTAGTGGTTGTTGCATCCTCTGGGCTTTTATCGCTTCTTATGCCACCAACTATCCTAGGGAATCTAAGCGCGTATCCTGATTCATCGCCTTCTTTGCCGCACGTGTGTGTTGGAGACCTCGTTATCTCATCAGCTTTTACTGTAACAACATATTTTGGCTCAACCCAGAAATCAGGTTCTATGTTTGATACTACCCTTGCAGGCTTTGATTTTACTTTTATCTTGTCAAGCACCTCTTTGAACTCTTTCATCTGTTCTTCGCTGAAGCCTGTACCTATCTTCGTTATAGTCTCAAACACATCTTTTTTCTCATTATATACGCCGCAAAGCAGGCCACCAAACTTGAATTCTGCCCTTACGCCTTTGCCAAGGTAATAGCCAAGTATGACAAGGTCAACAGTATCTGAGAGTTCTCCTTTATAGCTTCTCTTCATCTTTATCCAGCTAAACTTTCTTGCACCAGCTATATATTTTGAATTAAGCTCCTTTGCAACTATACCCTCAAGCCCTTTCTCTATAGCCTCTTCGAAGTATTTTTCAAGCTCTTTTGGAGATGTTGCTATTATCCTATCTGCAAGCAATATTGTTCCCTTGTTTTTTATTATCTTCTCTAGCTTTTCCCTCCTTTCGTGATATGGTTTGTCTAGGTAGCCTTCTCCATCTAGATACATAAGATCAAAGGCAAATAGATGCAACGGCAGTTCCTGGCTCATTTCCTCTACTCCATGCTTCCTTTTTCTCTGTATTGTCTCTTGGAATGGGTGGAATTCTCCAGTTACTTCATTATATGCTATTGCTTCTCCTTCTATTATGGCGCTTTCTGCATCTATCTCTTCTAAAGCCGCCTTTGCTATTTCAGGGAACATTGGAGTGAGCCTCTCTAGCCTTCTAGAAAATATCTCGACCCTTTTGCTCTTTTTATCCACATGCACTTGAGCCCTTAAGCCGTCATATTTGCTCTCTACCGCGCATTTTCCGTGCATCCTCTCCAAGATTTCTTCTGCCGTAGGCAACCTCTCAGCCAATGCAGGCCTTATAGGACTAAACAGCTCCACCTTAAAGTTCTCTATTCCTTTTATGCCTTCTTTTGCCAATGCTTCTGCAACCTTGCCAAGATCGCTGCATATATTGTATGCGTTTTCCAATTGCTCCTTGAATTTTCTCTCTCCAGTTACAAGCTTTGAAAGAGCCTCAAGTATTGTGGCATCTCCAACACCCAGCCTTAAGGTGCCTAAAGAAAACCTAACTATATACCTTGCTTCAAGAGGCGAAGAGGCTGCAAGAAGTTCTGCCAGCATCTTTATCTTGGCTTCCTGGCTCCCTTCCCCGCTAGTGGTTGCTATTTTGTACATTGTATCAAATACTTCGCTAAGCTCGAATTTCTTTGAGCTAAGCCTTTTGAGCTTTGTCTTTGAAACCAAATACTCTGCGGCTTCTCCCAAGTCGCCCCTCTTCTTGAACTCTTTTTCTACTTCTTCTTTTGAGAAGCCAGTGGCCGTGGCAATGGAAGCTTCTACAAGCTTCTCAGCCATTCCAATCTCTACCCCTTCAAAAGGAGGGCTCAATATGCCTTGTGTCATGTATACAAGCTTCTTCATCTCCTCTTTCTTTGCCTTCTTGAAAAGCTCAGTGAGTATATCAATCATTTCTAGCCTTGAAGAAACAGCTTCAAGCTTTTGATAATAAGAGGCAACCTCTTCAAAAAGCATACAACCACATTTATAAATGCGCAGAGAGCATATTTATAGCCTTTTCTAAAAAGTGTCAAGTATTAAAAGCTTACTCAAAATATAATCTGGTTTTTTATAGCTTGGCAAAAAGATATACAAATGGGGTTCTTTATGAAAAGTTTCGCATGCAAGGATATCGGAATGCAGTGTGACTTTGTAGCAAAGGCCAAGACAGAAGAAGCATTGATGAAAAAAATAGCAGAACACGCCAAAAAAGCCCACAATATGCAGAATATTGATGAGGCGACGCTATCAAAAATAAAATCAGCAATAAAAGAAGTATAATACTAATACTTTCCCTTTGTTTTCTTTTTTCTTTTTATTTTTTAAATCAAGGTTTTTGAATGTTTGAATTTGAGGGGCTAAAAATAAATGAAAGCGAATTTGTTTATAAGCCTGCTGAGGACTCTTTTCTTGCTATAAAGGCTATAAAAGAGTTTGAGCCGTATTTTTCAGGAAAAGAAATAGAGATATTGGATGTAGGCACTGGCACAGGCATACTTGGCCTTTATGCTGCAAAAATGCTTAATGCAAAGAGGCTTGTGCTCACAGACATAAATAAGCATGCAGTAAAGCTTGCAAAAGAGAATTATGAATTGAACAAAGATAAAATAAGATCAGTTGTTGATATAATAGAAAGCGATTTGCTTGAAGAGGTAGATGGCAATTTTGATTTGATAATATTTAATGCTCCTTATTTGAGGGGCGACATTTCTTTCAAAAAGCCTATTCTAGAAAGGGCTTGGAATGGGGGCAAAGAGGGAATAGAAGTTTCGATAAAGTTCTTGGATCAAAGCAAAGAAAGGCTTAAAGAAAACGGTAGAATATTGCTCATTGCAAGCTCTCTAAGCAACTTTGGAAAGCTAGAAAGAAGAGCAAATAGCTTGGGCTACTCTATAGAAAAGATTTTGAAAGAGCATTATTTCTTTGAAGACATAATTGCTTTGATACTCAAAAGATAAAAAGCTTGCTTTATAAATTTGATTATGGAAAGCTCAAGTGAGATGAACGAAAAGCTTATAAGATATTTAATTGACTTGGGCAAACTCAAAAGCAAAAAAGTTATAGAAGCATTCAGAATGGTGCCAAGAGGCTTGTTTGTGAAGCAAGAGTATTTAGACAAAGCTTATTTGGATGAACCTCTCCCAATAATCCAAGGAGCAACAATACCACAACCATCTATTATGGCCACATTGCTAGAAGAGCTAGATTTGAAAGAAGGAGAAAAAGTTCTTGAGATAGGCACTGGAAGCGGCTGGAGCTCTTCTCTAATAAGCTATTGCGTTGGTAAAAAGGGAATGGTTGTATCTATAGAAGGAGACATGTTCATAGCAGAGTTTGCAAAAAAGAACATAGCAAAGCTTGATTGGATAAATAATATAAAGATAATAATAGCTGACGGAAGCGGTGGCTATGAGAGGATGTCCCCATATGACAAAATATTATATGGAATAGCTATGCCAGCCTTGCCAATAAATGTGATGAAACAGATAAAGGTGGGAGGTATTATTATAGCACCAATAGGAAGCAAAGAGGTGCAGATTCTTAAAAAGATAGAAAGGGAGAAATCAGACAAGTACAAAGAAAAGGATATAGAGAAGGTTGTATTCTCTCCAGCATACGGCAAGTTTGGGTTCAATGAGCTTTAGCAAAGCTTATCTTATTTTATAGCAAAATATTAGCATGCGAAAGATTACATATCTGCCCCTCCACGGTGGCAAAGCGCCAAGATGGCTTTTTTCTAGGATGGTAAAATTAGGTGGCAGGATATGCGAATCTATAATAGATGAATATGGAGCAGACGAGCTTCTTGATAGACTTACTGATACAAATTGGTTTCAGGCATTGGCATGCGCTCTAGGCTATGATTGGCATAGCAGCGGAACAACAACAGTAACAATAGGAGCACTTAAAGAAGCATTGAAGGAAAACAGCGAAATAGCAATAGCAGGAGGCAAGGGCAAGGCAGGAACAAATACGCCGAATGAAATTTATGAGCTTGCAGATAAGCTCTCTGTAAATGGAGCGGAGAAATTTATTGAGTATAGCAGGCTATCTGCAAAGATAGATAGCAGCATGGTTTATGATGATATATCAATATACCACCACTCTTTTATTTTTACAAAGAATGGAAAATGGGGCGTCGTGCAGCAGGCTATGGAGAATAAAGGAAATATTGCAATAAGATTCCAATGGAACTCAAGCTTTGTTGAAGAAAGTGATTTAGCAAAAGAGCCACATACTGGAATAAGTACAGAATACAGGAAGGAGAGCATAGACTTAACATATCATAAAAATGACTGGGCAAGGCATGGGCTTGTAGATGCTCTAAAAGAGCTCAAAGAAAGCAATGCGTTAGCATATCCTGAGAGGCATGCGATAATAATGAGGCTAGATATAAGCAAGCAGGGAATAGATGCTTTGAGAAGAGCGTATGAAATAGATCCAAAAGACTACAAGGAGCTCCTCCTTACAAAAGGTGTTGGAAGAAGCACTATAAGATCATTGGCAATAGTTGCAAGCTTAATATATCAAAAAGAGCTTGCAATGAGAGACCCTGCACTTTATGCTTACAATGTTGGAGGCAAAGATGGCATACCTTTTAGAATAAGAAGGTCACATTATGATTCTATTATAGAAAGCATGGATTATATAATAGATAAAGCAAACATAGAAAAAGAGGAAAAAATAAAGATAATGAAGAGGCTTTCAAGCATTTTGGCAAACGAATAGAAGTTTTTTAAAATATAATAGCGTATTATTAAGTGAGTCTATGAAAAAGGGGAAAAAAGAACCAAAAGTAAGCGTAGTAATACCTACAATAGAGGAAGAAGGAGTATTCGAAATAATAGACAAGCTTAGGGAAAGGATCCCGGATGTCGAAATAATAATAGTTGATAAAAGCAGCGAAGAATATGAAAGGAGGCTTCTAGAAAAAGGAGTTAAAGTGATTAGGCAGCATGACAGGGGTGTAGAAAAAGCTGTTATGCTTGGCTTGAAGCATTCTCATGGAGAGATTTTGGCGAGCATAGATGGGGATGGAACCCATGATGTAGAAGGCATATTCAAAGGTATAAAAATTATAGAAGAGGGAAAAGCTGATTTGGTCTTGGGAAACAGGATGGACCATATAAAAGAAGGAGCGATGAATGCTTACCTGCAGTTTGGGAACAAGGTAATTTCAACTGCATTCAACAAATTATACAATACAAATATACACGATTTCCTAGTTGGCCTCTTTGTGATGAGCAGAGAAGCTTATGAAGCGGTAAAAGATGTTGAACCATATAGGGCTGGCCATGCAGGCGTATTCGCAATAGAGCTTGCAAAAAAAGGTTACAAGATAAGCGAAGTCCCAATAAACTACTATCCAAGGAAGGAAGGTTCATCTAAGCTTACAAAATCAAAATTCTTTTACGGCATAAATGTTGTTGGCCAGATGATAAGGCTTGCAAGGGATTACAGCCCCCTTTTAATTTTTGGAGGCATAGGCTTTGTATTTGTTTTGGCAGGCCTGATACTTGGATTGTATGTAATATACACTTTCATAACTAGCGGCTCTTTCACTCTTATAGGCAGATCGCTTATAGCATTCATGCTCTTCATTACTGGAATATTATCAATAATAGCAGGATTTATAATAGACATGCTTATAGAAATAGAGAAGAAAATAGAAAAAATAGGAAAAGAAAAATAATTGATCAAAGCTTGCCTATATCTTTTGTTGTGTCTACTTCAAGCATAGGCTTGCCTGGCTCCCAGTTTGCAGGTATTGCTTTCATCTTCCCTTCTACTTTAGGTGCTTCGTATATGCTCTTTAGCCCTATGAATGCATTGTATATGTGCTTTGCATCTTTTCCTAATGCGTCGTTGAATACTGCATAATACTGCAAGTTGCCTTCAGGGTCTATTATTACAATTCCCCTCCTTGCAGACCCGCTTGGGCTCAAGAAGCCAAATGCTGAGGTTATGCTTCTATTTGCATCCTCTACAAGAGGTATGTTTGTTTTGCTAACCCTTGGAGATGTCTGATGCCAAACCTTGTGCGCAAATATGCTGTCTGTACTAACTGCTAGCACAACTGCATTGTTCTTTTCAAACTGCTCTTGCAAGGCGCCGAAAGCCTCTATGTCTGTAGCGCATACGAATGTGAAGTCTCCAGGATGGAATGTTATTATATTCCACTTTCCTGCTACAGGCACTCTCATTTTCTCTATCTTGTCTTCCTTAGGGAAATATGTTCTAGCAAAGAACTCAGGTACTTTTGCTCCAATTTCCATTGTATCACCTATACTCTTATTTATCATAAATGCTTAAATATTTATCTTTTTTAATAATATATTTAAATAAAACAAAAATAAATTTTAATTTTTCAAAAATAAAAGGGTTAAAATGGAAGCCAATGATCTTGAATTGATAGAGGATCTTGAAAAAGATGTAAGGCTAGAGGATATAGCAAAAAAGCACAAGATATCAATAGCAACTATAAGGAACCACATAAAAAAGCTTGAAGAAGAGAATATAATAGTAGACAAAAAGTACAGGCTAAGATACAAACGCATAGGCATGCAAGAAATTATATTGGGCTTGGAGGTAAAGCCAGAGAACTTACTAGATGTGATAAACAAGCTCAAAAAAGAAAAGGTAGTAAAAGAGCTTTATAGAACAT
>JAGDYD010000042.1:19968-25409 GCA_023256515.1 Microcaldota archaeon
ATGTGCTTATAGCAAGAATTATAACAAGCAATGAAGAAGCTTCAGATGCACTCGAAAGGATAAAGAATATAGAAGGGGTGAGCAAGATCTACCCTTCATTTGTTGAAGAGATAGAGAAATAGCTACGCCTTGTGCTCATTGCAGAATTCATCTATTCTAGATATTGCCTCTTTCAAAACCTCTTTTGGAGCCAATGAGACCAACCTTATATGATTAGGTATTCCAAATCCAGAGCCTCTTGTTATCTGCACAAATTTCTCTTCCAATAGCTTTGATACAAATTCCTTGTCGTTTTTTATCTTTAATTTTTCCATATTCAGCTTAGGCAATATATAGAATGAGCCTTGAGGTCTTTGGGCATGCATATATTCGCTCTTGTTTATCTCTTTTGTAGCAAAATAAACCCTTTCCTTTATCTCATTGCTAAGCCTTTTTACTTCTCTCATATGTGCACTCAAATCCTTTAGCCCTTCAGCATAAGCGAATTGAGCAGGAGTATTTGGAGAAAGCCTCATTTGGGCGATTTCTATAAGCCTTGACAAAAGGGAGGAGCTTTTAGGATCATCATTTGGCAAGAGCATATAGCCAAGCCTGAAGCCGGTCCCAACAAAACTTTTTGACATACCATTGAGTATCATGTAAGGCATACCATTGGCAACCTCTGACAAGCTGGTGAATTTGCCTTCGAAGACTATTTCATCATAGATTTCATCGCTTATCAAAAATATATCATGCTCATTTGCAAAATCGACTATTTCAATAAGTTTTTTCCTTGAAAGAACATAGCCAGCAGGATTGTTTGGATTTGTTATTATCATATATTTTATCCTTTTCTCATTTTTTATCTTCTTAGAAAAAGAGCTAATGTCTATATCCCAACCATTTTCTTCCGATGCATCTATGAATATAGGGGAACCTCCAAAGATCTGAAGGTAAGGAATATAAGAAGGATAATATGGTCTTATTATTATGCCCTTATCCCCTTTGTCTATTGTAGCCATGTTCAGGAATTGTATGCCTTCGCTTATGCCTTGAGTTATTACTATTTTTTCTGGGCTTACCTCTAGTCCAAAAAGCTTTTTGTGCCTTTTAGCTATCGCTTCCCTAAGCTCAAAAACTCCTTGAGAATCAGAATAGTAGTTTTTGTTAGATTTCAATGCTTCTATATAAGCATCAACTATCCTTTTTGGTGTTTTGAAATATCTTGCAGGATCTCCAGCACTGAGCTTTATTATTTCTTTCCCTTCTTTTGAAAGCCTAAATGCTTCATAATCCTCTTCCCTTATAGGGCTTGATGCATATCTGCTAAGCTTTGACAAGAACATAGAACCAAAAATAATACCAAGTATAAAAATAAATTATTAACCTATAATCAGAATTACAAAATGACCCAATGGCAGAAAGGCAATACAGATAAAGCTGGAAATAGTCTAGCAATCAAAATATAAAACTTACAAATAGAATAATTTTATGAGGAAGCAAGACAAATACGCTTATGTTGGATTATTTGCCTTAACAATTTTAGGCATGGCTATTGGCTTCTTAGCTAATTCCACAATAGATCCACTATATGATGATGTGACATACATAACGTATGCTCATCAAATGCTAGCTGGAAATTTCAACTTTGATTATAGCCCATTTGCGATTTCAATTGGATTAATAATACCAATTGCCGTTTCTTTCAAGCTTTTTGGAATAAACAATTTTTCTGCAGTGCTTCCTACAATAATATATTATGTATCGCTTGTTTCTTTGACTTTCTTTACAGGCAAAAAGCTAAGAGGCAATTCTTTTGGCTTATTATCTGCGTTTTTTACGGCAACATCCCCTTTAGCCACCTCCTATGTATATAGAGTGCTGCCAGATTTGCTTCTTGGGGTGATAGTATCACTTTCATTCTATTTATTTTTAAAAGCACAAGAGGAGGCAAACAAAAGAATATATTTTATTTCAGGGGTTGTAATTGGATTTGGGCTTTTTGTCAGGCCAGACGGTCTTTTGCTTGCTTTTTTCTATCTTATCTCAATGCTTTTCAATGCAAAGAAAAGAGCAAAAGGAAATAGGCTAACGCCAATCCTTTATGCATTAGCAGGCATTTTAATGATTGATTCCTTGTATTTATTTATCTTCCTTTTTTATACAGGCAACCCATTACATCCTTTCTTAACTTTTGGAGGAGCAGTAAATGCATTAAGCACTTCACCGCTATGGTGGAATATTAGAGCATTATTAGATATGCTAAACCCCATTTCTCTACAAAATATTATGGGTCCATATACATATACTGTTGGAGCAGCATTTCTTTTTGCTTTGATTGGAAGTGCTTTGATTGTGGCTAAGAGGGACAAGGCCGAGCCAATTGCGATATTCTTTATTACAGTGTTTTTCTATTATTTCTTAGGTACAAGTTCGATTACCCACTATAGCTTTATAGAGGTAGAGACCAGATTCTTTACCAGCTTGCTTATGCCGATGTCAATAGCGACTGCTTATTTGATTTTTGAGGTTTATGAAAACTTGAAAAGTGAGTTAAAGATATATGCCATAATAAGTTGCGCTTTTCTTGTATTTGCAGTCCTCTTTTTATACGGCAATGCATATTCTTCCATTTTATCATACAATAAAGGGAACTTAGAGCAAGAGGCGCTTTATAATGGGGTTTTGGCAAGTTTTGAAAACATATCAAAAAATGCCACGCCTACCATATATATAAGTAGCGGCGGAGCTGGCCAACTCCAGGCAAACTACATGAACTTCAGCTCTTCCTATAAGGTTCCTGTAATTTCCATCTTTATAGCTTACGGCTTATCAGGCAATTGTATATATAAAAATAATTCTTTCTTAGCTGTAATAGGGCCTGCATCTCAGCTTAATAATAGCATTACGGAAGCAAAAGAATGGTCTGGAGATAATTGCACTTTGATTTTTATAAAGAATTTAAGTAGCGGACAATTTAAAGCATTACTTTACAAAATCAAAGAAAAATTGCCACCATAATTTATTATAGAGAAAATAACCCTAATGTAAAACTTATACATATTTGCTCTCTTTCTTTCCAGATTCTGTAAGTCTTACAAACTCCACATTTTTTCTGAACTCATTTAGGTTCTTTGCATTAACATAAGTCATTGCTGATTTAAGGCCATTTACAAGATTATTTATTATCTTTATAGCGCTTCCTTTGTACTCTACAAGCATCTCTGTGCCTTCAGGTGTATAGCCCTCTATATCCAAAAGCTCGTTTTGCTTCATTACTTTATCAGCATAAGCACTTATAGAAGCCATACCTCTATATATCTTGTAATTTTTGTTCTCCTTTGCAACTATCTTACCAGGACTTTCATCGGTCCCTGAAAGTAGGCTACCTATCATTACAGCGTCTGCACCCCCAGCAATCGCCTTTGCAAGATCTGCAGATTTTGTTATGCCACCATCTGCTATTATTCTAATACCAGCAACCGAGCATTCCATTATTGCTGAAAGCTGAGGATAGCCAACGCCTGCAACACTTCTGGTAAGGCACGCCCCTCCAGGACCTATCCCAACTTTTACAGCATCTGCTCCTGCTCTTGCTAAATTGATTGCTCCTTCTTTAGTTGCAACATTGCCGGCTATAACTTCTATACCATAATTCTTTTTCAGATATTTAACAACATCAGCAACCTTTGTCAAATAGCCATTTGCTACATCAACAACTATGAAATCTGCTTCAGCCTCAACAAGTTTATCTGCCCTTTCTTTATAATCGCCAACTATACCTATTGCTGCACCTACTATAAGCCTGCCTTTCTTGTCCTTGCTTATGCCTCCATCTGCTTCATTTATTGATATGTCTTTTGCTGTTATCATACCTTTAAGCCTGCCTTCTTTGTCAACAAGTAGGAGCTTTTCTATCTTATTCTTCTTAAGTATTGACTTTGCCTTATTTATTGTTATATTTTCATCTGCAACAACAGGGTCCTTTGTCATCAGCTCCTTTACCTTTTTTGTCATATCCCCTTCTAGTATATAATCCCTTTTTGTTATTATGCCAACAAGCTTGCTACCAATTACGACTGGGAAACCAGTAACACCTTTTTCTGCTGCAAGCTCCTTTACTTTTGAGAGAGTATCTTCAGGAGATACTGTATAAGGATCAGATATTATAACACCTTGCTTTCTTTTTACTTTTTTAACCTCGTTTACTTGCTCTTCTATAGTATTGAATCTATGTATAACGCCAACGCCTCCGAGCCTTGCCATTGTTATGGCCATGGCGCTTTCAGTAACAGTGTCCATGTTGGCGCTTATTATAGGTATGGAGAGCTTTATCTTGTCAGTCAGATTTGTTGAGGTGTCTGTTTCTTTTCTAGAAAGAACATTCGATATTTTTGGCACTATGAGCACATCATCGAATGTTATTCCCTCATATACTTTCATCCAAATCCTATTGCTAATGATTGTTTTAAGCTTTTATGCATTTCATAAAATTGTTTATACAGTTAGCCAATACTCCTTATTAAAATTCAAATTGCTTGTGAAAAAAAAGAATTTTAACATACTCTTTTTATATTTTTTTCTAAAATAATTAACTAGGTTATAAAATTGAGTGGATATAATGAGATTTATAAAACACCAAACGAACCACCCGTTTGCGGTGAAACTAGAAGATTTGCCGGGATTTGCCCAAATAGCAGGGGATGCAGAAAAAGAAAAGAAATATGAAATACACATATGCGCATGCGGATTGTCAAAGCACAAGCCTTTCTGCGATGGTTCGCATAGGTATACGCAAGATGAAGAAGAAGGTAAGATATTTGTATACGATGCAGAAAACAAAAGAATAGATATAACAGACAAAGTAAAAGAGGTAGCAGAAAAGGTGCCTGTAGAGTATTTGTGATTCTATGGCAAATAAAAAGCTAAAAGAAGGAGACAAAGCACCTGATTTTTCTCTTTTTGGCGCAGATGGAAGAGAGCATAGCTTATCAGAATACAAAGGCAAGTACTTGATACTTTACTTCTACCCAAAAGACAACACGCCTGGATGCACTATTGAGGCAAAAGAGTTTACAGATCATGCAGAGGAGATAAGAGGATTAGGCGCAGAGATTGTAGGGATAAGTAAAGATAGTATAGATTCCCACCAGAAATTTGCAAGCAAACAAAAACTAGCAATACAACTGCTTTCTGATCCAGATAGCAAAGTAATAAAAGCATATGGAGCATATGGAGACAGAGGCATATTTGGCATGGGGACATTGAGGCAGACATTCATAATAAGCCCAGAAGGCAAGATAGCAAAGATATTTGAGAAAGTAAAGCCAAATGGCCATGCAAATGAAGTAATAGAAGCGCTCAAAGAATTAAAAAATAAAAAATGATTGAACGAAATTCTTTGAATTAGGCAAAAGTGGAGAAAAGGATCCTACGATAGGCTTTGGAACCTAGAAGGTACA
>JAGDYD010000042.1:25419-28236 GCA_023256515.1 Microcaldota archaeon
CCCATTGGCTAGAGGTGAACTGCTTAAGAATAAAAAAGTAGCTAATTTTCTGGGCAAGTTTTCTTTAAAATACAATAAAAAGCATTTCGCAAATAGCATTGAGCTATTTGAATGTAGATTTCTTGGCTTTTATTACAAAACAAAAACAAAATACAGGCTATAATCTCTCTTTTCTTATTAGCTTGTAATAAACATATAGCACTAGAATGAAGTTTGAAATTAAGGCTAAGTGCATAGTTGTGCAGTATATGCAGATTGATTTTATTACAAATATCTCCAAGTAAACGAGGTAAGGCACAACACCTATTCCAAGAAGGCTCCAAGCAATCATTGCATAAAGCATTTTGTTTCTAAATGCCTCTTTACTAGAAATAAGAAAAGACAAGAATACCAGATTCATACTGAACCATACAAGCGCCAAAAAGTCTAATGGTATGCCATAGAAATCGCCAAAACTGCTTGATATTACATCTATGCAATTTATCTTTATTCCAGTATTTGAATCATTTAAAATTCCGCAGAGAGGCACTGAGTTTGAATGTAGCATATAATAAGTAACAAAGAGTACAGAAGATGCAATAATCCCTATAAGCGAAAAAAGCATTATCAGCATTATTGCAATTTTTGGAAACTCTTTTTCGTTCGATTGCATAAAGTTGATTGAAATTTAAGGTTTTAAAAACCTTGTCTTTATTGCTTCTTTGCATTTCTATAATTATAAGGACTATCTAAAAAGGTTTAAATAATACAATTGAATTTTATTAATTGTGGTTTGATGATAAAGAAGGTTTTTGAGGGGGAAATAAATTATTTGCAAGTAATGGATGAAAATGGAAATATAGACAAAGAGTTAATGCCTAATTATTTGGACGACAAAACAATAGTAGAGATGTACAAGAATATGTCTTTTGCAAGAGCACTCGATGCAAAAGTGCTTAGTCTGCAGAGGCAAGGCAGGGCAACAACATATGCGCCACTAATTGGAGAAGAAGCAACACAGATAGGCAGCGCAATGGCCATGCGCAAAGAAGATTTTTTTGTGCCAAACTTCAGGCAGCACGGAGTTTACCTTGTAAGAGGCTTGCCTCTTGAAACATTTTTTGTATATTGGAGAGGCTTTGAAGAAGGCAATGCAATACCTGAGAATGTTAATGGACTTTCAGTTGCTGTTCCTGTAGCAACCCAGATGCCCCATGCTGCTGGTATAGCTTATGCATTCAAATACTTGAAAAAAGATAGCGCAGTGATAGCATATGTAGGAGATGGAGGCACATCTGAAGGCGAATTTTATGAAGCCCTAAACTTCAGCGGCGTATTCCAATTGCCTTTAGTCACAATAATAGAAAACAACCAATGGGCAATTTCTGTGCCAAGGAAGATGCAAAGCAGCGCCGAAACACTTGCACAAAAGGGCTTTGCTGCTGGATTTAAGAACATTCTACAAGTAGATGGAAATGATGTAATTGCAGTATATAAAGCAACAAAAGAAGCCATAGAAAAAGCAAGCGAAGGGCCTTCACTGATAGAATGCATAACCTATAGGATGAGCATGCATACAACATCTGATGACCCAACAAGGTATAGAAGCGAAGATGAGGTTAAGGCCTGGCAAGCAAAAGACCCTATAGCAAGAGTAAGAAAATATCTTGTATCCAAAGGATTGTGGAATGATGACCTTGAGAGCAAGATGGCAGAAGAGCAAAAAGAAAAAATAGACGAGGCTGTGGAAAAGGCAGAGAAATTTGTCCCTGATCCAAAATCAATCTTTGAATATGTATACAGCTACATACCGCCTATGCTCAAAGAAGAGCTTGATGAGGCCGAAAAGGCCAATTTCTACATGTAAGGTGTTATTATGCAAATGAACATGGTTTCTGCTATAAATAATGCATTGGACTTGCTTCTTGCAGAGGACAAAAGAGTGGTAATACTAGGAGAAGATGTTGGAAAGGATGGCGGCGTATTCAGAGTTACAGAAGGCTTATATGAAAAATATGGTCCAGAAAGAGTGATAGATACGCCTCTTGCTGAATCAGTAATTTTAGGAAGCTCAATAGGAATGGCGATAGGAGGCCTCAAGCCAATACCAGAAATACAATTTGCTGGCTTTATGTTCCTTGCATTCGAACAATTGATAAATCATGCAGCAAGGTTTAGAAGCAGGACAAGAGGCAGGTTTACAACGCCCATAGTGGTAAGGACTCCAGTAAGCGGAGGGGTAAGGGCCCTAGAACACCATTCTGAAAGCCCAGAAGCTTTCTACTCGCATGTTGGGGGCCTAATTGTAGTAGAGCCATCAAATCCGTATGATGCTAAAGGCTTGCTTATAAGAGCGGTGCATGGAAATGATCCTGTAGTATTCCTCGAGCCGACAAAGCTTTACAGGCTTTTCAAGCAGGACGTGCCTGAAGACATGTACGAAGTGCCAATAGGCAAGGCATCAGTGGTAAGCAGCGGCGACAAGCTCAGCATAATAACATACGGCACAATGGTCGAAACAGTAAAGAACGTAGTTGAAAAGAAGAAGGTTTCTGCAGACATAATAGATCTTAGGACAATAAATCCGCTTGACGAAAATACGATAATAGAGAGCGTCAAGAAAACAGGCAGGGCATTGATAGTCCATGAAGCGCCGCTAAGCTTCGGCGTTGGTGCGGAGATAGCGGCACGCATAGCAGACAAGGCGATATTCGACCTGTCTGCCCCTATAATCCGTGTTGCAGCTCCGAGCTTCCCATATCCATTCCCTGGCTACGAGCAGTACTACGTGCCAAACGAAAACAGGATAGCGAGCGCCATTGACAAGCTGCTATCCTA
>JAGDYD010000042.1:28246-28620 GCA_023256515.1 Microcaldota archaeon
ATTGAGGTGCATTTCATGAAAGAGATAAGATTTGTTGATGTTGGTGAAGGTATTACAGAGGGTCACGTTGTAAAGTGGCTTGTGAAGGACGGCGATAAGGTCAAAGAAGACCAACCGCTATTTCAGATAGAAACAGACAAGGCCGTAGTTAGCATACCGGCGCCAATTGACGGCTATGTTAAGATTGCGGCAAAAGAAGGTACAGACGTGCATCTGGGCGATCTTGTTGCAGTAGTGGGCACGCAGGACGAAATATCCAAAGTAGTAACAGCGAGCGTACAAAGCACCAAGGCAAGCCCTGCTGCACAGACTGGCACACAAGCGGCGCAAGCGCAGCAAAATGTCCAGGCAATCGCAGAAAAGAATCCTCGCGA
>JAGDYD010000042.1:28630-30841 GCA_023256515.1 Microcaldota archaeon
CGAGGTTATAGCAACACCCGCGGTGAGGAAACTGGCGAGGGATTTGGGAATAGATATAACAAAGGTGAAAGGCACCGGGCCGGGAGGGCGCATTCTTGAAAGCGATCTGAAAGCTTACGGGAACCAAAACGTGCAAGCAAGCCCGCAGCAGACGCAAAAGCAAGCTTCGGGCTTTTCCGCAGCACTAGAAGCCATGCATAAGGACCAGATAGAAAGGGTGCCGTTGTCGCAAACTCGCAAAGCTATCGCAAAAAACATGGAAGCATCATGGACAATACCCAGGGCAGTGCACATGGACCTGATAGATGCCACCAGCTTATATAACATAGTTGCAAGAGAAAAGGATAGGGTAATGAAAGAAGAAAATACAAAGCTCACTTTCCTGCCATTCATAATAAAAGCCACAATAAATGCCCTTAAAGAGAATCCAAACTTCAATGCAAGCTACGACAGCGAAAAGCTTGAAATCATAAGGAAAAATTATTACAACATAGGCTTGGCGGCAGAAGCTCCTGACGGGCTTAAAGTGGTTGTGATAAAGGATGCCGACAAGAAGAACATCATAGAGATAGCAAAAGAGATAGAAGATCTGTCAAACAAGATCAAAAACCAGACGATAACAATAGATGAGATGAAAGATAGCACGTTTTCTATAACAAACATAGGCAGTCTTGGTGGTGGCTTCCTTTCGGTGCCAATGATAAACTATCCTGATGTTGCGATACTCGGTATACACCTAATAAGAGATATGCCTGTAGTAAAAGACGGCAATATAGTAATAGGAAAGGTGCTGCCCTATTCGATAAGCTTTGATCACCGTGTAGTGGACGGCGCAGAAGCAGTAAAATTCGGCAATGCAATAAAAAGCTACATAGAGGATCCGGAATTCCTCGAGATGCTGTAGGTGTTCACATGGTAATGGGTTTCACTCCTGAAGAGGCAGATGTTGCAGTGATAGGTGCTGGAGTTGGCGGCTATGTTGCTGCGATAAGGGCAGCCCAACTCAAGAAGAATGTGGTGCTTATAGAAAAGGAAAAGCTTGGCGGGCACTGCCTAAACTATGCTTGCATACCTTCAAAAACGCTTATAAAAATATCAGACCTTTTTTACGATGTGCAGCATGCCGATAATTTCGGCATACACGCAGGCAATGTAAGCATAGACGCGGCAAAGATGCTCGAGTGGAGGCTCGGAGTATCCAAAAAGCTTGAAGATGGTGTCAAGTTCCTCTGCGATTCCTATGGTATAGAGATAATACGTGCAACTGCAACCTTCATAGGTGATGACACGCTGCAGCTTACTGACGGCACATCCGTTAAGTACAAGAAAGCGATAATTGCAACAGGCTCAGAGCCTACAAAATTGAAGGGTTTTGATTTTGATAACAGGATTATAGACTACAAAAAAGCCTTGATGCTAGATCACATACCAAAATCGATGGCAATAATCGGCGCTGGCTATGTTGCTGTAGAAATAGGTACGCTTTACGCAAAGCTAGGGACAAAAGTGAGCATAATTGCAAGGTCAGACGTTCTCTCACATTTTGACAGAGATGCTGTTGCAATAATCAAAAAAAGAATGAGCACGCTGGGAATTAACATAGTAACAGGGGTTACTCCACAGGGTTTCGATGACACATACATAAAATTAAGCGATAATACGAAAATCGAGGCGGAGATAATAGTAGTTGCCATAGGCTTGACACCGTATACAGATGGGCTTGGATTGGAGAATACTAAAGTAAGCTTGAATGAAAAAGGATTTGTGAAAGTAGACGAAATGCTTAGAACTACGGATCCGAATATACTTGCGGTTGGCGATGTTATAGGGGAGCCAATGCTTGCACACAAAGCCATAAGGCAGGGTGTCATTGCTGGGGAAGTGGCAAGCGGATTGAATTCTGCATATGAAAATATGGTTGTGCCAGCCGTAATATTCTCTGATCCGGTAATAGCAATTGCAGGGGATATAGAAGAGAAAGAAGGAATAATGGTCAAAAAGTTCCCTCTCACAGCACTTGGCAGGAGCATAGCCTTGAATACTACCAACGGCTTCGTTAAAATTGCTTACGATTCTAACAACTTGGTAAAAGGCGTTGAGATCGTATCCGATGAAGCAGACGCAATGATTGCCGAAGCTGCTTTGGCAATAGAGATGGGTGCGACCCTTGAGGATATTGCAGACACAATACATCCGCACCCCACATACAGC
>JAGDYD010000042.1:30851-32740 GCA_023256515.1 Microcaldota archaeon
TCGGGAGGCCCATACACTTTTTCTACGGGAAGTGAAACGCATGGACTACAAGGATGATTTTGAGGAGGGTTATTTCACTACAAGGCATGGAAACATTTTTTACAGGCACCATCCGGGCACAGGCTCAAGCATATTTTTCCTTCACGGGTTTGGGGCCAACACAATGGTGTGGCAGAAGCTCGTGCAATACATTGATTACAGTTTTGACGTGTATTTGATAGACCTGCTCGGCCATGGCAATTCTGACGCTCCAAAAATAGATTATACAATAAGCGTGCAATGCGAATCGCTGCTAGATGTTGTGGGCAAAGCCAAGGTGCAAAATCCTTCGATATTCGGCCATTCTTATGGCGGCTGGGTAGCGGCGTATTTTGAGTACCTTTACAACCTGTCCAAAAACATAATACTAGAAGATCCTGCAGGAATAAGTGAGTATTTTACTGATATCCTAAAGGCAACAGACAAAGATACCTACAAAAACGAGATGGTGGAAAGGGCGCTTAGGCTAAATTCTAACAAGGAATACGTGCTCAGAAGCATTGTTGAAAACGATTTTAAAGGAGAACAGCTTGATTCTGCAAAACTTGCAAAAATAACAAAGCCCGTACTTATATTATGGGGCAGCAAAGATCAGGTGGTAAATACAAAATATGCAAGCGTTTTAGCTTCACATATTGCTGGCTCAAGAGTAAGCATAATAGAAGGTGCAGGGCATGATGCACATTTCACCCACGCCCAAAAAGTGGCAGAGGAACTGGAATCATTTATAAATTATTCTGACAAATTAAAATGGTGAGTATATGGATCCGATACAGGTACAGATAAAGGAGAAGCCTTACAAGATAGTGTTTATAAACAAGGAAACCCCTGATGTCAATCTTTTCAGGTTTGCGCCAGAAGACAACATAGGTATAAAATTCGATCCTGGAATGTTTGTAATGGTAGAGTACAAAGACGAGAAAACAGGCGCAAAGATAAGCAGGGCATTCTCCATCGCTTCATCACCCACAGAAAGCTATCTTGAATTTTTTATAAGCATGGTTCATGGCAGGTTCACTTCGCATCTTGATACTGCTAAAGTTGGCGACACCTACTATATAACAGGACCATACGGGCAGTTTAGGTTTTCACCAGAAAAAGACAAGAAGGTATTATTCCTTGCAGGAGGTACTGGGCTAGCACCTTTCATGTCGATGCTAAGGCAGATGAAAGGGCTTAAAAGTGACAATGACATTGTGCTTATATACAGCGTAAAGTTCCCCACTGAAATAATACGCAAGCAGGAGCTTGCCGAAATCGAGAAGGAGCTCAAGCTTAAGACTGTAGTGACTGTCACAAGGCCGCAAGACGGCGATGGCTGGAGCGGCGAGACCGGCCACATAAATGCAGACATGATCAAAAAATATGCGCCTGACATAAGCGAACGCTCTATATATGTGTGCGGGCCTCTAGGCTTCGTCAATGCAATGAAAGAAGTTGCAGCCGGAATGGGTATTGACAAATCTGCAATAAAAGCGGATGTATGGGGCTAAGCTTTCATATCTTGCTGAGCCTTGTGTATATCTCGTCAACTGGCAACTTTGTAGTGAGCAGTGGAATCTTCTCTATTTGTGCTATCTTAACTGCAAGCCTGTCTACGCTGCTTATATTGTGTATTACAACAAGCTTTGGCTTGATTGGTGCTACTCTTATCACAACCATAGGCGACCTTCCTGTTGATACATGCTCAAATATGAATGCACGCTCTGTAGTCGAGCCAAAAAGCTTTGGGTACTCAGAAGGAGACATTTCTAGTATTACGCGCAAGCTGTCAAGCCTTGTATAGCCAAAGAGCTTTACGTTGTCAAGATAAGATGGATTTGCAACTACCTTGCCTTCAATTATCCTAT
>JAGDYD010000042.1:32750-33889 GCA_023256515.1 Microcaldota archaeon
CTGCTTATAACGCTTCCACCTCTCTTTTCATCTATGGTAAAAAGTGCATCAACGAATCTGCGTATCACACCTACGCCGGGGCTTAGCCTCCTATTGCTCTCGTAATCGCTTATTGTAGACGCTGATATTTTTATCTGCTTTGAAAGCTCAGTTTGCGTTATGCCGAAAAGTTCGCGCCATTTCTTCATAGCACTGCCCGGACTTTCCGACAATGCAATCTCACCCGCAATTTTTTCTTTTAGGCCATCCATTTAATCACTAGTTTTCTTGCGCTTTGAATGCTTTTTACTTTTCTCTATGCTCTTGTAAAGCTCATCTATGTAAGCATCATTTTTTTGCTGCGGTGCATTTGCAACCGCGGCAGATACTAAAGGCTGCCCTTTCTTAAAGATTCCATAAGCTATTACAATTATTCCTGCAATTATAATAATTACCGCTCCTATGTCCATGCCCGCAAATGGCAGCAACGAAGAGGAGCGCAAGGGCATGACCACAAGCTCGACCAGCACCTTGTGCCCGCTTGAGGCGCTCCCAAGAGTATTGTCCAATACCAGATAATTGACACCGCTCGAATTGCTGCTTAGTATTGTGCTAACTACCGTCTTGTTCAAATACAGAGCAGTATTGTTCTTGTAGTCAAGGACTTTTGCATAGTATAAGCCGCCTTTTGACATGTTGGATTTTGTCTCATTGACCCATTCTACATAATCTGATGAGTTAAGCATGTATGCATTTATAGAGGTATTGGATTCGAACGTTACCGCTGTGAAAGTGCTTGATTGGTTGCTCCTTACGCTTACAGGAATTGCTATGTATGAATCGTTTGCTATAGTAAGGTTGCTAAGCTCCATATTTTTTGACAGAACACTTTTTGTAAGCGAGCCAGAAAGGTAAAAGATACCAAACGCCAAGATTACTAGCACAATACCTATGTATACTAGCTTTTTTATCATGCAATCAGGTATTAATTAAAATGTGAAATATATATTATTAACTATTTTTTTACTGGAATTGCAAGAAAAGTGCCATCATAAGCCGTATTCAGAACAAGCAGGGCGAACATAATTTTGCAATAAGTTTTTAATTGTGATTTATTATATAATACTGATTAAATGGCTGATGAAATTGAAAGGATCAAA
>JAGDYD010000042.1:33899-34161 GCA_023256515.1 Microcaldota archaeon
TCTTCTGTTTGGGGGAATACCAGTAGGCAGCCAGGTTTTGGTAGCTGGAGGCCCTGGAGCAGGCAAGACTCTGCTAAGCTTTGAGATTCTTTACCATGCTGCCCAGAATGGGGTGCCAACCGCATTCATAGCGCTGGAAGAGCAGCCAAAGACAGTGATTAAAAATGCTAAATACACGTTTTCTTCATTTGATAGCATAGATAAATTAATAGAGAAAAAGCTGCTTGTGGTAAATGGGGAGGACCTAGCATTAAAGGTTTCA
>JAGDYD010000015.1 GCA_023256515.1 Microcaldota archaeon
CCGGGTTACAGACTCGAGAGGCCTGTGTCCTTGACCGGACTAGACGACCAGAGCTACTATTAATTTTGAATAAGAAGATTAAAAATGCTTTTACATTTGAAAGATAAAAACTTATAGCTTCATGTGCAAATAAATTTGATTCGATGCTTTGCGAAAAATACGCTCCTTATACATTGAATGGTATTGCAGGCAACAGAGAAGCAGTTCAAAAGCTAGAGCAGTTTGCAATTGATTGCCAGCAAGGCAAGCCTGTAAAGCCAATAATGATATATGGGCCGCCAGGCACAGGAAAAACTACTGCAGCCCATGCGCTCGCTTACTCAAATGGGTTTGAGCTAATAGAATTGAATGCAAGCGATTATAGAGACAAAGAAAAGCTTGAAAAGATACTGTTGCCAGCAAGCACTTCTATGGGCATATTCAAGACAAAGCTCCTTATACTGCTTGACGAAATAGATGAGCTTTCAAGCAAATTTGATGCAGGGGCTGAAAGCGCCATAACAGAGCTGATAAGAATTTCTAAACACCCTATAATTTTTATTGCTAATGACTATTGGAGCAGGAAGATAGCCTTTCTTAGGGGCAAAGTGGAGCCTATACAATTCAAAAGGCTTAGCCCGAGCGAGGTGCTGAATGTATTGAAAAATATAGTTGAAAAAGAGAAGAAGAAAATAAGCGAAGAGCTTCTTGCAGAGATTGCAAATAGGAGCAATGGCGATCTGCGCGGGGCTATAAATGATCTTGAATTTGCAATGGCTGGAGAAAGCATAACTTTAGAGAGTTTAGGCACAAGAGATAGACAGATGGAGATATTTGCAGTTTTAGACAAAATATTCGTTTCAAGAAGCCTTG
Organism: Microcaldota archaeon; assembly: GCA_023256515.1. Classification (GTDB taxonomy): domain Archaea; phylum Micrarchaeota; class Micrarchaeia; order Micrarchaeales; family CABMGC01; genus JAGDYD01. Next base: position 853 of record JAGDYD010000015.1, read on the forward strand.
ATCAAGCAAGAAAGGCGATAAATAGCTCAGATACAGAGATAGACATGCTCATAAATTGGGTTGATGAGAATGTACCAAACAGGTACAAATCGAAGGAAAGTGTAAATAAAGCTTATTATTATGTCTCAAGAGCCAGCTTCTTTGAAGAGAAGGCTGGAAGGACAAGCTATTACGGCTATTTAAAATACAGCAAAGATTTGCTGGCTGGAGTTTCAATAGCAAATGATGGCAACCTTAGCCTTATAAAGAGCTATACATTTCCTGTAAAGATAAAGTTTATGAGTACAACAAAGAAAGAAAGAGAATATAAAGGTGCAATAGCCCAAAAGCTGATATACATTTTGCATACTCACAAGCGCTATGTAATAAGCGAGTATTTCCCTATGCTAAAGGCTATGATAGAAAAAGGAGAGAAGCTTTATGGCGAAGAGAAAGTTTTAGACTTCTTCGAAAGCGAGTATAGGCTTGGCAAAGAAGAGATAAAGATAATAAAAGATTCTAAGCTTTAGGCATTTTCGCTATCTAGCAAATTCTTAACTTCTTCTGCACTAGGAAACGGCTCATCAACTAATGCCCCTTTCTGCTCGGCAAGATCTAGCTCTTCATATGTGCTCGATTCCTTTTTGTAAAACAGGCCTATAGGGAATTTGTTATTGTCTCTATCAAACTCGAATGCTTTCTCAAAGGCCTTCTCCAAATTGCTAGGGTCGTGGCCAGCCTCTTCAAGCTTGTATACTCTTTTCCTAAACCAGTCATATGTATTTAATTCATTGAAGCTCACGCAAGGGCTCTGCACATCTATCAATGCGAAGCCTTTGTGCTTTATGCCGTTTTCTATGAGCATAGCCAAGTGGTTTGGATCGCCTGAAAAGCCTCTCGCAACATATGTTGCACCAGCAGCCAAAGCCAAGGCTATCGGATTTATGGGCTTCTCTATAACCCCATAAGGGCTTGTCTTTGTCTTGTGGCCCATGAGGCTTGTAGGCGAGGCTTGGCCTGTTGTAAGGCCATAAATTTCATTATCCATTACAATATATGTTATATCAACATTCCTCCTTATTGCGTGTATGAAATGGCTCAAGCCTATGCCATAGCCATCTCCATCGCCGCCAGCCCCTATTACTGTCAATTTTTTGTTGGCAAACTTGACACCTTCAGCTATAGGAAGCAGCCTGCCATGTATTCCGTGTATGCCGTAAACCTTAAGATCATGAGGCAAGCTTGAGCTGCAGCCTATACCAGAGACAAGTACTGTATTGTCAGGATCTAACTGCAAATCAGCCATAGCCTTTGTCAAAGCTGCCAATACTCCATAATCGCCGCATCCAGGGCAGTATATAGGCTTTATATTTGATCTATAATCCTGTTGGCTTAGCATTCAAGCACCTCTAAAATATTTTTCAACACCATCAGCTATTTCCTTGCTTGTTATAGCCTCGCCGTCATACCTAAGCACCTTGTCATTTATTATTATACCTGTATTCATTGCTATAAGCTTAGCCAATTGGCCAGTAGCATTGCACTCTACATCAACAAGCCTTTTTCCTTGGAGAAGGCTCTTCACCTTTTCGCTAGGCATAGGGTGTAGATAAGAAAATGCTATCAAGCCTGCATTTATGCCACGAGCCTTGAGCAAGTCAAGCGCCTCTATAGAGCTCTCTGTAGAAGAGCCGAAAGTGACTATAAATATATCTGCATTCTCGTTTATCACCATAGGCATCTCTATATCATTGTTTTTAAGCATTGTATCGAGCTTTCTAAGCCTTTTTTCATGCATCTTTTTCCTCAGCTCAGCATACTCTGGCAATCCAACGAGCACATCGCTTATCAAGTTGCCGTATTCGTCATGCTCATCGCTTGCAGCTACGAAAGAAAGGCCTTTTGTGCCTGGTATGGATCTAGGAGATATGCCGTCTTCTGTTATTTGGTAGCGCTTGAAATCCTTGATAGGCTCTTTTTGTATCTTGCCCCTATCTATGCTTATCTTGCTTGGGTCAATATCTACGCTTTCCATATGCTCTGAAAGGAACAAATCTAGAAGCAGTATGACAGGGCACTGGTATTTCTCTGCCAGATTGAAAGCTTTGGCTCCGAGATAAAAACACTCTTCTATGCTTCTTGGAGCCAATACAATCCTTGGAAAGTCTCCCTGGGAAGCATGCGTTACGAAGAGCAAATCGCCCTGCTCTGTCTTTGTCGGCAAGCCTGTGCTGGGTCCTGTCCTCTGCGATTCCACAACAACTATTGGCACTTCTATCATGCCTGCAAGGCCAAGCGCTTCAACCATCAAAGAGAAGCCTCCGCCGCTTGTGCCGCACATAGCCCTTACTCCTGCACTAGAAGCGCCTATTACCATGTTTATTGCTGCTATTTCATCTTCTGTTTGTTTGAAGAAAACTCCAAGCTCTTCATGCTTTGCAAACCACTCCATTATGCTGCTTGCTGGTGTCATAGGATATGCGGCATAGAACTTGCAGCCAGCTGCATAAGCCCCTATTGCAAGCGCGGTGTTGCCATTGATAAGGTATTTTCCAGCATTGCCGGGCTTGGGAATGGCTATACTTTGTCTCTCTACGGAGCCATAGCCCAGATCGAATGCCTTTGCATTGCTCTCCATAAGTTCTGGGCTTTTCTTAAATTTGGCTAATAGCATATCTTTTGCAAAATTAGGATCTATACCAAGAAGCTTGCATATAATGCCTATTGAAACTGTATTCCTGTATATTGAGCCGCCAGCCTTTATTGCAAGCTCTGTCAAAGGAAGTGGCATTATTTTTATATCCTGCCTATTTGCAATATTTGGCAATGAAGAATCGTATATAAGCAAGCCATTTGCTTTTACTAAAGAAATGCTTTCCTCTACAGCCTCTTTTGTTAATGCTATTAATATGTCAATATCATTTCCATAGCTATAAAGCTTTTCATTTGAAAATCTTACCTGATACCAAACAACGCCTCCCCTTATCACTGACTGGTAGCCCCTAAATGCAAATACCCAGTAGCCTAGCTTTTTGAAGATCCTTGAAAGCATTATTCCTGCTGAATCTATGCCGTCTCCATTTGCCCCTCCAATCCTCACAGATATGCTTTCCAAAGAATCACATTCCTTTTTTAATCAAATCAAATTAATATTATTATCCTTGCCAACCTTGCCTTAAAATAAACAAGAA
>JAGDYD010000044.1 GCA_023256515.1 Microcaldota archaeon
TCCGTCTGTATAGAGCTTGTATCCAGTTTTATCTAATGTTTTGAATGCCATAAAGATCAGAGAGATTCCAAAGATATACTTTATAATGCTGACAAATTTTATAAACAGATACTGGCTTTGAAAAAGCAAACAAAATTATACAAATGCAAGTTCTATATATCTTGCAAGCGCTTCTCTCCTTGCCCTGCAATATTCTTCAGATTCGCCTCCATAATCTAGGTTTTTGTAATTGCTAATAGAGCATTTTGTGCAACCACCGCCACACTTTACGGGGCAGTCATCACAGTTTTTGAGGTTTGGTGCATATCTTTTTTCTATAACATAATTTAGCTTATCATAATCTATTTTTATGCTGTATTTTTCCCCGACTTTCTCAACAGATCCAACCATAAGTTCTGACATGCTGTCTAAGCATAGATAAAGATTATAATCTGGCCCTAAGGCGATAGACCTGCCTTCTACAAAACTGCAGCCAAATGGAACATTTATCAAGTTTCTTGATGCAGGCAGAAACTTTGAGAAAACAAATAAGCCATGTTTCTTGGCGTATATCGTAGCTTCTGCCAAGTTTATAGCCATTTTTACTGCATCTACTGGCTTTATGTTATTCTCTATTGCTCTTCCATTCATCTCTAAAGGTTCAAAGAAGATGTTCTTAAACCCTAAGCTTTCTATGTACCTGATACTTTCCAATATCAAATCTTCGTTTCCACCGCAAACAATTATGCTGATCGATACCTTATCCCTGTAGCCCTTATACTTTTTGAATTCTTGCAATGTAGCAAGAATCTCCTGGGTACTTGATGATCCATCTGGCATTACTCTATAAAGGTCATTTATCCTAGGCAAACCATCAAATGAGAGTTCTATATCAAAATTATTCTCCATCATGTATCTAACGATCTCGCTTCTTCTTGAGAAATAAACGCCGTTGGTGACTATACTATATTTCATTTTTTCGCCATATGTATCTACAATTTCTTTTATGGCATCGAATGAAATGGTCGGCTCTCCCCAGCCAAAGAAATGAAGTACTTTTGGCTTCAGCTGGTCTATAATATCCTTCATCGCTTCAACATCAAGCTGGTTGTATATTTTGTTTATTTGTCTAGTATCTAAAATCTTGTCTTTCTCGCCACCAAATATAAAGCAATATTTGCATCTAAGATTGCAAAGCGGTGTTATAATTAGTGAAAGTGTGTTTATGTTTAATTTTTTCTCACTTGGTTTTTGCCTGTTGCCTATGTCTTCAATAGGTACAAAAACATTCTCAGCTTCAGGCAAGTAGAGGAATGAGTTTATCAGACTGTCATAGTGTATATCATTTTTTTCCAGCAATTCATGGCTCGTTAGAAATTTGTATTCTTCTTTTGTCAAATATGCTGCATAGTTGAAGATAGGCGAATATGCGAATATTCTGTTTCCTCGCTGGAAGAAATAGATTTGGGGATTTTTCCTTTTGGGAAAGTGATCCTGATACATCTTCCCAATTTCTCTGAGCGTATGCAATTCTATGGTTTTCATGCAACCACTTAGCTTGTTAAAACGCGATGAATATTCTCTTTTCTTGCAAGCCCGATTAGGTTCTTCCTTTCTGCCAAAGCTTTTTCCACTTTTTCGAGTAGCAAGTTTTCAAGCCTGAAATAGAAAGAGTCTACAATTTGCATACTAACTGCACCTCTCAGCGCCTCTTCCAATGCAATAAAAAATCGGTCCCAAACTTGTTTTCTTTTATGAGCCTTGAGATCTCTATCGCTGCGACAGCGCTCAACTGGCAACTGTGTGGGTCGAACAGCTCCTTTATCCCCTCCTTGCTAGGGCTCCAGTTAAGATATGTAAGGGCGAGGGCAACATTCTCAATCAAGCTATTCTTTCTGTCTATCCTTATATTGTAGGCATTGCTTATTTCTTCATAGCTTTTGAATTTTCCCATTATATATATTGCATAAGCCCTCTCTTCAGGTGTTGAATTCCTTTCCCTAATAATTTCATCAATTAAAGGAAGATAGGCTTGGTCTGGCTTTTCAGAAGATGAAAGATGCATAAGGAGTGCACCTCTAGCATATCTGTTGCTCTTAGCAAGAGCAGATATCGAGCTTGCCACGCGACCATCGTCGTCTTTTAGCGGGATCCTTATCAGCCTGTAAATTATAAAGCTTTCCACTAGCTCTGCTATCTCCTTGTCTTCATGCTTTAGGTTTTCCAAAAGTTTTAATATTCCATCTGAGTCAGCATTTACAGCCAATGCTTGGTACGCCCTCATCTTTATCTCGTTATCTCTCTCATTTATAAGTGGATAAATAAGAGGCATGGCATTTCTGTGCGACGGCATATAATGGAGCACATTGCAAAGCTGCAGGATTATGTTCTTGCTTTTATCATGCAAAAGCTTTTCTACAATCTCCGGTGTAAGATCTGTTCCATGGTAGCCAAGTACATTCAGTGCAAACAGTCTTACCCTCTCATCCCCATCATTCAATGCTACATTTTCAAAAAGTTTGGAGTATCTGTTGAATTCTTTATCTGATACCATATCCAAAGCCCATAGCGCTGCAATCCTTATCTTAGGATCATCAGATTCAAGAAGCGAAGCAAAGTTAACATCTTTCATTTTTGAGTATCCAATAAGCCAAAGCGCCCCGATTGGATCATGGTCTTTTGAAATCAAAATTCGTATATCATTCTCAAGCTCCTTTTTGTCGATCTCATTTGCATAGATCAATATCGTATCTAAAAAAGGTAGGTATTCCTCATCCATTCTTTTCTTTGCTTCTTTTGCAGCTGTGCTCAGTTCGCTAAGCTTGTCCCTGAAATAAAATGCCGTCATAAGCGCGAAAAAGAAGTCAGCATTGCCAATCTGCCTAAAAATGTTTAGGCTCTCGAAGTATGCCTCCTTTTCATTTGCTGTGATAAATATGGGATTAAGCCCGTTCTTAAGCAGGTAAAGGTTCATAAAGAGCCTTGATATTCTGCCATTTCCATCTCCAAAAACATGAAGGTAGACGAACCTGAGGTGGAATTCTATTGCATTCCATAGTGCATCATAATACGAGTTTGTTGGTCTATTCAGTATCTCTACAGCATCTATGAGCTCCTTACTGCTGTCTATACCACTCGGAAAGAGCCATCCAGCTATGCTGCCAGGGCCCTCTCTCTTTCCTGTGCGTTTGCCTATAAGGCCTTTGAAAAGCAACCTCTGGCTTTCAAACAGATCTTCTACAGTAATCTTCTTGTCCTTTAGGGTGTAAAGCTGCTCGTATAAGGTCTTGTGGTTGAGCAATTCAATATAGTCTTCAAGCTTGCCATCCCTGCCTATGAGGCCGTTTGCAATGAGCAAGCTGGCAGCATCGTAGCTGAGCAGATTGCCCTCAATTTTGCTTGAATAGAAGATTACCTTAATTATAGTATCTTTCAGCCACTCGCTTGTATCAGTATCATTTTCCTGATTCAGTATTTTACCTGCACCCAGAGCATCTAGTAGAAGAGAATAAGAATTTTTATCCATAGCAAGCCTTTTTCAAAAGCCTATGCATTCGCTATGCACGCAGTATGTAATACATTCGTCAGGCCCGCAAGCCTTCCCACCAAGTTTCTTTGTCAAATTTACAACCTTTTTGTTGCTTTTTGAAGGGACCCATTCAATGCTTTCCATTCATACACCTGATTTTAATAGTGAGAAAATATTTAAAAGGTTTTAGATATAATAGGCAAGTGTCGTCTAAAAAATTTCTGTATAAATTGGCGTTTAGTAGCAGTGTTTTTGTTTAATTTGCCGCACTATTGATAATTAACCTTACAAAGCTTTTTCAATCGCCTCAAGGTCAAAAAGAAGCACATGCTCCTTCTCTGCGATGCCTTTCATCTCATCTGTGAAGCCGCTTTTGCTGAAAAGGGCATAGTGCTCATGCCTCTCATTATTGTGCCACTGCACAAGCTTCGCCTTCC
>JAGDYD010000046.1 GCA_023256515.1 Microcaldota archaeon
GTGAGTACAGCATCGATATTCTTCTTTAATTCATTCAAGCTTGAAGTATTTGATACAATAAAATCTGCATTTCTGATTGCGCTTTCTATACCATATTTTCTCTCTTTCTCTTCTCTGTATTTAAATTCCTTTAATGTCTTTATATCGTCTTCCTTTCCCCTCTCCTTTAGGCGTTTATACCTTACTTTTTGTGGTGCAGTTAACGCTATCACATAAAAATTTCCAAGTTTGCTTCTAAAGTAGTCTATCTCTTTCTTGCTTCGTATCCCTACTATAACTACATTTTTCTTAACCTTTTTTACCTTTTGGATTGTTAATCTTGCTACAATCTCTTTGCCAAATTTTTTTCTTATAGACAATGCATATTCCCTAAGGCTTGTGTTTGTTATCTTAATACCTTCATTAATTGCCCTCTCTCTTACAATGTCTCCCATCTCTATTGCCTCAAAGCCTCTCTTGGCTAAGTGTCTTGCAGCTGAGCTTTTACCAGAGCCCGGCATGCCTGTAATGCATATCACAATTCTTTTAGTGGACAAGGCTACCAACTTTTACCTCTTTGTCTGGTGCAAGCAACGCAACTGTGCCTGATTCATCTTCAGCAGCAAGAAGCATGCCATTTGATAATTCACCTGCTATCTCTTTTGGATCAAGGTTTGCAACAACTACAACAAATTTGTTTAGCAATTCTTCCTTTGTATATTTGTCAGCTATGCCTGCTATTATCTGCCTAACGCCAAGGTCTCCTAGATCAACTTTAAGCTTATACATCGGCTTCTTTGCTTTTTCATGTTTTTCTACTTCTATTATCTTTCCTATCCTCAAATCTAGCTGCAAAAAATCATTTATGGAAACCATAAACGCACCTAGATAATTAGCAAAAGATAAATAGATAAATCATAACATAAAAATCATGAGGCTATTTACAGCTATAAAGATACCTGACAAGATAAAGGATGAAATAATCTCAAAAAGCATGCTGATAGAAGATAAAGGCATTGTGCCTGTTAAAAAAGAGGCTCTTCACATTACACTTCATTTTTTCGGAGAAAAATCAGAAAAAGAAAGTGAACTGATAAAAGAGGCACTTAGTAGTGTAGAGTGGCACCCTTTCAAAATAACTCTTTCTGGGATAGGCACTTTTGATCCAAAATTCATAAGAGTAATTTTTGTAAAAATTGGAGAAGGCTCAAATGAGCTTTCAAAATTATATATCAATCTCTCAACAAGCTTGTCAGATAAAATGATAAATTATGAAAAGGAGAATTATATACCTCACGCAACCATTGCAAGGGTAAAATATGGCAATAAGCAAAAGCTTCTCAGCTTTATTGAGAAATATTCGTCATATGATTTCGGCTCTTTCGAAGCAAATTCATTTTTCCTTATAAAAAGTACATTGACAAGAGAGGGGCCAATATATGAGGATCTATACGAGTTTAAGGCCAGCAATGCTTTTTGAAAACTCGTCAAAGCTGATTTTATTTGCTAGCTCCCCTGGCTTGTATACCGCATTATTTATGAGTATATTGTAAGACAAGCCTGTTTTAAGATCTATAGCCACATGCCTTAAATCTCCTCCAAAAAGATCTGCCTCTACAAGCCTATTTCCCAGTTTACTTATAAAACCTAAAGAGCCTACCATTTGCTTTGCATTTTGTTGCTTACTTTGCATTCCTATAACTCTTACCTCTATATGCTTGTCATTTAGCTTAGAATAAAGCTTCTTTACCATTTTTTGCTCTGCTTTATTTATTGGTGTTCCAAATCTAAAGAACAAGCCCTCTTCATGGCTAACGCTGTATATAGAAACAAAAACATCATAGCTTATATCCTTGGCATAAATATATCTTATGTTCTCGCTCATTTTTTGGAAAAAGATTTCGCCAAGCTTTATCTCTCTAAATTCATCTGCTATTGCAGAAAAAGAGCTGTGCGCTCTATCGTTTGGCAAATATGTGGATTTCCTGCTTCCTAGAAAAATTTTTTCTTCTGCAAATACACTTTTCTCTGCCAATTTGCTAAAATACTCCCATAGGTCCATACATCCACTATTATTGATATGTGAGTTAAACTTTTATGCTTATTTAAACATAATATTAAAAAAACAAATCCACTTGCTTTTTAAATTTTAATCTTTAATTTTTATCTTATGGGCCCGTAACTCAGCTTGGCCAGAGTGGCTGGCTTTTAACCAGCAAGTCAGGGGTTCAAATCCCCTCGGGCCCGCGTGATATTTATGGAAGAAAAGAAGAGAGAAGAGCTTAGAGAAAAGCATTGGGCAGAGATAATAGCAGACAAAATTATAGAAGAGAAAAAAGAGCCATTTGTAATAACCTCAGGGATAACTACAAGTGGGCCTGCGCATCTTGGCACAGTATGTGAATTTTTGTATCCACATACAATAAAGGAGGCTTTAGAAGACAAAGGCTATAAGGCTGAATTTTATTTTATCGGCGACATACTCGATGCATTTGATAGCATACCAAAAGAAATGGAGCCGTATGAAAATATTCTCAAGAGCGAATTGGGTAAGCCTCTAGTGCATGTAAAAGATCCACTTGGTTGCCATTCTTCTCTAGGCACGCATTATCTTGAAGAGGCTAAAGGGGTTATGCAGGCTTTGGAGCTAAAAATAGATGTTAGGCCTGTAGATGAGCTATATGCAAAAGGCTTGTTTGATCCTTATGCAAAAATATTCTTAAGCCAAGAGGAAAAGGTAAAGGAGATAATAGCAAGAACCTCTGGCAAAGATATCAAATCATTGGTAGATTGGAGTCCAATAATGCCTATATGTGAAAAATGTGGCAAAATAGCGACTACAAGGGTAATATACCACAACGGAGAAGATTATGAATACATTTGCGATAAAGATGTCGGCTATACAAAGGGCTGCGGCTATAGGGGTAAAGGAAGCTTAAAAGATCATAAATACAAGCTACAATGGCGCTTGCATTGGCCTGCATGGCAAGCCATATTTAATACATCAGCAGAAGGAGGGGGCATGGATCACTTTACCAAAGGTGGTAGCTGGGATACTGCAGTTGCAATACACAAAGAGATATTGAATAGAGAGCCCCCTTTCGGATACAAATTCGGCTTTGTTCTCTTTGGCGGCAAAAAATATTCAAAATCAAAAGGAATAGGCATGGGTGCAAGAGAGATAATAAAGATATTGCCGCCTGAGATAATAAAGTATATGCTCATAGAGCCAAACATACAGCAAAACAAAGACATTACTCTTGAGGGCGACAAGCTAATAAGGGTATTTGATGAAGTTGAGAGGCTAAGCAAGATAGAGAAGCCAGAAGACAGGGCGGATCAGAAAAAGAAGCTCGCATTGAAGTTTGCAACAAAAGGTATAAAATGGCGTGCTCCTTTCGTAGAAATCCTTCTTTACTATCAAGTTTATAAGGATTGGAATAAGGTTTCAGAGCTTACAAAAGATCCTGAAGGTGTAAAGTATCTTAGCCCTTACATAGAGGAATGGCTTAGGCGCGGCCTCGAGCCAGAGAGATACAATTTCTCGATAAAGCAGGGCGTTATCAAA
>JAGDYD010000014.1 GCA_023256515.1 Microcaldota archaeon
GCATGAAATATTACACAGTGTAGCCGCGACAACAGGCATTAATGAAGGTGAAGTTTTTACGCAGGAATTTTACGCGCACAGATATGCTTTAGAGCTTTCAATTCTTTATGCCTTCAACTCACGACCATCAGTCAAAAATGTAATAGAGGAGATATATGATTACCGGGAAAAACATCTTCTCGCAAATTTAAAAGAGAAAGCAAAGAATTATTCAGACATTGGAGAATTTTGGAGAGCCTATTGGTATGAGCTGACAGCGTTATATGCAATTAAGGAAGCAAATAATAATAGAGTTACAAAAACAAAAGCTCCAATAGAGTTATTAGAGGATGTTAAAGATTTACTTGAAGAGATTACATCAGAAAAAACAATGCAAAATGCCAGAGAACAAATATTCTCTGTGCTAGAAGCTTTAAGGGACAAGGAAAAAGGCAAAATTTTTACAAATAAACTTTTGGACTCAAACCATGAAGGGCTTTTACTAAGGGCATAATAGGAATATGAATACGGCTTTCTTTACTACCTTAGGTTGCAGCACTATTTTTATCAAATGACAAGATGCAGTTGTCCTGAGAGATCTTTGCCTTATATCTAATATAAGAAGTTGCTCCGACCAATCTTTTCCATCTTTGCTATGGCGCTAAAAGATCAATAACCCTCTTTCTAAAACCTCCATTGTAAACTTTTAAATATCTGTTGAGCTTGCGTATATCTAATTTGCTAAATGCATCTTTCATCAGCTCATCCCTTATGCCTATCTTGAAATATACCATATCTATAAGCGTTTTTTCTATGTCTGATACTGGCACCCAAAAATTGCCATATTGCATCAGCTTGTAGCCAAAGAAATACCTGTTTTTTATCCTTGCTATCCTATAGTTTCTCCCATCGAAAGTTCTAATACCGGTTCTTACTTTTCTTGTCGTAATTACCACATTGTTTACTCCCTGGTTTGAAAAACCCAATATGCCTAATGCGCTTTCTAGCCCATAATAGAAAGGTCTGAAAGCAAAACCTACAACTATTGCGTGATTATGGAAGGTATATACACCGCTGCTAATCCTTCTTATTCTGCCGGATTTTGAATATTTGTAGAGCATAAGCCGGAGATATTTGTAGCTCATGCCACTGCTTTTAAATGCAAGCATAACGTCTTCTATAGTAAATACCGGGAATTTAGTGCTGTTGAACAGCTTTTCAAATTCTTTTGCATATTTCATGAATTACGCCTGATGCGCCTTCTACTCGTCCAGTTTGAGCTTGATGCCTTCAATTAAAGCATTATAGCTAGGGGCGACACCCTCATAAACTATATCTTTCAATGAACCTTTATCTACTGGAGGGACTATCCTGTTTAGAAATGTCCTCAGCATGCTTTTGGTTTTTGAACCTATCCCTTGCGTTGAGACGAGGTAATAAATATCATAAAGGTCCCGCTCATATCTCCTACTCTCATAAGCATTTATTTTTTCAAGGATAAAACTTTCCGCACTTAAAGTATTTACAAACATAAATGAGCCATCAGCCCTCTCAAATTCCCTTTGTATGCTCTTTATTCTAGCGTTTAATTTCATCTCCAGTTTCATTTTTGCTTCGTTGTTAGATATAATAATTACATTGCTCGCTAATGTACTATAGCCCATAAGGAGATTTCGCTTTGAGAGCTCCCAGGTCAACCTATTATATATCTCTTTCTTCTGCAATTTTGATACATATATATCCAAATCATAAGAAAATCTTTTGCCATTGTAGCAGCGCCATATTGCTGTACCACCGTGCAGTACAATCGCGCTGTTCAAAGACAGAAGTGATTCCACTACAAGGTCCTGCATTCTTGCTATGGCCACTTGCAGGCTGGATTTTAGCTTTACTTCTATGGGATCCATTAAATCGCTTTTCTTTATATATTAATAAACGAAAGTTATATAATTATATAACATTGGTATTTCAACTTCTAAACCTATGAGTAGCTTCTATGAGGACTCATGCATAAAAGAATTCCTCAGGTCGTTGATTGTATCAATGTGTTTTTGCTTTGCTTCCGCTTCGCAACCAACCCTGTGCTTGCAGAATGCTCGACGCAAGAAAAGTTATAAATATAACGAAAAACAAAATAATATTGATTGAATGGCAGACAAATTTAAAGATCTAGACTATAGCAAACGGTTGGAAATCCGCAGCGAGATAGACAATATCGCTGCAAAAGATCTCGGCAACTATAAAACGTCAAATGAGCGCTTGCGTCTTGACGAGTTTGCAGAAAGATTCAAGGGTAAGAAGTTTGATAAGCTACTGCTCATTGCTGGCGGAGGCCTCGAGTCGCTTCGCTTGATATCGTTGTTTGGCGAAGATGCAAAGCAGATATACATTGTGGACAGGGATCCAAATAGCCTGTATAGGTTTAGAGTTTTGGTCAAGATAATGGAGGAGAGACCAGAAGAGCGCAAAGAGGACTTTGAGTACTATCTTAAAAAGACCAAAGCAAACGAAAAGCAAGGCAATTTTTATCTGGAAATTTTGGATCAGATGCATATAAACGAGGAAATTGAATCAAAAATAATATATAAGGAAAGCGAACTTTCATATGCAGTGAACAGCATAATTAGTCAAAGCGAAGCCCCAAAGAGTGAAAAATACTTCTTTTACTTTTCTAATATCATTGGAAGTGGATGGTCACTAGGAGGAGAAAGCGAAACGGAATTCATCCAGAAAATAATGCATAATGTCGGAGTTGAATCAGCAATTATGTTTATCAATAACAATAATGATGCATCTTTCCATACGCTGGAAAAGCAGGAGAATAATAAAGCCATTGATACTAAGTTTTTTGATTCCTCTAAAAAGCCTGAAAGTTTGGCTATAAAAATATGACAGAATGCCAACAACAAAGCAATCTTATGCTTATCCTATGCTTATTGCTAAGGAAGAAATCAGAAAAACATCATAAGCAGCTCTCTGTTCAGCTCTTTCATGCTTGGCTTAGGCATATTCAAATGCCGCATTTTTTACATACTCCTGCCTTGTCCTAAGCAAGTTCCTGATCTCTGGCTTTAGTGATTGATTGGCTTTTTGCACCTGATCAGCTTCTTTCCTTAGGCCGTCTATCGCATTCGTTTTAATTTCTATTGATTCCAGATATTTTGCAATGTCCTCATGACCGTTTTTTCTTGCTAACATCGCGGCAGTCTCCCCTTTATTGTTCTTTATGCTTACATCTGCGCCATTCTCAACAAGGAACTTTGCGATGTCAAGATACCCCTCCCATGCAGCATACATCAGAGCAGTGTTTCCATTATTGTCTTTTGCATTTACATCTGCGCCCTTCTCAATAAGGAGCTTTGCGATGTCAAGATATCCCTCCCATGCAGCATGCATCCCCATCCGTACAGCATGCAACAGCGCAGTCTGCCCATCATTATCTTTTGCATTTACATCTGCGCCCTTC
>JAGDYD010000036.1:0-1720 GCA_023256515.1 Microcaldota archaeon
ATATGAAGATAAAGATACCAAAATACGATCAAGCTTCTAAAAAGATAAGCTACAAGGAGCCCACTATTGATGATATCAAAGGACTTTTATCTAAAGAAGATATAGAAGAATCTAAGAAAGAACTAATTGTAAATAAAGGTAGCAATCAATATTATATGGATTTGTTTGCAAAAGCGATGTTCACTAGCGCTTATAAAAATATAATAAGCAGGTTGTACAATATAAACAGCTATATCGAAATGGCTGAAGAGACAGAAATAGACCCAGAATTATTGGTCGAGCTAATAGCTTCGCGCAAAATATCTCAATTCATCTTTAGTGGCCTCAAGAAAGATATGGATTTAATAAACAATAAGCTAAGCTGGAACAAAGATATAAAGGACGAGTTTTCGAGCATTGTCCAGAAACTGCTATTAGTGACAGAATTAAACAATCTTCTCTCCGATCTAGATCCTGAAGATACAAAAGAATATCTCAAACAATTTAGCAACATACTTAAGGATGATAAAAAGCGAAAATTTGTAGACAGTATAATACAATATATTGAAGATATACAAAAAGCAAACAAAGAATTTGTTGAAGCAATCAAAAGCATTAAAAGAGGAAACAATGACCCAAACGCAAGCTATATATAGATAAATGGAAGTATAGGATTTAAGATAAATGTTTATAAATGTTTTTATTTAATATAAATAGAGCCTGTATGTGTATCCTTAGCTATAGCTTATTTTAGGTGGATTCTTTGGCGACGAAAGACGAGATAGAACATATATTAGTACCGCGCCACGTGGTGCTTTCAGAAGCTGAGGCAAAAAAAGTTTTAGAAGAGCTCCACCTAAACAAAGAGGATCTGCCAAAAATATTAGAAAGCGATCCGCAAGCCAAAAAGCTTGGAGCAAAGCCTGGCCAAATAATAAAAATATATAGGGAAGATCCACCTTTCCAGCCCAAAAACAAGTATCTTTACTACAGGCTTGTTATAAAGGGTTGATTCATGGCGAATGAAATTTTGGAAGCATATCTGAGTTCAGTTTCATTAGTTCAACAGCAAATAGAGAGCTTCAATAGATTTGTTGAGTTTGGCATACAGAAAATAGTTTCAAAGCAGGGCTACATACAGCCAAATATAGAAGACTTTTCTCTGAAATTGGGTAGAGTAAGGCTTGAAAAGCCTTCAGTAATAGAAGCAGATAGCTCAAGGAGGAACATAATGCCAAATGAAGCAAGGCTAAGGAACTTAACATATGCTGCGCCAGTATTCCTAGAATTTATACCTGTAGTGAGGGGCATAGAAAAAGAAGCCTCTTATGGAGAGGTATTCATTGGAGAGCTTCCTGTCATGGTGAAGAGCAACCTTTGCCATATGAAGAATATGCCAAGGGACCAGCTTATAAGAAGTGGCGAAGATCCTGATGATCCTGGCGGCTATTTCATAATAAAAGGCACAGAAAGAGTTTTAATAGGGCTTGAAGATCTAGCCCCAAATAGAATAATAACTGCAAAAGAAAAAGGAGGGGCAGAGGTTACAAGCAAAGTGTTTTCAACAGTTGATACCTTTAGAGCAAGGTGCGCAGTGACAAGAAACCAAAAAGGCATATTTACAGTAAACTTCCCTAATAGCCCAAAAAATACAAGCTTGATCCTTCTTTTGAGGGCGTTGGGCCTTACAGTAAATGATATGCTAGCCCATTCAGAGCCTGTTCCTGTTGTAAAGAATGAC
>JAGDYD010000036.1:1730-2952 GCA_023256515.1 Microcaldota archaeon
TTATATTTAATATAGAGACAAGCGATGCAAAAGATATGGGTCCTTCAGAAGCACTTATGGTGATAGGAAAGCTTGCAGCTCCAGGCCAAGCAGAGGAATACCAAAAGAAGCGTGCAGAAACTATAATAGATAATTATCTTCTTCCACACATAGGTACAACACCTCAAGATAGAGAGGCAAAAGGCAAATTCTTGATTGAAGCAGCAAAGAGGGCTTCGCTTGTCGCAAACAAGTATCTAAAGCAGGATGACAAAGATCATTATGCAAATAAAAGGCTTAAGCTTGCAGGAGACCTTATGGAAGAGCTCTTTGCATACGCATTTAAGTTTTTTGTTAAAGATGTCAAATACCAAATAGAAAGGACAAGTGCAAGAGGAAGGAAGATGAGCATACAAACAATAGTAAGCTCAGATACTCTTACTGAAAAGATACTTTATGCTATGGGCACAGGCACTTGGGTTGCCGGCCAAACGGGCGTTTCTCAAGTGTTGGATAGGACAAATCTGGTTAGCACTTACGCTCATCTAAGAAGGGTAAAGTCGCCACTTGCAAAGAAGCACCCTCACTTCAGAGCTAGAGACGTGCACGGCACTCAATGGGGCAAGATCTGCCCATCAGAATCCCCAGAGGGGCAAGAGGTAGGGCTTACTAAATACCTTGCAATGATGGCTAAGGTAACAACAGGCGCAGAAGAGAAATTTACAGAAGAAAAGCTGAAGGAGCTCGGTTTGAAAAAGGATTAGGGTGGTTTTCTGGCCAAGAAATTAAATGATAAATGCTATGTTTACCTAAACGGCAAGATAATAGGATATGTTGAAGACGGAGAGAAATACGTAAAAGAGGTTAGAAATGCGAGAAGGAATGGGCTTATTTCTGGAGAAGTAAACATAGCCTACATTAAGAAGGAAAATGTTGTGCATGTAAACACAGACGTTGGCAGGGTAAGGAAGCCTTACATAATAGTAGAGAATGGGAAGTCAAAGTTTACTCCTGAAATAGCTGAGAAGCTAAGGAAAAAAGAGATAGACTTCAATTATCTAATAAGGCATGGAATAATAGAATACTTGGATGCTGAAGAAGAAGAAAATGCACTTGTTGCTCTTGAAGAAAGCCAGATAAATGAAAAGACAACACACCTTGAAGTTGATATAGACTCAATACTCGGCTTTACTCTGGGCTCAAGCCCTTACCAGGAGCATAACAGTGCAGCAAGGCACGCCAT
>JAGDYD010000005.1:0-392 GCA_023256515.1 Microcaldota archaeon
TTGGAATTTGTTTTTTAAGCAAACTTGCAAGATTGAAAAATCTCGCCATCTCTTTATTTATGTTTTCGGGCTCTTTGTTCCCAACGTTATTGAGATCCGTAGAAATTAGTGTTTTTCCGATATTTGAAAAATCATTAAAAGCATCTTTTTTCATATTTAATTTTGTATTTTTTGAGATATATAAAAGTTATTATAATTATATAAAAAGCGCTTTTAAACAATTCAAATAAATGGATAATTTGCAATTTTTTATATATAGGTGTTTTTACTTTCTTTTTGTTGTGTCTCGCACTTCTGCAGCATTATCTGCAAAATGCTGATTCTACATATGTGGAAGGTCTTCCTCTGACCAGCTGTAAGTTACCTAAATTCCAATTTCTCTTCTTTGCACA
>JAGDYD010000005.1:402-2897 GCA_023256515.1 Microcaldota archaeon
GCGTTCTAATAATGATTGTACTTCTTTTTGGCTTTGGGGTAAATCCTGTAATAGCTGGTGGCCTTAGCCTCCTTGCAATATTGGGAAGTGCTGGCATAGGCACTCTCTCAAACATAAGACAAAGCGCAATAAGCAAGAGCCTTTTCATAAATATATCGTTCTTTGCAGGCATAGGCGCAATAATAGGCTCTGTAGTGCCATACTATATAAATACAGAATCATTTGACTTCTTGTTTGGGTTTGTTAGCATAAGCATAGGCATATTTTCAATATTGGCAACAAGGACAGATGCAAAAAGTATGCCTAGCCTTGAAAAAAGCTTTATCTCAATGAGCAAAGCTGAGAGAGAAGAGGCAAAGAGGGTTGCTGGTAGATTTGGCATATCTTCTCTTTCATTCATTGCAGGCGTACTTGCAGGTGCATTTGGTATTGGCATAGGCGGCATAATGGGCACTTATCTTACCGCTATAAAAAATATGCAGCCAAAAATTGCTTTTTCAACAGTATTAGCGGCGATGATAATAACCTCGCTACTTGGTTCATATATACACCTCGCTTATGTAAATAAAGCCACTTATACAATTGCTATGGGCGTTGCCTTGCTTTTTGGAGTTGTAATAGGCGCTTATTTGGGCTCTGCAATATCTTCTAAACTAAAAAGCAAAAGCCTGAGGTTTGCACAAGGCTACATAATACTTCTTCTTGGAATAGTGGCAATAATCTTCTCTATGGCTGTGTAAGAAAATCTATAAAACACTCGAATAGTAATAAATTAATTTGCAGCATTACTACTACTTGTAGCTGGTGAGTTGATGGAATTTGAAAATGAGTTTACTTATAGGAAATTTGTAGAATCGGGCAGGGAATCAGAATTTGATAGGCTTTTTGATGAAGCTGTTGAAAGAGTAAACAAAGAGGTATTGGGCAAGAAGTTTCCAATGTACATAGGAGGCAAAGAGGTTTATGCAAACGAAGTAATTGAAGAGCATTCTCCTATAGATGGCCGCTTAATAGGTGTTTTTCAAAAAGGTACAAGGGAGCATGCAAGGCAAGCAATAGATGCGGCTTTCTCTGCCTTCGATGAGTGGAGGAATAAAAGCTATAAAGAAAGGGTAAGTATATTCAGGAAGGCTGCAGACATATTTGCAAGGGAGAAGTTCAACATAGCTGCAATTTTGAGCATAGAAAATGGAAAAACAAGGTATGAATCAGTAGGGGAGGTCGACGAGGCTATAGACTTTTTGAGATATTACGCTTTGGAGATGGAGAAGAATAAAGGCTATGTGAGGAAAGTAAAGCTTGCAGGCTCTTCTGCAAAGGTAAGTGCTGGCTTCCAAGGTGCACCTGGAAAGGAGGAGCAAGTGACTATAGCAATGAAGCCATACGGTGTTTTCGGTGTTATAGCTCCTTTCAATTTCCCAGTTTCAATATCTGTTGGCATGAGCACAGGCGCATTGATTACTGGCAATACTGTTGTCTTTAAGCCATCTTCAACAGACAATATGTCTATGCTCACAGGCTTGAAGATATATGAGGTATTCAAAGAAGCAGGCGTGCCTGACGGTGTTTTCAACTATATTACTGGGCCAGGATCTGAGGTGGGCGATGAGATTGTAATGAGCAAGAAGGTTAGCGGTATAGTGTTTACTGGCTCAAGGGCTACGGGCATGAGCATGCTTGCGCGCAACTACAGCAATGGCTTGCAGAAAGTCTTTATTGTAGAGATGGGCGGCAAAAATCCTGCGATAGTATCGAAGTATGCAGACTTGGATGAAGCAGCTACAGGCATAGCAAGCGCAGCCTTCGGCTTCGATGGCCAGAAGTGCAGTGCATGCTCTAGGGTTTATGTGCATGAATCGGTGAAAGAGGCATTCATAAGCAAGCTTGTTGACAAGATGAGGTCTTTCAAGATAGGAAACCCTCTCGAAAAAGATGTGTATATGGGCCCTCTTATAAGCGAAAAAGCATACAAGCGTTTCCTAGAGTCTGTAGAAGAAGCAAAGAAGAATGGGAATATAATATATGGGGGAAACACAGTAAAGTTGCCACTCAAGGGCTATTATGTTGAGCCAACACTAGTAGAGATAAGCCATGAAAACAGGCTCTTCCATGAGGAGCTTTTCCTGCCTTTCCTTGTAATAACAACCTACAAGAATTTTGAAGACGCTTTGAAGATGGCAAACGATGTGGAATACGGCCTTACAGCTGGCTTCTACAGCAAGAAGAAAAGCGAGATAAAAGAATTTATCGACAAGATAGAGGCGGGCGTTATTTATGTAAATAGAGAAATAAGCGCGACAACAGGCGCCATAGTTGGCTTCCACACTTTCGTTGGCTGGAAAGGCAGCGGCTTGACAGGTAAAGGCACAGGAAGCAAGTTTTATCTGCAGCAGTTCATGAGGGAGCAAAGCGAAGCCATAGTTAAGTGAAGATTAAAAGGAGAAGAGGAGAGAGCATTTGGAGTGGGGAAGAATGCTTCTCTACCTCTTTGTTCC
>JAGDYD010000029.1 GCA_023256515.1 Microcaldota archaeon
AGCTTATTCCTTGGCTTGGGAAGCTCGTATCGTAACCAGGTTGGATCACTAGCGCTCTATATTATATAAAAAAAGAAAGGATTTTTAATTATCTTATGTAAGTCATGTTTTCTTTTGAAGGTTCTCCCTCTTTCATTGCTTCTTCTATGCTTTTGATTAGCTTTTCTGTTTCTTTCTTTACTGACTCTATGTCTTTCATGTTTATCTTTATTTCAAGTATCTCTGAGAGCTTTTCTAAAACTGCTTTTGCTGCGTTTGCATCTACTTCTACCAATCCTGTTTCTCCCATGAGGCAAGCCGCATTTATGCTATGTCTTTTTGCAAATTCAACAATTAAGCCCGCAGAGCCCCATATGGCGCCGCTGGCTACTCCAAAAATTATGCCATGCTCTTTCAAAGCATTTATCTCATCTTGACTTGTTGCTACACCAAAAACCCTAGGATTCTGGACATAATGGTCTGCTATGTTGTAGCCTCCTATTGTTATTATTCGTTTGCCCCCCATTGACTTGAAGAATTTAACTATTTTCTCGTTTACTTCATATTGGCCCTCTGGCGTAAGGGCTTGTGCATCTCCAAGAAGTATTATTAAATCATTTCCGTTCTTCTTAGTGTTTTTCCAATAATAGAATCTATTGCTAACCAATCTGCTCTTCCCGTTTGGAAGCATTATCACTTGGTGAGGAAAATAAGGAGAAAGCAAGGTTGCAAATTTTTTGGCTTTTAGTTCATTTTTCAAATGCTCTGCAACTAAGCTGCCTACGCTGCCTATTCCAGGCAAACCCACTATCAATATTGGATTGTGCAGCTTTATTTTTTTATAATATATTTTTGAGCGCTTCATCAATCATTCACCTTCTCTTTCTGCAAAGCAATATAGCCATTTTCTCCAATCTCGTTTTTTATTATCTCTTCGGCTTTCTTTATTTTTGCTTCAGCTGAATGATAGTCGGAATCTTGGGCGCTTAGCTTGTAATGTGGCGCACCCAGATAGGATACTTCCAAGCCTTCCTTTTCTACTTTTTCCAATGCCTTCTTTATTATGTCTATTCCTTTTTCAGTATCATAAACCATTATCTCTGCTATATAGTTTACTTTATAAACCTTGGGCTTTATGTTCTTCCTTACTATCTCTATGAAAGCTTTCTTGAACTCTGGGCTTATATTCCCCAACTCTTTATCCTCCATTACTGCCTCTATAAGGTCTGAATAATTTTGGAATTTTTTTGCGAGCTCAGACTTTATTTTTTCAGCGTTTTGGATTTCTTTAGATTCATTGAGCGCTTGCTCAAATAGCTTTTCAGCCCTAAGCTCAAGATTGTATTGACCTATTTTGTCTTTCTCCTCTTTTTTGCTAACTTTCTTTAAGGATATGTCAACTGCCTTCTTTTCCTTGTCTATGAAAACTACTTTTGCAACTCTTTGCTGGCCTTCTTTTATAAATTCGTGTATATTTTTTATCCAGCCTGGGGCAACCTCCTTTATAGGAAGATATGCATCTAGCTTGTATTCTATAAGCTCACAGTAAGCCCCAAAAGGCATTATTTTGTTTATTCTAGCAATAACAAGCTCCCCTACTTCTGGAAGCTCTTTTGGGTATATCATTTAAATCAACGCTTTATCTCAAGCTTTTTCTTTGTCCTGCCTCCGCCCAATACCCTTTCTACAGACTTTTGGCATACTGTGCATGTCAATATTATTTTCTGCTTCTTGCCAAGCTTTTTAGAATGCGCTTTAGGCTCTACGCTACCCACATGACCTTTAATGGCTCTTTCGTGCCTTCTCCTACCTACATTGAGCCATCTTTCAGGCTTTTTTGAATAAAGCTTGACTGTGTGCATAGTATGCTTTCTGCAGTATGGGCAATACGTCATTATCTCTTTTTGGATTTTCATAGTATCACTTGACTATATTATTTCACCTATTTTGTTTTGCAATATAAACTCAACCTCCGAATTATCTTCCATCTCTACTATTTGCCCTTTTGAAAAAGGACCTATTTTGCTACCTTTTGGAGTAATTATTTCAGGTATGTCAATATTTATCTTTATTTTTGTTGAAGGCTTAACTTTACTTTCTCCTGAGATCAGTTCTTTTACCTTGTTGTATATATCTTCCTCTTCTTTTGGTATAGGCTGAGGTAATTGTTTATTATATGCAAGATATATTAAAACTTTTTGTATCCTTCTTTCCTTCAATTGATTTAATAGTTTTTTAAAATTTTCTAAATAATGTTTGTTTTCAAATGTAGAATTAAGCTCCAGTCTCTTTTCTTCTTTTTCTGCTGCTTGATAAAAATCTATAGGTAAAGTTAAAAGTTCTCCTGTTTTCTTTTCTGCTTGCAATTTTTCGAAAAGGACTTCTGGAGTCAATTCTTCCATGAATAATTTTTATCAAATAAAGAATAAAAATCAAAAGGTATGTAACCCCACACTTCCACTATTGGTGGCATTTTATTTATTATAAAGAAGAATATTACTACATAACTAAGTTATAATAAAACAAAAATATGTTTAAAAAATAGTGGAAGTGTACTCTCACTTTAAATTTTAAAGTAGCGAGGGATGGATTTGAACCATCGTTCTCCGGGTTATGAGCCCGGCGGGCACTCCAGGCTACCCTACCTCGCTATTAGTGAGCAATAACATTATTTTCTTCAACAAGCTTTTGGGCTTCTTCCTTGCTTATTCTTACAAGGTTACCTCCACAATCGCATTTAAATTTCATTTCTACAGCATCGTCAAAAGGGAAAAGGATTTTCCTTTTTTCAAAACAAGTATCACAAATAAAGAAATCATTGCAGTTTTCAGGCAGTTTATACTTATATACTTTTGTGTTTTCTAAAATGCTCCTTTTAACGTTTTCTATATTTTTAAAATTAACATACCATTTGAAAGTAAGCCAGCCGTTTTTGTCTTTTAATGTGTCATATTTGGTTATTCCGTATGTATTGAGTGTGTTTAATATTCTTCTTACTTCATTTATCTTAATATTGAGCTTATTTGCCAAATCTTCATCACTTATCGGCTCATGCAATGAAGAAATAACATCTATTGCTTTTTTACCTACATTTCTTGCTATATAATTTGAAAAATCAGGATCTGCAACAATTTCATCTATTATTTTCAAGTATTCATTGGGCTGCTTTTCAACGCTTTCTTTATTGTTTTTTGTTTGATGCTTGGTTTTTTTCTTTTCTAGTTTTGCACTTGTTTTTGCCTCTTTTATATGCTTTTCCTGCTTTTCGCTCTTTTTTAATTTATTCTTATCATTAATCTTATATTTTTTAATAATTTTTACTTTTTTAATACCACTTTGCTTTTGAGGAGTCTTTATTTTAGGAGCCTGCTTAGAATAACCAGCCATCAGCATCACCACTTATTAGTTAATTTTTATGTATATTCTAATATAAATATGTTCTTTTTTATAAGGTTAAAGCCTAAACTTTAAACGCTTTTATTCTACGCTTTTCACAGCGGGCCCGAGGGGATTTGAACCCCTGACTTACTGGTTAAGAGCCAGTCACTCTGACCAAGCTGAGTTACGGGCCCAGTATTTCCTATTATTCATATATCAAGCTTATATTAATTGCTATTTATTGGCCCTTTATCGCTTCCAATATTTTCCTTTTATTCTTACGGTCTGAAGCTATAATAAATCTAGTTGCCTCATTTTCCTTTAATGTCTTTATTATGCTTGAAAGGCTTTCTATGGTGCCTATCTTTTTCTTATGCCTGTTTAGGACAGGTGTTCCTTCTTCTTTTATAAACCTCATCTTGCTTTCAAAAACAATAAATTCATCATATTTTAATTTTGCCCTATTTATTAATCTTTCTTCTATCTCTTCTCTATTCGTTTTTCCTTTTTTAATATCTTTGTATACAATCCTTTTGAAAAGCCTCCTATTCAACAGTCTTTTTGCCAATCCGGAAGAAACCTTCGAATGAAGTATGTTCCAAAATGCTTCAATATCATTCATCCTTGCATAAGCCTCTGGCTCCAGTTCACCGTTTGCTAGGGCCAAGTCTGCGGCCTTTTCAAACATTTGGCTTGCTATTGAAACTGCATGATGATAATAAACAGTAGTGAACATGAAGTACCTTGCAAGCAGAAGAGACTCTGCAGGCGCAATGCCCTGCTCATAGATTGCAAGCTTGTTCTTGTATATTGTTATCTTGCTTTTTATTTGCTGATAATCAATAACACCGTAAGCAGCTCCTGTGTAATGTGCATCTCTTAATAGGTAGTCTAGCCTGTCCGATCCAAGCGAAGCAGTAACAAGTTCTCCTTTTGATTTGCCCGAAAGCTTCTCTATAACTTCTTCTTTTGAGAAGCCATACTTTTCTATTATCTCTCCTATCCTGCCTTCTTTAATTATTTTCTTTCCTATTTCCTCATGGTTGGTATTTAGGTATTTTTTAAGCAAATTGTCTGAAGTATGTGAAAAAGGACCATGCCCTATGTCATGTAATAATCCTGCCAAAGCAAGCAGCTCTGCTTCTTCATCTTCAAGCCCTATGCCTTTGGCCACCTCTTTTGATATATACATTGTGCCTAGGGAATGCTCAAATCTAGAATGCATAGCACCAGGATATACAAGATATGCAAATCCCGTTTGCTTTATGTGCCTGAGCCTCTGCATCTCTTCTGTATCTATTATTTTTGCTTCTAGCTCAGTGAGCGCTATATTGCCAAATACTGGGTCTTTTACAAACACAGCATTACCTTGATTTAATAAAAGATTCAATTATCTTATCAAGCCTTCCTCCTATTGGCTCAAGCTCATAGTTCACATGTATTATCTTCTTATTTGCACTAATTAACCTGTTCAAATCAGTAGGCGTGGCAGAAACTACTACATCACATTTTGCACTGTTTATTGTTTGCTTCAATTCTTCTATTTGTTTTTTGCTATAGCCTAGTGCAGGAAGGATCCTCTTTATCTGGTATTTTTTATATGCTTCTTTTATTGTACCTTTTGCATATTTTTCAGCATCGATTATCTCTTTTGCCCCATATTTATGTGCAGCAACTGTTGCTGCGCCAAATTTCATATTGCCATGTGTTACAGTTGGCCCGTCTTCAATAACAAGCACCCTCTTGCCTTTTATCTCTTCAGGCGCTGCATTTATGCTTATCGCAGAGTTTGCTAATATTATCTCTGCTTTGCTGTTTATTGCCTTTAAGTTTTGCCTAAGCCTTTCAATTTCTTCTTTCTTAGCAGAATTTACTTTGTTTATTATCAGCACATCCGCCATCCTAGCCACAGTCTCGCCAGGGTAATAATTAAGCTCATTGCCTGCCCTTAGCGGATCTGCTACTGTTATCATAAGGTCGGGCTTTATGAATGGCGCATCATTATTGCCACCATCCCATATAATTATATCTGCTTCTTTTTCTGCATCTTTCAATATCTTTTGGTAATCGACCCCTGAATAAACAATAGTGCCTTCCCTTATATGCGGTTCATAATCTTCTCTTTCCTCTATTGTGCACTTTTCTTTGTCTAAATCTTCAAGTTTTTCAAATCTTTGCACAGCTTGCTTTGCCAGATCGCCATAAGGCATAGGGTGCCTTATTACTACAGGCTTCTTGCCAAGCTCTTTTATTTTTCTAGCTATATATCTAGATGTCTGGCTTTTGCCGCTTCCTGTTCTTACAGCGCAAACAGCAATAACTGGCTTCTTCGATTTGAGCATTGTCTTTTCAGGTGCTACAAGCCAGAAATCCGCACCATTTGCATTTGCTATGCTCGCTTTGTGCATAACCTCTGGATAAGGCAAATCGCTATAGGCTTGGATACAAATATCTACCTTATATTTTTTGATGAGCTCTCCCAATCTTGATTCATCATATATCATTATGCCTTTTTTATAAGGCTCTCCAGCAAGCTCATATGGATATTTCCTTCCTGATATAAACGGTATCTGATTGGCTGTAAAGGCAACTACAAAATATTCATCATTGCCTCTAAAAAGAACATTAAAATCGTGAAAGTCTCTGCCCGCCGCACCAAGAATTATTACCTTTTTCTTAGCCATTTTTGTCACATTTAGACATAAGATTTAAGCTATAATAAGCTAACCACTCAAAAGCTAACTTTTTATACAATTTTTATCTCGTAAAAAGGCTTTCAAAAGGTTTAAAAGGCTTGAATGCAAAATATTCTTAAACGGCCAGTCTAATTTAGCTGTTGGTTTCTATGGATGGAGAAAAGGAAGAATATAACGCTTCTAAGATAGTGGTTCTGGAAGGTGTCCAAGGGGTAAGAAAAAGGCCCGCAATGTATATAGGTTCTACAGGCTCTAGCGGTGTTTTGCACCTTCTATTCGAACTCATAGATAATGCCGTAGACGAAGCTATGGCCGGCTATTGCAAAAACATAACGGTGCGTTTGCTGAAAGATGAAACTGGGGATATCGGGGAAGTATCTGATGATGGCAGAGGCATACCTATAGATATAATGCCAAAATACAACAAGAGTGCGCTTGAAGTAATAATGACCTCATTGCATTCTGGAGCAAAATTCAATAATGAGGTTTATAAAACAGCAGGCGGCCTCCATGGTGTTGGCCTTACTGTTGTAAATGCTCTTTCTGAATTTGTTGAGGTCAGAGTTAGGAGAAACGGCAAGGAATATATGCAGACCTATAGCAGAGGCATACCAACCTCAGATCTTGTAGAAGTAGGCCCAGCGAGCACTACTGGAACAACAATAAAGTTTAAGCCCGATCCTGAAATATTCCCTTCTCCGAAATTCGATTCTATGGCTTTGAAGGAAAGGCTTAGCTACACAAGCTATCTTAATCCTGGAATAAGAATACGCTTCATAGATGAGAGGTTTGATCAAAGGGAAGATTTGGTATATTATTCCGAAAGAGGTCTTATAGATTTCTTGGCCGAGCTCAATAAAGGCTTATCTACTATAACAAGCCCTATCTACTTCAGAAAAGAGGTAGAGCAGAACCTAATGGAATTTGCAGTTCAATACAACAACGGCTATGATGAAAAGCTTGAGTCTTTTGTAAACAGCATTAAGACTGATGAAGGGGGCACTCATGTTATAGGCTTCCGCTCTGCACTTACAAGGGCGATAACAAATTATATAGAAAAGAACAAGATGCTAAACGGCAAGAAAGACATCAAAATAAATGGGGATGATGTAAGAGAAGGGCTTACAGCAATAGTGAGCATAAGAATACCAAATCCCGAATTTGAAGGCCAAACAAAAGAAAAGCTAGGCAATACAAAGGTAAAGAGTGTTGTAGAGACCACCTTCTACTCTTTCTTCTCTCAATATTTGGAAGAGCATCCAACAGATGCAAGGGCAATAGCTGAAAAAGCGATAAATGCAGCTATAGCAAGAGAAAGTGCCAGAAAAGCGAGGGAGCTTGTAAGAAAAAAGAGTATTTTTGATAACGTTGTATTGCCTGGCAAGCTTGCGGATTGCATAGAGGCAGATCCAGACAAAAGCGAGATCTTCATAGTTGAAGGAGAAAGTGCAGGAGGCTCTAGCAAGCAAGGAAGGGATAAAATGACCCAAGCTATATTGCCTCTTAGGGGAAAGATACTGAATGTAGAAAAGGCGACAGACGAGAAAATATTTGAGAATGCAGAGCTCAGGGCAATGGTTGCTGCTTTTGGTACAGGAATAAAAGAAACATTCAATGTTGAAAACATAAGATACAAGAAGATAATAATAATGACCGATGCCGATGTTGATGGTAGCCACATAAGGACATTGCTGCTCACCTTCTTTTACAGGTATTTAAAGAAAATAATAGAATTGGGCTATGTGTATATCGCACAGCCACCTCTATATAAAATTTCAAAAGGCAAAGAAGTCTATTATTGCTATAGCGATTCTGAGCTAAATGAGAAGCTTAAGCAATTGGGCGAAGATGCAAATGTGCAAAGGTATAAGGGTTTGGGAGAGATGAATCCAGAACAGCTTTGGGAAACAACAATGAACCCAGAAAAAAGAATATTAAAGAAGGTATATATCTCGGATGCGGAAAGGGCAGACAGGCTCTTTTCTATATTGATGGGCATGGATGTATCAGAAAGGAGGAAGTTTTTAGAAGAGCATGCGGGCGAGGCCGCTTTCTTGGATATATAGGTGCTGCTTATGGAAAAAATTTTGCCTACACAATTGGAAGAAGAATTGCAGTCTAGCTATATAGACTACGCAATGAGCGTGATAATAGGCAGGGCTATACCTGATGCCAGGGACGGGCTGAAGCCTGTCCAAAGGAGAATCCTCTATGCAATGTACAATATAAACAATCTGCAC
Organism: Microcaldota archaeon; assembly: GCA_023256515.1. Taxonomy (GTDB): domain Archaea; phylum Micrarchaeota; class Micrarchaeia; order Micrarchaeales; family CABMGC01; genus JAGDYD01. The sequence goes on from JAGDYD010000029.1 coordinate 8,294, forward strand.
AACCAGCCGACAAAAAAGAGCGCAAGGGTTGTTGGAGAGGTTATAGGTAAGTATCATCCGCATGGGGATATTGCCGTTTATGACACTTTGGTTAGGCTTGCTCAAGATTTTGCAATGAATCATGTTTTAGTAGAAGGCCAAGGAAACTTTGGATCTATAGATGGCGATCCACCTGCAGCAATGAGGTATACAGAAGTAAGGCTTACAAGCCTTGCAGAGGAAATGCTAGCAGACATAGAAAAAGATACTGTAGATTTCGTGCCAAATTTTGACAATACAGAAAAAGAGCCTGTAACGCTGCCTTCTAAAGTTCCTAATCTATTGATAAATGGAGCTTCTGGCATAGCAGTCGGAGTTGCCACAAGCATACCTCCTCACAATCTTGCAGAGGTGTGTGATGCAATAATATACTCTCTATCAAACGAGAATGCTACTGTAGAAGAGATAATGAAGATAATAAAGGGCCCTGATTTTCCTACAGGAGGAATAGCAATAATGTCAACAAATGCATATAATGGCTATAGATACGGCAGAGGCCAAATTACAGTAAGGGCTAAAGCAAGCATAGATGAGAAAAAAGGAAGAATAACAATAACAGAGATACCTTACAATGTAAACAAGGCAGAGCTGATAAGAAATATAGTCCAGCTTGTAAAAGAAAAGAAAATCACAGGCATATCTGACATAAGGGACGAAAGCGGAAAGGAAGGGGTAAATATAGTAATAGAGCTTAAAAACGGAGAGAATGGCGAAAGCGTATTGAATGCTCTTTATAAGCACACGCAGCTGGAGATAACATTTCCTATAATAAATCTAGCAGTAGTTGGAAAGAGCCTTAAGAATTACAACATACTGCAGCTCATAGACGCATTTGTAAATTATAGAAGAGAAGTAATAAGGAGAAGGACAAGCTTTGAATTAAGCAAAGCAAGCGAAAGGGTGCATATCTTAGAAGGCCTTATAATTGCAATCTCAAAGATAAACGAGGTTGTAAAGGTTATAAGGGAAAGCGCATCAGTAGCTGAAGCAAAGCAAAACTTAATCTCTAATTTTTCGCTTAGCGAAAAGCAGGCTAATGCTATACTTGAAATGAAGCTAAGCAGGCTAACGCATTTGGAATACGATTCAATAAGCAATGAAAGGACAAGCCTTCTAGAGAAAATAAAATATTATAATGAGGTTCTCGCTGATCCTAAAAAGGTAGATAAAATAATAATAGATGAGACGCAAGCGCTGAAAGAAAAATATGGAAGGCCGAGAAGAACAGAGATAATAGAAATGGAAGAGGAGATAGAATTGAAAGAAGAGGATTTCATAAGCAATGAAAGGGTAACAATAATATATACAAATTATGGCTACATAAAGAGGCTTGGCTTGGAATACTATAAAGAGCAGGGCAGAGGAGGAAAAGGAATAATAGCAATAAACCTCAAGGAAGGCGACTATACAAAGCAGATAATAACGTGCAATACTAAAGATTATTTGCTTTGCATATCTGACAAAGGGCGTGCATATTGGCTAAAGGCATATAGAATACCTGAAGGCAACAGATATTCAGAAGGAAAAAGCATAGTGAATCTGCTTAACCTCAAAGATGAAAAGATAATAGTCATATTCCCTCTTCAAAACATAGAGAATACAAACATAGTATTGCTCACAAAGAGCGGCATGGTAAAGAAAATGAGTGCAAAGCTTTTTGCAAGGCCCAGGTCAACAGGAGTTACTGCAATAAAAGTAAAGAATGGGGATACAGTTGTTGACGCCATATCTTATGCTGATGAAAAGTACCTGTTTATAATGAGCAAACTGGGCAAATCAATAAAGTTTGAAGAATCGCAGCTTAGGCATATAGGAAGAAATGCTATTGGTGTTAGGGGCATAAGGCTCTCTGCCAACGACGAAGCAAAGAACATAATAGCTGCAGGAGAAATTGGCTATATATTGACTGTGACTGAGAACGGCTATGGTAAATTAACAGAAGTTAGCAAGTATAGGCTTCAAAACAGGGGCGGCATGGGGGTAATAAACATAAAGGTTACAGAAAAGACCGGCTATGTTGCAAAATCTTTATTTGTAAGCGGAGAAGCGAATGTATTGCTGATAAACTCAAAAGGCATAGCAATATCGTTTGATGTATCCACTATAAGAATTACAGGAAGAAATGCAAGTGGAGTAAGGCTAATGAGGCTAGACGAAGGGGCTAAAGTGGTAGATGCGCTTGTAGTTAAATAATCATTCCTCCTTCCAGAACTTCCTGTATTTTATATAATTTTTCTGAGCTTCTATCAAATCAATAATAAAATTCTTGTAGTCTCTCCTTAGCATTTTAAGTACGCGGGCCGCAGTTTTTACTCCTATCCCATATGTTGAAAGTGCTATCAATGCCTTTTTTCCATATTCATTTATAAGGTCAGCACTTGCTATGCATTCTTTATAATGCACTTTTTCAAGCTCAGAAAGTTTCTCTCCATTTCTAATTTTCTCTATTGGGGTAACATATTCCTCTCTATATATAGATATCATATTGCTACTGCAAGAAGGGCATTTTATTTTCTCATCGCCTATTTCATTTAGGTTTTTGGAAAATCTAAAGCCGCAGAAAGTGCAAATAAGTTCAACCTTCTTGCCTTCTATCCCTTCTACAAACTCTTTAAGCTCAGAGTCGCGCGGTGTAACTGGCAATATAAGCTCTTTATAATAATAAGAAGATTTTAGCATCTCATTCGAAAGTGTGCTTATATCTCCGTATTCATAAAATTCAAATTCAAGGCTTCCTTCCTTTAGCATTTTCAAGAACTCTTGTGCGTGCTCTAAATCGTAATAATTTTTGTATAGATCTCTCAAAACTTCTTTGTAGATTATGCTACCTTTATAAAACTGTATAAGCCTATCTACCACATTTCTTGTAAGTGCAGCATCTTTTTCGACTATTCCAAAAAGCTTTGCAACTTGCACAAACTTATACCTAAACAACTCTGACTTTAATACTAGTTCGTTTTTATCTATTAGATTATCTATGTTGTAAGATTTCAATATGCTAAAGTCTCTCTTGATATTGGCCCTTCTTCTTGAAAGGCTCATGTCAAGCATTATGCCATATGGCGTTGTCCTTACACTCACATTGCCTACATCTGCAGCAAATATGCTTCCAATTATCCTGCCCAAAAATTCATTTGCCAATTTGCCTACAAAAGTATATACTATCAAATAATCTTCAAAAACTTCTACAGGCACTTTGCCATTCTTTATGCTAAAATACTTTTTTTGCTTTTCAAAAAAGCCTTTAATTTCATTGCTGAGCTTTTTGTCTATAATATTGTCTTCCTCTACTTCCTGCTTCTCTAAAAATTTTTCAACCTCTTTGGCAACCTCAAACGATACTGGTATATCTTCTCCTTCCCAATCAGGTATTGCCGCTTCCAGGCTAGTTGAGGGCTCTACATAAATAACCCCTTGATCAATGCTTACAACATGCCAAGGAAGGCCTTTTGAGATAAAATCTGTTCCTTCATCAATATAATTTGCAACAAATTTTTCATCCAATGATGAGATTATTCTATTTGTCAAGATATTTTTTACTAGAAATCTAGATACATCTGGTATTACGCTTATATTCTCTATGAAATACTCTAAGGTCTTTCGCCCTCTTAAAACTTCATTTCCTTTTATCCTTACAATTTTTTGTTCTTCCAATATCTTCAAAGCTCCTTCTAGCACTTCACTTTTCAGATTAGCAAAAGGCCTTGCTCTTCTTACTATTTTAGTTATTTTTTCTTTGCTTATGCTGCCGTATTCAAGCACCAAAGCTGCCAGCTGATTTGCAAGCACATCTGCAGGCTCAAGCTCCATTTTGTTCTTTTCTAGTTTTCTTTGCATTGCAAGCTTGGCTATCGTTTTAGATTCTATTAAATCAAGTATATTCCCTACTATAATCTTGCCATTTATGCGCCCCTCTACCCCATGGCCGCTTCTTCCAATTCTCTGCAATAGCCTTGTTGCCTGCTTGGGCGAGCCGTATTGTATTACTATATCTACATCCCCTATGTCTATTCCAAGCTCTAATGAGCTTGTTGCTATTATTCCCTTTATATTGCCTGATTTAAATGAATCTTCTACCCTTATTCTTTCTTCTTTATCCAATGAACTATGGTGTATTGCAACCTCACCAAGCCCATGCGTCTTAAACAAATATACAAGCTTGCTTCCTAGAGACTCAGCAACTTGCCTTGTATTTACAAAAAGTATGCTTTTCTTATGCTCATTTATTAGCTCTGCTATCCTCTCTATCCTTGCTATAGATTCATTGTCTAATGAAAACTTCTCTTTAAGCTCTTTGTAATTGAATCTTGGCTCTCGAGGCATTTCTACCTCTATATTTATTTCTTTCTTGCTGCTTGCTTCTATAATCTTGCCTTCTCTCGCTCCAAACAAGAAAGAGGCTGCTTCCTGAAGGTCTCCCACTGTTGCACTTACTCCTATTCTTTGGAATTCGCCAGAAACTTCAACAAGCCTCTCCAAGCCAATAGCTAGCTGGGCCCCTCTCTTTGTATGGTAGAGCTCATGCAGTTCGTCTACTATGACATATTTGACGTTTTTGAGAGCATCTCTAAAAGATTTTGTTATTAATATATTTTGCAAAGTCTCTGGTGTTGTTATTAGCAACTCAGGCGGCTTGTAAACCTGGCTTCTTTTCTCCTTTTGGCTTGTGTCTCCATGCCTAACTCCTATGCTTATATTAAACTTTTCACAAATCTCTTCAAGCCTTTTTAACAAATCTCTGTTTAAGGATCTCAATGGGGTTATATAAATAGCTTTTATCCCTTTATCATCTTTCTCTTTTTTACTCTTCCTTATATTCTCTATTATTGGCAATATTGCCGCTTCTGTCTTTCCTGTCCCTGTTGGGGCTGTAATTATGCAATTTTCCCCTTTTTCAACTATAGGTATTGCCTTTTCCTGTATGCTGCTGAACCTTTTAAATTTGCTGAGGAAATAATCATATACAGAACTTTCTTCCATAAGCAAATACCATTAAACAATCAGCTAAAGAAGTTTACTATTGCACTGCCAATAACTGTCTTTGACACGTTTTCTTGGGTATAATTCAATGCGAGATTTACTTTTAGTCCTAGAGGAATGCCTGTTATTATGCTATCATTCTGGTAGCAGGTTGTATTCAAATTGGCTTCAGAACCAGGAGCCAAAGTAACATTTTCCTTTTTGAAGAATCCTCTCTGCACAAAGCACTCAAAAGAATTTATTGAAATTGTTGAATTTCCTGTATTCTTCAAAGTCAGATATATCATTCCGTTTGCAAAATTTACATTGCTGCAATAAAATCCTGGTATGTTGCACGCATTTGAAAATCCAGAGATGAACTGCAATGATTTCCCTTTTCCGCCTAGCTTCTGCAGCAAATTAACATTTACTGGAACTGCTCCAACAATGCCGCTCTGGTTAATCAAAGAAAAGAGTGTGTAATTGTATGGTGGTATATAGGTGGTTGTCATTATAAGCCCAAGTTTGCCTATCTTGTGTGAGGCTGGGAATAGATATGTGCTGCAATAGCTTTGATTATTCAAATTGCTCATTACGCCGTAGCAAACGATGCTGCCCAGGTTTTCACTTACGCTTGGGAAAATAACTGCATTCGGATAAGCCAATATTTTTGCTGCAAAAGGAGCGTTAGAAGAGAAATAATAGCCTTCGTAAGTACCAAGAAGAGTGGCATTATCTGGGCTGAAGTTGCTAATGGATTCAAATGCTTGATTGTTTGGTATAGGATTGCTATAGTTGCTTAAAATAAGCGATTCGCAATTGCCTCCTTTGTATACTATATTCTTTATCCATCCGTTTGAATACCAGCTGCAAATTGTCGTATTTTTTAATTTTGCAAATGTCAAGCTTGTATTGTCCATATTTATGATGCTATAATTTGGGTCTATAGCGCTAATTGCGCTTTGCACAGCAGCTTCATTTATGTATCCTTTTATCCAAATAGCATATATTGAGCTGCCATTTGTATAGTTTGCATAGGCCATGCCGATCTGATTTATGTAATTATATGTCAATCCTATGAGTGAAGAGAATAGGTTATATGGTATATTTAAGTCAGTGAAGTTGAAAAGATTTATTGTATAATTTTTTGATAGGTAAATGCTAAGCAGCGCCCCTGTATTTGTAAGGTTTGCCTCTTTAATATAAACAATATTGTTTGGATTGATCTGAGCATAAGGCTCTAAAGCCTGCGGCACTGCAACTACTATTTTTGTGCTAGCCATGGCTCTTTGCCTATCGACTATTGGGTATAGCTTAGCAGGGTCTGCTATTGCAGTTATGTTATAATTGCCGCTTGATGTTGGAGTGTAATTAAAATAAAAAACAGCCTCTTTGCCGCTTGGTATGGTTAAGCTATATTCCATTGTTGTATTTCCATTTACCAATACTTCAAATCCCATATCCTTTATGTTGCTGCTCCCTATATTGTTTACCTCTATTGGTATTGATATTTTTTCAAAAGGATATGCTGTGCCGTTGTAGCTGCCTATATTTACATTTATGTTTATTGGAGGCTCATAAGTGAATCTAATATACAATGCAGCAACTATTACAATTATGAAAAATGCTGCTATAAGGTAATCTATCTTGTTCATTTTTTCTACACCTATTGGCTTGGCTTGTTTTTTAGCTCATTCAATGCTTCTTTTACTTTGACTATAATATTATTATACTCTTCTCTGAAGAGGTTGTTTGCCCACAATTCTGTATCATATTTGTCTCCTATATTTGGCGTTTTGAAGTAGAATTTTGTCTGGCTGTTTTCTACAAGGCCCATTCTTTTGAACCTTAGCAGATGATATCTTAATGTTTTTTCATTTATCTCTTGCCAATTGTTTTTAATATATTCTTTAAGCTGCTCTACATTTGGATCTATTTTTTTGACAAACTGGAAGAACAAAAGAGCATCAAAAACAGCTATTGCGCTAAGCCTTGATTCCCCTGGGTTTATTATTCCTATCGATAGGGCTAGCCATCTGGCAATTGAGCGCCTCGTTTCAAGAACTTCCTTTGTAAGCCTAAGGTCTCTTAATCTTATTTCATTTTCTATTAAGCTTGCCTCATTCAGCATTAATACACCAAAACAATAATATAGATAATAAGAACAGATTTAAATTAATTGAGCTTATTCTTATTTGATGGAGTTATATGTAGGCACATCCGGATGGCTTTATTCTTGGAACAAAGGCTCTACTTTAGATTGGTATGTTCTCAATTCTGGCTTAAATGCCATAGAGCTTAATGCAAGCTTTTATAGGTTCCCATATCCTAATCAAGTAAAGCATTGGTCTAAAGTTGGCAGCAGCTTGTCCTGGTCAATAAAGGTCAATAGGCTTATAACCCATATATATAAGCTAAGCAAAAGCAGCTATTCTTCTCTGGAAAAGTTCCTTGAATTGTTTGAGCCGCTAGAAGATAAAATATCATATTATTTGTTTCAGCTTCCTCCTTCTATAAAGCCAAGCATTTTGTCAAATGTGGAGCACATGCTTGATGAATTTGATATAAAAGAAAAGTTTGCAATAGAGCCAAGATCAAATGATTGGTTCAAGGATGAAGTTTTTGAAGAAATATCTAAACTTGGAATTACTTTTGTGAGCATAGATGCACCTTTTGCAAGCATAATAAGGAAAACCTCAAGCAGTATATATTTGAGGATGCACGGCAGGAAAGAGTGGTATAGCTACAATTATTCGAAAAAAGAGCTTGAGGATATAATGAAAGGAATAAAGGCTCAGAATCCTAAAAAGGCTTATATATTTTTCAATAATGACCATGACATGCTAGAGAATGCAAGAAGCATGATAAAATTAGCAAAAGAGGGCTAGGTTTTTTAATATTTGTAATAGAATATTCAAAATTATGCCTATTTTAGACATAAAAATAGAAAATAGCCCAGAGAAGCTAGTTGCTTTTAGGAGGAATGAAATAAACTGCGTTGCAAAATTTTCAATCTCAGAGGCAGAGGGCAATTATTGGGTAGAAGCATTAGTAGAGGTAGACCACCCCCTTTCATTGGCCCCTGACAGGCAGCTTAAGCTAGGAAAAATAAATGTTGGCATATTCAATGGTAGTTCAAATAAAGAAAAGAGGTTTAAAATATTTTCAAACAACGATATATATCCAGATACTTTCAATTTAAAAGTCACAGCCCTTATTTATGATGAAGATGGCGCTGTTGCCGATAGAAAGGAAGTAAAGCATGAGATAGTTTGCAGTGATGAAAATGGTAAGATACTTCAAAGTAAGTGACGGAAAAGAAGTCCTTTACATGACAATTGATGATAGTGGTGCAGTAATATTGAGGGACCATACAGGAAGGAAGGTATTCCTTTCAAGGTATCAGGCAAAGCTTATGAAATTTGGGATAGAAAATATACTTGCTAATAAGATAAAGAATCAAGAAGGAGAAGATGTAAAAATAGAGGAAATAAGCAAAGAGCAAATGGAAAAAGAATTGAGTGGTTGAATGGATCAAAACATTGGCCAAAATGGCAAAGATGGAGAAGGGATAGAGAAGCTGATAAAAGATTATCAGATACTTGAAGACCAAATAAGAGCTTATACAATACAGCTTCAGGAGCTACAAATACAAAAAAATGAAGCAGATTTTGCCAAGAAGGAAGTTGAGAAGGCAAGCGGCAAAGTATACATAACAATAGGCGGCGTAATAGTTGAGACTACTAAAGAAAAAGCGCTTGAAAACTTAAAGGAAAAAAGCGAAGATCTTGAGCTAAAAATACAGATGGTAAACAAGCAGCTTTCTAATCTTAAATCAAAAGAAGAATCCATAAAGAAAGAGCTATCCAATTTCAAGTAATGGTGTTTTTTTTGAAGATTCTTAGTTTTGAGGACCTTGTTTCTTTTTTCTCCTCAAATAAAGAAAAGAGCTTCTTATTTACTTTCCATTCTATGGGGGATAGGGATGCAGTTGGTTCTGCTGCTGCATTCTCAAGGTATTTCAAAAACGCAAGGCTAGGCACTCCTGATTTTATAACAAGCAATGCAAGAAGAATGCTCAAAGAAGTCTCATATGAATCTAAAATAGAAATTGCATCTCTCTCTAATGTTGAGATTGTAGTCGTTTTTGATGCAAATAACATAGAAGCATTGGATAAATTTGGTTTAGAGCTTCTTTCATTCAAAGGAGAAGTATTGTTCATAGACCATCATCTGCCGGTAAATGAGCAGCTTGGAAACAATTTCCTCCTCTTTTCAGATGAATCCTATAATTCAACAGCAAGTATAATATACGACCTAATGAAAAGGCTTGGCTTCAAAGCCGATAAAGAGGCATCAATCCTTCTTTTAAATGGTATAATTTCAGATTCTGCAGATTTCAGGAATGCATTTGCTCATACATTCATGCAAATAGGCGAGCTTCTTGAAATTGCCAATATGGATTACTCTGGCATAATGGGATATTTCCATGAATCGGTGCCTATAGAAAACAGGTATTCTACAATAAAAGACCTATACAACTCAAATATTCAGATCATAGGCAAGTACCTGCTTATTTATGGGAGCGCTGATGAGCATGCCAACATATTGGCAGATATGGCGATAAAGATAGGCGCAGATGCTTCTGTATTTTGGATGGTTTCAGATAAAGAGGTGTCAATATCGGCAAGGCTAAGGCCGCCGCTTGATAAAGAATATTCTATCCACCTAGGCCGCATAATGCAAAATGCTTCAAAGATAATAAATGGAAGCGGTGGCGGGCATCCTTGTGCTGCTGGGGCATATGGACCTAAAAAAGAAAACGCAGAAAAGATAGCAAACTATATTATTGAAGAGATAAGAAAAGCATTGGGAAGGAAATGAATTATTCAAAAATTATCTCCATCGGCCCCGCATAGTCGAATTCTGGCATTTTTATGTAAAGGCTTATCACATAGCTATTTTTCTTCTCTACTTTAAATGGGGCGCTTGGGTTTGTCTTTACTATTTGGAATGGTTTTTCTATTGTTATTTTAGAAACCTTTTCATCAGGCTCCATTAGCTTATATGCTTGTATATCTTGCTTTATTATCTCTCCTTTTGGGACATACATGTGTATAGATGAATCTAAAACAACAGATTTGCTGCCTTTCTTTGCAACTATTTCGCTTATGCTTATATGTGCCATATAATCATTTGATATAAGGCTTATTAGAAGAGGACCAGAATAAGATATCTTTGGGGCCTTTATCTTGAGCTTTATCTCTGTGCTTTCTTTATAATGCACAACAATTGGCAAGCTGGGGGTAACGCCCACAAGCTCAAAAGGCTTGCCTACTCTTATCTCATCTACCCTCATATCCGGCTTCTTTATATCTTTGTCAAAAGAAGATGCAACGCTTTCCTTGTTTTTGAAAGGCAGTCTTATCTCAAAAACCTCCTGCTCAGTTTCAAAGCCGTCCAGCCTGTGTGCATAGCCCATGTAATTCAACTCTATGCTCGTTATGCTTATCTTTGCACCTTTATTGTTCTCACTATCTTTTCCAAAAATGCTGACCATATAATCATCTTGGTAATATAACAGGGTTATCAGAGAAGCTCTTTTAATATATAAAAGCCTTGCGCAAAAAATATAGCCTTTCTTTGTCAAGCATATTAATGTTTACTATATTTGCAAGTGGTCAATAATGAAAATAGCTATAGTTTCAGATTTGCATCTTGGCTATGAACGCTTTTATGATGATGCCTATTACCAGGCAAAAGAAGCATTGGAGAAAGCAAGCGAGCTTGCAGACATGATAATATTGCCTGGCGACCTTTTTGACAATAGGTCGCCTAAGCCCGAGGTTCTTGCACAAGGCATGAAGATATTTAGAGACTTGTCAAGCAAAAATTGGAAAGCTAAGGTTATTGATTACAAAGGGGAGAAGAAGATCTATACAAATGTGCCCATATTGGCTATATCTGGCACCCATGAAAGAAGGTCTGAAGGGGCAGAAAATGCTGTGCAGCTTCTAAATTTGGCAGGATTGCTTGTTGATATAAGCGAAGCTTGGGCAATAGTGGAGAAAGATGGAGAAAAAATTGCAGTATATGGTATTGGCGGCATATCTGAAGAGAGGTTCAGGGATTTCCTAAAGGGAAAAAATCTAAAGCCAATGGATTCCATGTTCAATGTTTTTGTATTCCATCAATCAGTATATGATCTTATGCCTTTTGACAAAAATTTCATATACCTTGATGAATTGCCCGATGGCTTTGATCTTTATATAGATGGCCACATACACTCTAGGGTTGAAAGAACAGTCCATTCAAAGCCTTTCCTAATACCAGGAAGCACAGTATTAACACAGCTAAAAGATGATGAGGTTGCAAAGAAGGGCTTCTTTATTTTTGACACTCAAACAAAGAAATACAATTTCGTTGAGATAAATTCAAGAAGGTTTGAGGTTGTAAAAATAAATGTAACAGGAAAAACGCCTATACAAGTTGCAAATGAAGCTGAAAGCGAAATTAAAAGGATAATAAGCGGTGAAGACAAGCCTATAATAAGGATAGTGCTTGTTGGTAGCGTTGATAAAGGATTCGAGCAGGCTGATTTTGAGCTTTTCTCAATGGTAAAAGGCTATGAAGGCAAGGCCATAATAGAGATAAGCAAAGATATAGAAGACAAAGAGGTAGAAAGCGAGATAGAGTCTTTGAGGAACAAAGCAATAGAAAACATATCAATAAGGGAATTTGGCACAGGCATATTTTTGGAAGAGCTCAATGAAATGGGCTACAAGCTTGATGTAAGCCCTACTGAGCTTTTTGATATACTGAGCTCAGAAAAGAGCAAGGAAAAAGCGATAAATAAGGCATTATCTTCAATATTCAAGCAGAGCTAAACTATCTTGTTTTTGTATTTCCAGTATTTGTAAAGCTCTGCCAATGACGAGGCTGCAGCATTAGGCGAATCATAAACTGGCAAGCCAGAGCTCTCCATCATAAGCTTGTGGGTTTGTGTATAATCTGCGCCTGTAGATATTGCAACCATTGGCTTGTCTATATTCTTTTTGAAATAGATCAACTTTTCAGCAACGCTTGAATCTGCTCCAGGCGTCTGGAAAAGAACAATTACAATAATCATATCAACATTTTCATCTTTTGAAATAATTGAAAGCGCATCGCTGTATCTTTTTTCATCCGCATCTCCTGCAAGGTCAAGAGGGTTTCTTATATTTACGATGCTCGGCATAACCTTCCTAAGCTCTTTCTTTGTCTCTTCGCTGAAATCTGCAAGCTTCAAGCCATTTATATAGATTGCATCTGTTGTAAGAACACCTGTGCCTCCTCCGTTTGTTATTACAGCCACTCTGTTTCCTTTAGGCAAATCCTCACTTGAAAACACTTTTGCAAAATAAAGCAAATCATCAAGATCCTTTGCTCTGATGAAGCCAAACTGCTTGAATACAGCTTCATAAGCTTCGCTGTTTCCTGCAAGCGATGCCGTATGCGAATGAGCAGCTTGCGCACCTTCCTCTGTTATACCGCCTTTTATCACTATTACCGGCTTTACTTTGCTTACCTTTTTTGCAACTTCTATGAATTCTTTTCCTCTTTTTATGCCTTCTATATACATAACTATTACTTTTGTCTGTTTATCATGCATTAAATATTCGAGCAAATCTGTCTCATCTATATAAGCAGCATTTCCATATGAAATAAATTTTGCAAGACCAAAGCCTTCTTTTGCTATAAGGTCTAGTATCGTGCTCCCTACCGCTCCGCTTTGCGAAACAAAGCTGACATCGCCTATCTTCGGCCTGCTAAGCTTATATGTAGGCAAGAAAAGAGTGTCTACCTTAGATGCAGGGTCCATTATGCCAAGGCAGTTGGGGCCTAGCATTGCTATGTTGTACTTTTTGGCTATCTCTACTATCTTGTTTTGGAGTTCAACATTGCCTACCTCTGCAAAGCCTCCGCTTATAACTACTGCTGTTTTTACCTTTGCTTTTCCGCATTCTTCAAGAACCTCCGGCACGGCAGGTGCAGGCACAGCTATTACTGCCAGGTCTATTGGCTTTTTTATTTCAGTTACGCTTCTGTATGCTGTTTGCCCGATTATTTTTTCTCCTTTTGATATATTCTTGTTTACAGGGTATAAAGCCCCATCAAATCCTGCATCTATATAGTTTTGCAATATCACATGCCCTACCTTGCTAGGGTCTCTAGAGGCGCCTATCACAGCGACACTCTTTGGATTCATCATAGGGTTAAGGTCAAATCTCATAAAAATCATTCTATAATCCTTAGGTCAACAGCATCATAGCCATTTTCCCTTACTATTATCGGGTTCAAGTCAAGCTCTTTTATTTCATTTTCTTCAAGCATCTTGGATACATTTAAAAGAAGCTTTATTATCATGTTTTCTGCTTTGCCATTGTATGTTATAACATTCTTTGATTTTAGCTCGTTTATCATTTGCTCTGCATCATATTTTGTTATTGGGCAAACGCGCAATGAAAAGTCCCTGAATGCTTCTACAAAAACGCCTCCTAAGCCTAAAAGTATAAGCTTGCCAAATTGCTGGTCTTCTCTGCCTCCTATTATTATCTCTATTCCTGGCTCTGCCATCTTCTGCGCAAGTATCTTGAAAGGTGCATACTTCTTGGCTTTTTTGATAAGCTCATTATACCTTTTTTCCGCATCATCAATTGTAACATTGAGCTCAACAAGCCCTGCTTTTGATTTGTGCAGAGCATTTTGCGATATTGCTTTTAATGCAACTCTTCCATTTGTTTTCTTTATGAAATCCTTTAGCTCTTCTATATCCTCAATATATCTGCTTTCTATGCTCTTTATCCCATATTTTTCTAGCAAGCTTTTTGCTTGCTCATATTCCATTAGCATGTTTCTCATATTATATTTTTGTAGTATAAGATGAATATTATAAGTATTATCAAAATTGCAAGCAAAATCAAATTTGCTTTTTTAGGCATTTTTGGCTTGCTTTTTATTGCTTGGTTCTCCAATCCATGGTCTGGCGGCACATTTGCCTCTTGCCTATTTTGCCCAGGGTTTGCCTGTACATTTGCCTGCTGTGCTCCTTGTGCTTTTGGCATCGCCAAGAAGCCTTTTTCAGTAAGCATGATCTCTACATTTCCATTCTTAAGTTCATATGTTATATATTCCTGCTTGCTAAGCTTGTATAGCCTTAGCGCAAGGTCTTTTGGCCTTATATTCAGGCTTGCTCCAAGCTCAGCTGGGTTCCTTTTGCCTCCAGAAAGCTGCACTAATATGCTTTTGTCCAGATCATCAAATGGCTCTGCACTTTTTGCATTAGCTTCATTTATCAGGTTTTTGCCAGCATCAGTAAGCACCATTCCATTTGGCCCTGGGTAATTTGCAGTAAAATCTATAAGGCCCTTCTGCTTCAATGTTCCTGCAATATTAGAAGCATCAAAAAAGCTTGCATTTATCTGGCTTCCGAATTTCTCTAATACTGTATCTGGCGTTATCTTTAAGATGCATGCAAGATCCATGAAGTTTATTTCATCATTAGCCATAAAGATCATGGATATATAAATCTTAAAATCTATAAAGCTATAGATAATAATATTCTAAATACGAGAGTGTTTTTTTGGAAATACAGTTTTTGGGAGGAGCAAGCGAGGTTGGAAGGTCTGCAATACTCATTAAAGATGAAAAAAGGATACTCCTTGACTATGGAATAAAAGTGGATGACAAAACAGAGTACCCTATGCAGGCAGCAGGCGTAGACATAGCTGTGCTAAGCCATGCCCATCTTGACCACAGCGGCTTCTTTCCTTCTCTTTTCTATGGGAATTACCCCACTACAATAGCAACTAAGCCGACCATAGAGCTTAGCGAGCTGCTTATAGAAGATTCTTTAAAGATAAGCAGAAGGCAGCACTTAAAGCAAGCATTCTTCAAGAAGCAGCTGGAGATTTTTGCAAAGAAATCGATAAAGTATGAATATGGTGTGCCTGTAGATAATGGGGATTATTACATAACCCTTTATGATGCGGGCCATATCTCTGGAAGCGCAATAACTCTTATAGAAAAGGTGAAAAATGGGAAGAGATTGATATATACCGGAGATTTCAAGATAGAGCCCCAAATACTGCAAGGAAGCGCAGATATTGTTGAAGGGAATGTTTTATTGATAGAATCTACATATGCAAGCAGAGAGCATCCAGACAGGGGCGAGCTTATAAAGAAATTTATAGCAAGCATAAAAGAGGTTCTCGACAATAATGGTACAGCACTAGTTCCTAGCTTTGCTGTAGGAAGGGCGCAAGAGATACTTGCAATATTGTATATGAACAAGCTTATAGACTATACTTATATAGATGGCATGGCCAAAGCTGCTTCTGAAATAGTGATAAACTACCCAGAGTTTACCAGGAATAAAGATATATTGTTAGGCGCTTTGAAGAATGCACATTGGATAGGCATGCATGCAAGCAGGTCTGAGCCTCTGCAGAGGCCAAGCATAATTGTAACAACAGCAGGCATGCTTAATGGCGGCCCTGCTCTTGACTATATTACAAAGCTAAATAAGAATTCTAAAATATTTTTGACAGGCTACCAGGTGGAGGGCACTAACGGCAGGCTTATGATGGAAGGGAAGCCTATAAAGATAAATGGCAGAAGATTCAAGGTTGAGGTGCCTTACGAATTCTTTGATTTCTCTGCCCATGCCGGAAAAAGCGATTTATATGAGTATGTTAGGAAAAGCAATCCAGAAACAGTGATTTGCATACATGGGGATGAAGAGAATACTAAGCTTTTTGCTGAAACATTAAAGCTAGAAGGATTCGAGGCATATGCTCCAAAGGTTGGAAATAAAATAAAAATAGATTTCTAAAAGTCAGCTTGCATCTTCCTCGGAATAATCATCAAAATTGTCTTCTTCGCTTTCAAGCTTCTCGCTTGTCTTTAGCTCTTCTTCCTTTCCAGAGCCTTTTTCTATTACCTCTATTTTTCCCCATTTGCCTGCAGAGAGTTGCGGGGTGCCTCTGAATTCGCTTACATAGCCATTGGTTATCCTTATTTTATCTCCAACTTCTATTGTATCTATATCCTTTCCCCATACAGAAAGCAATATGCTTCCTGTTTCATCTTTTAATGTTACATTAGCAACATTAAGCCTTTTTCCATATTTTGTCACTACTTCTCTTGGCTCCTGTTTTTCTGCAACTGTAGCCTCTATAGTGACGTTAGTTGCGCCTGCTTTTAGCTCATTTATTTTCATCAGCTCACCAATTAGAATTCAAGTTTATATGAAGG
>JAGDYD010000016.1:0-2384 GCA_023256515.1 Microcaldota archaeon
CACCCAGCTCCCTCGTAAACTGTAAATGGACTCAGCGGGATTCGCACCCGCGACCTTCCGCTTGCAAAGCGGACGCTCTACTCCTGAGCCATGAGCCCATGCTTAAAAAATAGAGAAACAAATTTTTATAACTATTTTTTGCGCTTTGCCTTTGCGGCAGGTTTCTTCGCTTTGCTTTCTTTCTTTTGTGCCTTTCGCACCTTCTTTGAGATCTTTACCTCCTTCCCACCAGTGGTGAGCTTCTCTATTATTTCCAAGTTTTTCTCTTCTACTGCGTTCTTGTCCTCTTCCATAAGCTTATTTATGAGTTCGTCAGTACTCCTAACGCTTCCTGATTCGGAATCCCTCTCGATCTCGCTGAGCAGAGCGCTTTCCACATCGCCTTTCTTGAGCATTTTGCTCAGTGTGCTAAGCTCCCTTATCCTCTTCAGCTCAGCCTCATATCTCCCCTTGTCCCTTGCCTTCTCCTTTTCCTTTTTTTCGCTCTTCCCCATCTTGCACCATCGGCATAGTATCTTTACTTTATCGGTAAGATTATTAAACTTTGTGCTATTGCATGCGTATGTGTGTTGGCCTTGCTTATATGAAATACACGCATGGAGCATAAATTGCTATTACATTGAGAGATGAGAGCGGAAATAATAAAAATATATGATTCCTTAAAATCGGTGATGATGCGCATGGAAAAAGAATTCTCTATTCAATATTTTGAAAACCAAATAAGGCAAAAGGGTTTATCTTCTGAGATGGAAAGCACCCTTCTATATCTGCTTAAGCGCGATTGGGGGCAGATAAAGGAAATGCGTGAAAAATTTGACGAAAGAAGGACAAAGATGAACTATATAAGGCTGAAGAGATATTTTCCAATATTCAATGACACAACGACAAAACTCATAAAATTCGAGGATTACGACAATTTAGTGTATATGATACTCATATCAAAGCTCATATTGTTGAAAATTTTCGAATTCAAAAAACGCCTTTTTGATTACACAGAACATCTACGAAAGTTTCTTACAATATTTGATGACAAAGATGGCGAAAAACTTTACAAATTCTTGACAGGCAATGGAAGGCGGGGTTTAAATGAAGAGGATATGATAAAAGAGCTGCAAAGGTGGATTAATCGCCTAAGCCATGAGGTTGCACCGTACAGCAGAGAAAGCGTAGCATACGAAAAAAGGATCATATCAAAGCTAGGCATGGAAACTAACGACGCAATAAAATGCTTGGCTGATTTTTCTGGCAGAACTGTACCCTTTTTGCGGACCATATCGAAAAGCGTAAAGCCCGGGGACAAAGTTCTTGAATTGGGCTTAGGCACAGGAGTACTTTCAATTGCTGCAATAATAAGTGGCGCAAAAAGCGCGGTTGGAATTGAACTCAACCCTATTACGGTCCTATTGGCAAAAGTCATAATAGAATACATGGAAGAAAACAACGCCATACCAAAAGATTCAATAACCATCCTTTGGGGTGATTTCTTAAAGTTTGCCACTGAAGAGTACAAAAATTACAGGAACGAAAAATTTGATGTGCTTATTTCAGAGAATATTTATACTGGAATGTTTTATGAGCTCCAGATGCAAGGAATAAACCATGTACTTGATGCAAACATAATAAACAGATCAAAAGAGCTTGATCATGGAATATATGCGTATGTTGCAAAAGCTACTGTAATACCTAAGGCCCTCTCTTCTATGATACAACCTGTAGAGGTAATCAATTATAAAAGCAGGCACATATCAGAAACACTTATAGATATTAAAAAATTGGGCGCAAAGGTGAAGTTTCTTGCGCCGGAAAGAATCTACGACCAGATAAGGCTTTACGCTAAAGAGCCCTCAAATATAGTATCTATTACAAAATTCAAGATACAAAAGGACGGCATACTCAATGGCATAGACATCGCTTCTACAGTATGCATGATGGATGGCGATTATATTGGAAGAAATGAAAACAAGTTCTTGAGCAATGATTCCATACTGCTACTTAACAAAGGAATAGATGTAAAAAACGGTGATCTTGTTGTGGTCGGATTGGCGTACAACGGTGGCGATCATATAGAGGATATAATACTAGAAGTAAGGAAGCTAAACAAAGACGGCAGTGCAAACAAGGATTACGATGCAAGGCTTAACATAGGCGCCTATAAGCACAATGAAAACAAGAGGATATTTTTGATCAAAAACAAATGCAAGCACCCCATAAATCTATACCAGGTTGGCGATTATGAAGTTTCACGCAGCTCTAGTTTCTATGATGGCAATGAAAGAACATGGCTTGCAGATTTGGATTACATAAATGAAAAGCCCTATGAAGTTTAGTGTATCTTACGAAATACATAGCAGAAAGCCCACGATTTCAATCGTGGGATGAATGCG
>JAGDYD010000016.1:2394-2651 GCA_023256515.1 Microcaldota archaeon
ATATGAATTCTCAAAGATTCAATGCAAACATTATAAAATACGCCTATGCGACAGCGCTAATTTCATAAGTAGCATATTCATTGTGGGATATCGCTTTGTACAGCAGCGTAGGAATAAGCGGCGCTGCGTACCTTTTGTTGTTGCCTTTCATCTATTTATTTGCAATACTATTTAGCTTATTGCTTGTTTTGGTGTTTGCTCTAATGAGGCATAAGAACATAACTTATAAAGGCATGGAGCAAAGCACATAAAAATAT
>JAGDYD010000009.1:0-2216 GCA_023256515.1 Microcaldota archaeon
CAGCGCTGAAGGATGCAATAAAAATTGCAAAGGGAGATATAATAGGCTACTTGGATATAGATCTCTCTACTCCTGCTTCGTATATTGGCAATGCTGTCAAACTTGTCAGTAGTGGACATAAATTCGTCATAGGCTCCAGATACTCTAAAGGCGCGAATGCAATAAGAAGTTTTTCAAGGCTAATATCAAGCAAGGTGTACAACGCCTTGATATACATAGCATTTGGCTCTAGGATAAGCGACCATCAGTGTGGCTTCAAGTTCTGGGATGCCAAATTTATAAAAGGAATTGTTAGCGAGATTATTGACAACCACTGGTTCTTTGATACTGAGCTGATCATAAGAGCACAAGCAGTAGGTGTTTATCCATACGAGTTGCCAGTAAAGTGGAAGGAAAGCAGAAAGACAACAGTAAGGCCTCGCGATGTTCTTTACTTCCTCAAAGCAATAGTCAAACTCAAGTGCAACATGCCAAAGCGCAAGGAAAGAATGTTCTAGCAACCAAGTGGCTTGCTGAAGTTCAACGAATTAAGCTTGTACACTGTAATATTATCAAATCTGGTATATATGCTGTAGTTATTGTCAATGTAGGCTGATATGTTGAAGGAGAACATGTCTTTGAAATATGTGTTTCCTGTTATGATGAACTGTGGTTTGAAGTAGTAGAGACCTTTAACTAGCTGCGATGTCACGCTGCCGTTGAATCCACCTATCGTATAAGCCGGAATTATTTCCATGCGCCTGAACTCGTATAGGTGTGGCTCAAGCTCAGGTTCAAGCATAACGCTGTAGTTGGTGATGTTTGAGAAGCACCTCTGCAGATTGGCTGGAGGATTTGAAATGTGGCTGAAAGAAAATATGAGAGGAAGGAGCATCCCAGAAGAAACAAAAAGTAAGGTGAATATAGAGAATGCTATAGAAAATGTAATTATGTGCCTTACATGTCTCTGTTCCTCTGACTTTTCTACCTTTCCTATCGCAAGTATTGTAAGCAGCACCGAACCATATATAACATATAAATAGTATGGATCATTAAAGCCAGCAAAGAAAGGATTATTTAGTATGAAAACCTCGTAAATCCATGGCGAGAATATTAAGAGCGCGTATGCCAGCTTGCGATATATGTATATACCAAAACCAAAAAGGAGGAAGGCTATGCCGGCAAGACCTCTGACCAGATTGTACGTGCTAATCTGTGTTATCCTATAAGGAAGTGAAGCAATGCCCTTGAACTGGAAGCTGTAAAAGTTTATCAGCCTTAGAAACGGAGGAAGATTTGGATAGGCGCCTCTGGCATATGCAGCGGTAAGATAAGCAGTAACATAGCTGCAGAAAAGATAATATAAAGCTGTGGCAAGCATTAGCAGTGCTATTTCCATTGTGAAATTTTTATCGTGACGTTTGCGCTCCAAGAGCAATAGAAATATCAAGAAAATTGCACCTACAACCACTGATGTCTCGATCGTTGTGAGAAGCAGAACATAAGAGAGTGCAAATAAATAAGGCCTTCGCACTGTGTAAAAATAGAATGCAAGAAGTGTAAGCAGTGGCAAGTAAGCCTCACCATGGTACGGATAAAGCACCGCTGCCCTTATGCCAGGATTTATCATGAAGGCGAAAAACAGTGCTGCGGCTACGAAGCGTGACTGATTTATCCTAAGCGATATGAAGTACACAACTATTGCAGCGAGGAAGAAGCTGAAGTCCTGTAGGAATATGAGGGTTAAAGGGCTGGGAAATACATAAAATATGGGCTCGAACATAAGCTCCAGCGGCTCTATGTGATTATATACTATCACAAGTAGCTGCAAACCATATGCTAGGCTCTCGAAGTGCGTGTTAAAATAAAATGAGTATGTAGACAGGCCTATATCTGCTGGTAGATAAAGATATTCGACATAATTCATGTATGAAAGGTAGATCCATGAAGAAAAAATTACAATCCCTACTAAAAGAGACACAATAAATATTGGGTCCTTTAGCACCGAACGGATTTCTATGTTTTGCAAATGCCCAACATCTTCATGCGACATGGATTGCGAGTTTGCAATGTGCTTGCGATCAATTGCCACAACGCCACCTACGTGCATCATTGAACAATTGAATAATGGAAATCTAACAAATTATAAATCCTTTTATCTTCGTTAAATACAATCCCCACAAAATAAGCCTATAATCATGAAAAGGCATAATGATTCTACAAGTCAAAGGCCCAAA
>JAGDYD010000009.1:2226-5322 GCA_023256515.1 Microcaldota archaeon
CAAAGATTCGGAATGTTGCAGAAGATAGGAAATATTGAGGATATTTCAAGGTTTAGGAAGTAAAGGTTTGTAGGCATTGCAAATGTCAAGATCCTTGCATTTTTATACCTAGTTGCCAACTTAATAAGATATGTAATATGGTCTTTTCTAAATTGACAAAGCGGTCAAATATAAATATTGTATTAGACCCTATGCAAAAAGAAAGAAATAAATATATTAATATGTGTATAAATAAAGCCTATAATTCAAATTCTGGGATTGCATGAAGGTTGAATTTATCGAAAATTCCCCCACAGCCATAAGGTTCAATATAACAGACACTACTACTGAGTTTGTAAATGCTTTGAGAAGGGTTATAATAAGCAGGGTCAAGACCTTTGCTATAGACACTGTAACATTTTATATCAATACAAGCGCCATGTTCGATGAATACATAGCGCACAGGATAGGCCTTGTGCCCCTTATAACGCCAAGCACAGGCTATGATGAAAAAGATGAAATTTTATTCAGCTTGGACATGGAAGGCCCAGGCACAATATATTCAAGAGATCTTAAAAGCAGCGATAAAAATGTAAAAGTAGCAATAGAAGAGATACCAATAATGAAGCTAGCAGAAGGCCAAAGGATAAAGCTAGAGGGAAAGGCAGTAATGGGCAATGGAGCTAAAAGCGCAAAATTCCAGCCAGGGCTAGCAACATACGAGAAGAAAGGAGAAGGAGCATATGAGTTTTACATAGAGAGCTTTGGCCAAATGAGTGCAAGAGATATTTTAAATAAAGCTCTTGAAATAATAGATGATGATTTAAAGGCTACGGAAAAAGAATTAAAATAATGCGCGGGGGTGGCGGAGCCTGGTCAAACGCGCAGGACTGAGGAATATTTCAGAACTCCTGTAGCTTTAGAGCTTGCGTGAGTTCAAATCTCACCCCCCGCATAGTGTGATTTAAATGAAAAGCTATATAGAAAAGAACCAGATAAACGAATGGCTTGCTAAGCTAGACGATATTATAAGCAAAGAGCCAAAAAGGAAAGGCTTTGCAGAAGAGATAAAGAAGTTTGCAAGCATGCCTAGAAGGAAGAGGATTAAAGTTAATATAAGGAAGCTAGACAAGCTTGCAAAAGAAGGAGAGCACATAATAGTGCCTGGAAAGGTGCTAGGCATAGGAGAGGTTAGCAAGAAATTCAACATATCTGCAATAGAGTTCTCGCAATCTGCAATTGAAAAGCTTAAAAAAGGAGGATGCAATATTATAAGCATAGAGGATGCTTTTAAAGCTAAGGATGCAAGGATTATAATATAGTGTTTTCTATGGAGAGAATAATCAATGCTGAAGGAGCAATACTTGGAAGGGCTGCGAGCAAGATAGCCAAGATGCTGCTTAATGGAGAGAATGTAGTAGTGCTTAATGCAGAGAAGATGCTTATAAGCGGCCATGAAAAGAATTTGGTAGAGAATTACAAGCAAAGGATAGAGCTTAAAGACAAAGCAAACCCAGAGCACTCGCCATACTGGTCAAGGAAGCCAGACTTATTTGTAAAAAGAGTAATAAGAGGCATGCTTCCTTATAAAAAAGCTAAGGGCAAGAAGGCATACAAATTGCTTAAAGTATATATAGGAATTCCAGAAAGCTATAAGAATAAGAAGTTTGAAGAGATAGAAAAGAAAGATGTTAAAAAGATGTTTGAGAAAACAATTAGTGTAAAAGAATTGTCTGAAAAGCTTGGATACAGGAGTGATTGATTGAGCGAGAATAAGAATCAAAATTTGGATAATTTGAACAAAGAGCTTAGCTCTCTTACTCAGCAAGAAGCAGAGAAAAAGCAAGCTAAGCCTAGAAAGAAAAGTACTCCAAAGCAGAAAGTAATATTGACAAAGGGCAAAAGAAAGGATGCAATAGCAAGGGCAAGACTTACAAAGGGGAATGGAGTTATAAAGATCAATGGAGTAGATATAAACCTTATAAAGCCAAAGGAGATAAGAGAGCTCATACTTGAACCTGTCAACTTCTCAAATATAACAAAAGAGATTGCTGAGTCGTCAAACATATTAGTCAATGTAAAAGGAGGAGGCGTAAGCGGCCAAGCACAAGCCGCAAGAAATGCCATAGCAAAAGCTATAGCAGCGGCAGCAAACAGCGACATTGTAAGGAAAGCATATATGAGATATGACAGGGAATTGCTTATCGATGACCCAAGGCGCGTTGAGCCTAAGAAGTTCTTAGGACCAAAGGCAAGGGCAAGATTCCAGACATCATACAGATGATGGTGAAAAAATGATGATACCAGTTAGATGTTTCTCTTGTGGCCAAGTAATTGGCGACAAATGGGAAAAATTCAAAGCAAGGGTCGATGCAGGAGATGACCCTGAAAAGGTTTTAGATGAGCTTGGAGTAAAAAGGTATTGCTGCAGGAGAATGCTCATAGGGCATGTAGACCTGATAGATGAGATAATAGAATACGGAAGAAAGTAAAGCGATAAAGATAAAAAAGATTCCAAGCAAAATATTGAATGTTCGGGGTCGTCTGCTAGCCTGGTTAGGCTCTGTGCTTAGGGGGCACATGACCCGAGAATCTTTCGGGAATTCAAAATGTAAATGAAAATCTCGGCGACCCCGAAAAAAGGTGTGTAAATGGCTGATGAACTATTAATAGACCAATCGGTTTACCTAGAAGCTGGAGTACATATAGGTACAAAGGTAAAAACGCCAGGCATGAAAAGATTCATATACAAGGTTAGAGAAGATGGGCTTTACTTGCTAGACCTTCCAGAAATAGACAAGAGGATAAAAATTGCTGCAAAGATAAGTTGACTTAAATATTTAATTGAAAGCTTTTTAAATAAATTTAGGCAGTGCCCTAGGCAGCTAACCATTAAAGGAGGAAGTCCGCCCACCCGTAAAGGCGCCCGAGCAATCGGGGATCCGAAAGGATCGGCAACTGAACAGAAACGACACCTGAGCAAAGACAACGGATGATCTTAGGTGACGGTCTTTGCTTAGGATGAAACGGCAGACCCGCCTGGGTGCAAGCCCTTTGTTGGACGCTCAGTCGAATGCTGCCACCCTGAAAATAGGGACAAAAGGCGGGCTATTGGGC
>JAGDYD010000009.1:5332-15885 GCA_023256515.1 Microcaldota archaeon
CCTAAAGAGATTGTTGTAACTGCTTCTAGAATATATGCTATAGCAGCTGCTTCCAAATTTGCAGAAATAACAAAGAGCAAGCTCATGCAAGGAAGGATAATGCCAGGAGTATTTACAAATCCAAACAGAGAGGATTTTGTAGAGCCTTCTATAATATTGGTTAGTGATACAAGGAACGAGAAACAAGCTGTTAAAGAAGCAAGCAAAACAAGCACGCCTGTAGTTGCACTTTGTGATACGGACAATTGGATAAAATTTGTTGATTTGATAATACCTTGCAACAACAAAGGAAGGCGTTCATTGGCTGTTGTTTACTATTTGCTTGCCAGAGAATTCTTAAAAGAGAAAGGTATAATAAAGTCTAATGAGGAATTCAATTACAAAGTCTCCGACTTTGAAGCTAAAGTGGAGATGAAGGCAAAGCAATAGATGGTTGGCTTGAAATTTCAAGCTGCAGTTGATTTCCTTATGTCTTATGGCATAGCTTTGATAATAATTATAATAGCTGTTTCTGTCATCTATAAAGTTGGTGTATTAAACCCAACAGCTGCGCCTGTTTCTTGCACTCCTTTTCCTGGTTTCTCATGCGGCTTGTTTGCTATAAATTCTAGCGGGGCATTGATCATAAATATAGGCCAAGCAACAGGAGGCCCTATAATAATACACGGCGTCGCCTGCTCCTCTGCAATAAATGGTACAACAAATGGACCAGCTTATGGCAATATATATGTAACTTCAAATACTGCTTATTATCCTTATAATGCCTACCCACAAGGAGCTTTGCAAAATGGGATAGAGCTATATAGCGGCTCATCTATAAACTTGTATGCAAACTGCTATAACAGCGCAGGTCTTGCGTCTGGAAAACTAGGCAATGTATTCATAGGCTATGTTTGGCTGAATTATACAATACCAGGCTATTCCAGCACAACACAAGAGGTTGCAGCAATAAGCTTGAAATATACATAATTAGCTGAACTTTTTCAGCAGCTCTATTTCTTTTTCTCCAATTTTTTTGAATAGAGGCTCTGGCTTAGAAAGATTTAGCTTTGAACCACTCCTAAGGCTCGATACTACGCAGCTTGACTCGGGCGAGCTTTCATTGAATATGCTCAATATTTTCTTGCTTGAATCAGGCATGAAAGGATACACCAAATTGCCTATTTTGTATACGCTTTGCAAAAGTAAATATACTATATTTGCAAGCCTCATTTTTGATTCATTGTCCTCCTTTTTTGCAAGAGACCAAGGCTCTGTTTCACTTATGAAGCTATTGCCTATAGAGGCTATCTCAAGCACATTCTTTAAAGCCTCTCTTATCTTTATAGATCTGAAATTTCTGAAATATTCTCTTTCCTTTTTCTCAATTTCCTTTATCATCTTCTTTTCTTTGGCATTCAATATATCCTCGCTAAACAAAGGAACTTCGTTTCCAAAGTTTGAAAATGCCAAGCTTAGTGACCTATGTATAAAATTGCCAAGCAGATTATTTAGATCATTGTTTACTATCTCCATTATCCTTTCAATTGAGATCTCAACATCCCCATTTTCAGGCAGAAGCTCTGCAAGTATGAAACGCCAATAGTCTGAAGGGAGTATTTCCAAAGCATTCTCTATATTAAGACCTATTCCTTTGCTTTTTGAGAATTTAAGGCCATTTGCAAGAAGGTATTCGTATGCATATATAGTATAAGGCAATATGTAGCCACTCTTGGAACCTATCAATATGCCAGGCCACATGAGTGTGTGGAATTCTATATTGTCCTTACCCATAAATTGGATAAGCCTTGACCTGCCTTTCCAATATTCTTCCCATTTTTCTTTATTCCATTCTTTTGTTATGCCTATGTAGCCTATTACCGCATCGAACCACACATAGAATACTTTTTCTTCAAATCCTTTCAAAGGAACAGGAAAGCCCCATTTAAGATCTCTTGTTATGTCTCTTTTTTCCAAGCCTCTTTTTATATAGTTCAAAGAGTGGTTTATTGCATTTTTGCTCCAATTGTGCTTTGAATTCTTTTTTATAAATTCCTCTATTTTGTTTTGCAGCAGGCTCATATCAAATGCCAAGTTTTTAGTCTGTCTAAACTCTATTTCTTCCTTTCCGCATATTGTGCAGTGTGGCTTTATAAGCTCCTTTGGGCTCAAAAGCCTTCCGCAATTTTCGCATTGATCGCCTCTTGCACCCTCGTAGCCGCAATAAGGGCATGTACCCTCTATAAGCCTATCTGTCAAGAATCTCTTGTCTATTTTGCAATATGCAAGCTCCGAACTGACCTCTACTATATAGCCATTCTTGTATAGCGAATTGAATATCTGGTAAACAACCTCTTTATTCTCTTCTGTATCTGTTTTTCCATAATAAGTGAATGTGCAGCCAAAATTTTCAAGGCTCGATTTTATCTTGTTGTGCATAGAGTCTGCGAGCTCCTTTGGGGTTAAGCCTTTCTTAATTGCCTGCAATTCTATTGGGGTGCCGTGCTGGTCACTGCCACATATGAATATAGCATCTTCTCCGCACATCTTCATGAACTTGTAATATATGTCAGCAGGCAAAATAGACCCTACCATATTTCCCAGGTGGGGCATGCCTTCAGCATAAGGCAGAGCTGAAGTTATTATATATTTCATAGACTCACTTAAAAACAACTTGAATTTTGTAAATACAATTTATGATATACCTTTTTTATTGTTTTTGATTAATATTATTAATACTTCTCTTTGTGGGGGTAAGCATGGACTCAGTAAAGGCTGAAGAATACATAAACAAATTCATAGAGTTCTACAATGCTTACTATATAAACCAGATAAATGACATGTTCTTGAGCTACCCTAAAAAGAGGAGTGTAAATATAGAGCTCAAAGATCTTGAAAAGTTTGACAGCGAACTTGCAACAGAACTGATAAATAATCCAGATAGCATATTGCCTTTGGCAAATGCCGCTTTAGAAAAGATGAATCCTAATCCTGAAGCAAAAGAGCCAGTACATGCAAGGTTTATGGGTAGCCCAATAGAAGGCTTGCTCATACAAGATATAGGCTCAGAGCAGATAGGCAAACTGCTAACTTTAGATTCCCTAGTAATTAAAAGATCAGAGATAACCCCAAAGGTCAGGCTTGGCGTATTTAAGTGCTCATACTGCGGCACTGTAATAAAGGTAGATTTGGAAAAAGAGAATCCGCCAGAGTTTTGCCCTCAGTGCAAAAGAAAATCCCTTAAGCAGGTAAATGAGGAGTCTGAATTTATAAATTTGCAAAGAATAGCAGTGCAAGACCCTTTGGAAAGATTGAAAGGCAATACACCAACATGGCAGCTAGAAGTATGGCTAGAAGATGATCTGGTAAATAGTGTAATACCAGGAGATAGAGTGGATATAACAGGCATATTGAGAATAAGACCTAGGAGGAATGCAAAAGGGAAAGAGGAGAAGACAGTCTTTACAATGATGTTTGATGCTGTTGCTCTTAAGCCAAGGCAAAAAGAATTTATTGAAATAGAAGTAACACCAGAAGAAGAAAAGCAGATAAAAGAGCTTTCAAAAGACCCGCACATATTTGAAAAGATTGCAAAATCTATAGCGCCATCAATTTATGGCTACGATGAGATAAAGAAAGCGCTTGCATTGCAGCTTTTTGGAGGCACTCCTGACAAAAAGCTTGTAGACGGTGGCGCTATAAGGAGCGACATACATATCTTGCTTATAGGTGATCCAGGTTCAGCTAAGACAAGGCTCCTTCAAGCAGTAACTTCGATAGTGCCGAAAGGCATTTATGTAAGCGGAAAAAGCACAAGCTCTGCAGGCCTTACTGCCGCTGCAGAAAGAGATGAGTTTGCAGAATGAGGCTGGACATCGAAGGCTGGTGCTTTGGTTCTTGGCTCCGGAGGAGAAGTAAGCATAGATGAATTTGACAAGATAAGCGATGAAGACAAATCATCCTTGCTCGAGGCTTTGGAATCTCAAACTATAAGTATAGCAAAAGCGGGAATAGTCGCTAGATTCAATGCCAAAGCTTCTGTATTGGCTGCAGCAAATCCAAAATATGGAAGATTTGACAAGAATCAATATCCTGCTGAACAGTTCGATATACCGCCAGCATTGCTCTCAAGGTTTGACTTAATATTTCCAATAATGGATATACTAGATGAAGAGCAGGACAAAAAGATAGCAAAGCACATACTTACGCAGCACCAGGCGGCAGGGGCGCAAATTGCACAAGTAGAACAATATGAGCAAGTAGAGGCACCACCTATAGATCCAGAGCTTCTAAGGAAGTATATAGCTTATGCAAGGCAGCATGTAAAGCCTGTTTTGAGCCCAGAAGCAAGCAACAGGATACAAGAGTTTTATGTAGAACTTAGAAAGCTAGGGCTAAAGCAGGGTGCTGTTCCGATAACGCCTAGGCAGATAGAAGGTCTTGTAAGGCTAGCAGAAGCGAGTGCAAAATCAAGGCTTTCAGAAAAGATAGAGCTAAGAGATGCTGAGCTTGCCATATCGCTTTTTGATTACATGCTTACAACATTGGCAGTTGACAGAGGGGGAAGAAAGGACATAGACACTTTGCTTACAGGAATGCCTAGAGAAAAAGTTACAAAAATAAATACAATAATGGAAATAATATCAAAGCTAGATGAAGACGGACAGGGAGCAAAGATAATTTCTGTTCTAGAAGAGGCTGAAAAAGCAGGAATAGATAGGGCCACAACAACAAAATATATATCAGAGTTGGAGAGAAGCGGCGACATATACAGCCCTAGGCCAGGAATAATAAAGATAGTCAAGAGAGAAGAAGAGTGATGGTGAATACTTGGTAAGGCGCATAGAGTTTAGGCAGCAATTCAACATACTAGTACTTTTCATGATAGTCCAATTTGCAGGCTTGCTCCTTTCAAGCATGGTCTATACAAGCATGCAGATAACACCAAACAGCAATGCACAAAATAACAGCCAAATAAATACCCCTAGCCAAGCATTGTGGTTTTTTGTATATTTAATATTGGCGACTTTGATTATACTCTTGTTCTTCAAATTCTATCATGGGAACATTTTGTATAGGCTTTTAGAAGGCTTTGTGATAGTTGTGCCCTCTTTCTTTGTTTTTGCAACAATATTTGGCTATTTCTTCCCAAATGCAAGCATAGTTGCAGTTTCTTTAATATCGCTTTTAATAAGCATTTGCCTTGTCGTTTCAAAAAACAAGTACCCGCAGCTTAAAAATACAGTTGTTATTATAGCAAGCATTGGGGTTGGATTGGTACTTGGAATAGAGTTTGGATTTTCAATAGCTTATCTTCTAGTATTGGCAATAGCTGCATATGACTACATCTCGGTCTTTATAACAAAGCATATGATAACTTTGGCAAAAGCTGCAACCTCAAAGAACCTTGCTTTTCTTATAGGCTCTACTGATGTTGAAGTAATACCAAGAGGATTTTTCAACAAAAAAGAGTCAAAAGAATATATGAAATACAAGAAAGAGCTTGAGAAGAGCAGAGATCCAATAATTAAGAAGATAATGAAACAAGGAAAGCTGCCTTTAATCAGCCAAGTTCAGCTTGGAGCCGGCGACCTTGGCATACCGCTTATGCTTGCTATAAGCTCATACAGGATTGCTTACAATTACTTTATTCCAGTATCAATAGCAATAGGCGGCACTCTTGGCATGCTCTTTACCATGTATGTACAAAAGAAATATCTTATACCACTTCCAGCAATACCCCCTCTTTTCTCATTTATGAGCCTGGTTCTTGGATTGGCTTTCCTGACAGTAAGCATAAAATTTGGAATCTTCTTTATGCTTATGGGTATTTTAATTCTGTCTATTTTTATGTTTGGGGTTAAAAGAAGTGCAAAAAATAATAGATAAACGTGACTTAGAAGAACCATCTCTTCTTGCCTTCATCATTGCTGCCTTCTTCAATTTCCTTAAATTTCTTTATAAGTTCTTCTTGCTCTCTTGAAATAGACTTTGGAATTAGTATATTTACTACCACTATTTCATCCCCACTGCCCCTTTGTGTTTTGATCCCTTCTCCCCTTATGGTTATCTTATCGCCATGCTGCGTGCCGCGCGGTATTTCTATTTCTTTATAGCCATCCAGGGTTGGGACCTTTACCTTGCCCCCAAGTATTGCCGTATAGAATGGAATATCTAGATTAACATATATATCGTCGCCTTCCCTTTTGAATATCTTATGAGGAAGCACATGCACTTCTACAAACATGTCGCCTGTGCCGCCCTTTGCATAATCCCCCATGCCTCTTAGCCTTAGCCTTGCCCCATCAGTTATTCCAGAAGGTATCTTTACTACGACCTTCTCTTCACTTACAACACCACCAGTGCCATTGCACACTTTGCAAGGCTTGTCGTATATCTTTCCAGAACCCTCACACCTTGGGCATGTTGCTGATGTTTGAATTCTCCCAAAAAATGTATTTCTTGTTGTAACAATAACCCCCCTACCATTGCATTCAGGGCATTTTATAAGCTTAGCATTAGGCTCTGCACCAGTGCCATTGCAATGAGGGCATTTTTTGATGTGCCTGAATCTTATTTCCTTTTCTGTACCTCTTGCTGCTTCTTCCAATGTTATATCAAGCCTATATAATATGCTTTGGCCCACATTGGCGCTTCTGCGCCTGCCTTGACCTTGGAAAAGGTCAAAAATGTCTTCTCCTTCAAAATCAGATACATCAAAACCAAAATTTATGCCAAGGTCTCTGAAGATATCCTCAAAATTAAATCCACGAAAGATATCTTCTTCACTGTACCTTTGGCCAAAGCCCGATGGGCCATACATGTCGTATTGCCTTCTTTTTTCAGGGTCGCTAAGGACTGCATAGGCTTCATTTATTTCCTTGAACTTTTCCTCTGCTTCCTTTGATTTGTTCCTGTCTGGGTGATATTTTAAAGCAAGTTCTCTGTAAGCTTTTTTAATTTCCTCTAGTGTTGCATTGCGTGGAACGCCCAATATCTCATAGTAGTCCTTAGTCATTTTTACACTTTTACTTTTCTACCCTGAAATCTGCATCTGAGCTATTTCCAGTGTTTCCTGATTCTGGACCGCTAGGGCCAGGGCCCGAACCAAAGCTTGC
This sequence comes from Microcaldota archaeon, assembly GCA_023256515.1. GTDB lineage: Archaea > Micrarchaeota > Micrarchaeia > Micrarchaeales > CABMGC01 > JAGDYD01. The sequence continues at coordinate 12,430 of JAGDYD010000009.1, forward strand.
ACCGCCCTGGTTGCTGCCCTTATAAAGCTCTTCGCCCAGCTTCTCAAGCGCCTCTTTCAAGGCTTCTGTCTTTGATTTTATTTCATCTGCATCCTCTTTCTTTATTGCTTCTTGCAGATCTGCTTTTGCTTTTTCTATGTTGTCAACAACCTCTTTTGATACCTTTTCCTTGCTGTCCTTTAATGTTCTCTCTGCAGTGTATATCAAAGATTCTGCATTGTTCTTTAGCTCTATGAATTCTCTTATCTTCTTGTCTTCTTCTGCATACTTCTCTGCTTCCCTCATCTTTTCTTCTATCTCTTCTCTAGACATTTTGTTTGGAGCAATCACTTTCATGCTTTGCTCTTTTCCTGTTGCTTTATCTTTTGCTGTTACGTGCAATATGCCGTTTGCATCTATGTCGAATGTAACTTCTATCTGCGGCGTTCCTCTAGGTGCTGGAGGTATTCCTGTAAGTGTGAACCTTCCAAGAGAGACATTGTCCTTTGCCAATGCCCTTTCGCCTTGCAGTATGTGTATGTCTACGCTTGTTTGCATGTCTTCTGCTGTGGTAAATATCTGTGATTTCTTTACTGGTATTGTTGTATTTCTCTCTATTATCTTTGTCATTACTCCGCCAAGTGTCTCTATTCCAAGTGACAAAGGCGTAACGTCAAGCAATACTATATCTTTTACTTCTCCTGTAAGAACGCCAGCCTGTATTGCTGCACCAAAAGCAACCGCCTCCATAGGGTCAACTCCGCGCTCTATCTTTTTTCCTAGAAGCTGCTCCACATATCTCTGCACTATAGGCATTCTTGTTGGGCCACCAACCAGTATAACTTTGTCTATGTCTTTAGGCTCAAGCTTTGCATCCTTTAGTGCTTGCATAACTGGCTTTGTTGTCCTCTCAACTATTGGCAATACTATTTCCTCAAGCTTTGCCCTGGTAAGCGTATATGCAAAATGCACTGGAGTATTTCCACTGCCCATTGTAAGGAATGGTAAGTTTATCTCTGTTTGCAATGTTGTTGAAAGCTCTATCTTAGCCTTCTCTGCAGCTTCCCTTAGCCTCTGCATTGCCTGCTTGTCTTGCGAAACATCAACACCTGTCGATGACTTTATTTCTTTAAGCAAAAAGTCTACTATTGCATTGTCCATGTCTGTTCCTCCTAGCTGCGTGTCGCCACTTGTAGCCTTTACTTCGAAAACTCCATTTCCAAATTCCATTATTGTAACGTCTAGCGTTCCGCCGCCGAAGTCATATACAAGTATCTTCATCTCTTTGTTTTGCTTGTCAAGACCATATGCTAAGCAAGCTGCTGTAGGCTCATTGACAAGTCTAACTACCTCTAATCCTGCTATCTCACCCGCATCTTTTGTTGCTTGTCTTTGGTTGTCGTTGAAATATGCTGGCACAGTTATTACTGCTTGCTTTACTTCCTCGCCAAGGTAGGCTTCAGCATCGTGCTTTATTTTCTGGAGCAGTATTGCAGATAGTTCTTGTGGTGTATACTCTTTTCCAAATATCTTGTATTTATAATCTGTTCCCATTTTTCTCTTGAATCCGGTTACTGTTCCTTCAGGATTTGCAACTGCTTGCCTTCTTGCAGGTTCACCAACAAGCCTTTGGCCATCCTTTGTGAAAGCAACATAGCTTGGAAATGCCTTTCCGTAAAGCGTTATACCTTCTGCACTTGGTATAAGCACAGGTCTGCCACCTTCCAAAACGGCAGCAGCTGAATTAGATGTTCCCAAATCAATTCCAATTATCTTAGCCATAAAACCACCTTTTTATTTTTAATCTTGTTTTTTATCCTCTTTTTCATTCGATTCTTTATTTTTTGCAACTATTACAGTTGCAGGCCTAAGCAAGATATCATTAAGCATATAGCCCTTTCTAACCACCTCTATTATTGTACCTTCCTTTTCCTTGCTCTCTCTTGTAAGTATTATTTCATGCTTGTATGGATCGTATTTGCCATTTGTCTCTATTTCTGATAGGCCTTCGCTCTTTAGAGAGTCTATGAAGTTTGAGTATATCATTTGGAAGCCTTTTATTTCATTGGTGTCCTTGCTTACTGATAATGCAAGCTCGAATTCATCTATAGTTGGCAGCAGCTTCTTCATTAGCTCTGCTTTGCCCAGGGTTTTTGCATTCTCTATTTCTTTGGCTGTTCTTTTCTTGTAATTGTCAAATTCAGCAGCAAGTCTGAGAAGCCTTTCTTTGAGCTCCAGGTATTCGCTTTCTGGCACTTGCTTCTGCTCGCTAGCACTTTCTTGCTTTTTTGCTTCTTCTTTTTCTTGTGCATTTGCTTTATCTTGTCTTTCTTTTTGATCCTTGTCTTCCTCTACCATAAAGCTCACGCGTTATCATTTCATCGAATTTCTCAGCAAACTCTATAAGCTTGCTAAACTCCCTAAGCATGTCTTGTTGCAATTCTGCTATTGTTTCCTCTAAGCTCATTGACCTAAGATAGTATTTCCTGCCTTTTCTCACTATTAAGCCTGAATCTATGAACCTGTTCAAGTGGTATATTACTGTGCTCCTTGGTATTTTGATTTTCTCATAAAGCTCTTTGCTTGTTGTGCCTTCTCCTGAAATGCTCTTGCTTATTATCTCTTTTAGTATTACTGGCTCTAGCTCTTCTTCAAGGCCAAATGCCTTGCAGAACCATCTTACTAGCTCATCTTCTGTCTCATTCTGTGGTTTTGAAACGGGCCTTAGCACTAACTTCTCTTCACTAGGCATAATTCTATATTATGCATAGAAATATTTAAAAATATATCGCTTTTTTACAACAAAAAGTTGAAAAATCAGATTTATTTTATAAATTTTACCTATTTTTTAAAATTTAAGGGCTATACCCTCTCTTCTAAAGAGGCTATTATTTTCTCAACCAGTTGCTTTGCAAGATCCACATTTTTAGGAGATTTGGGGTATATAAGCCTACTATAAAATGGTAATAGCGAAGGTGTAGGATCTGATAATAAAGGAAGAGGAATAGCAACAGAGATTTCAAATTTAGTATATTCTGAAATATCAATGTTGTAAAGTTTCTTTATTATGTCGGCATCAGAAGAATTAATATATAAGATTAGGTTTTCTTCATCATTTTTTATAGAATTAAACAATTCCTTAAGTTTTCTTTCTATTGCTTCTTTTTTCTCCAATCTTTTTTCCTCGTTTATTTTTTTAGAATATTCAAAAGATGGGTCTACATGCCCCCTAAAGAGCTCAAAGAGAGTTTTAAATCTTTCGTTATGTTCCATCCTATACAGTTTCTTTTCTAGATATATTATATCGGCCACAAGTATTCCTTCTTCTGTTTTTTGCATGATTTTATAAGCGTTGAGGTGAAATAAATACCTTTCTTTTGTTTTGTTTCTTTCAAAAATAGCCAATTTATTTGAGTGGACTCCGCGGGATTTTCACATATGCTTCGAACCCGCAACCTCCTGCATGCCATGCAGGCG
>JAGDYD010000009.1:15895-16488 GCA_023256515.1 Microcaldota archaeon
GCCAAGCTTTGCTTTTAAATTGCCGTCTTCAAGCTCCTCTGCATTCTCAAGCACTATGTTCATATGCACGTCAAAAGATGTTACTCTGCCTCGTATCTCTGTGTTGTTTTTTAGCCTAACCAAAATCTGCTGACCAATAGATTTGTTCAGCAAGTCGAAAGGTCTCTCTTGCGCCATTTTCTTCACCAGATAAAATATCTTCAATATTAAATTATTTATTGGTTATTTTTCCTGCTTATTTTTGAAAGATCCTCCTTCTTTATTGCAAGCTTTACTATCCCAGTCCCAAGAGATATTTGCTTGCCAACCAATATGCTTTCTGTAACTCCTTTCATAGGATCTAATTCTCCAAATGCTGCCGCATTTATAAGGTGCTTTACAGTTTCTTCATAAGCAGCTTTGGCAAAGACTGACTTCTTTTCGCCTGTAAGCCCGTGCCTTCCAACATTCTTTATCTCGCCGCTGTGAGTCATTGCGTCTGCAAGGAGAAGTATGTGTCTTGGGCTTACTGATATGCCTTGCTGCTCAAGGGTAGACATAATCTCGTTTGCCAATGTATTCCTTGCTGCTTCTACGCCAAAAATCTTATACAT
>JAGDYD010000009.1:16509-23690 GCA_023256515.1 Microcaldota archaeon
CTTTTATGTAGGTTTATTATTATCTTGTTTTCTTCTGATTCTACATCAAGCTTTAGCAGCTTCGATATTTTTGAAGCAACCTCTCTTGTGCTTAAGCCACTTGCTTCTAGCTTCTGCTTGTCTATAATCAATGTTATCCTGCTCTTTCCGAAATTTTCTATTGTGTGCTTGACTATGCTTGACATCTTGACTTCATTTAGCTTCTTTGCAAGTTCGCTTGCTTTTTCGAAATTGTTCTTTATTTTATCGTCAAGATATATTTTTGTAAAAGGTGAGCTTGGCTTTTTTCTTGCATCTATTAGCTCTATCATCCTTGGCAATCCAGCAGTAGCCATTTTAGAGGCTATACCTGCCAAGTGGAAAGAGCTTATAATCATTTGAGTTCCTGGTTCTCCTATAGATTGGGCTGCAACTACGCCCACAGGCTCTCCAGGATGCACAAGATTTTTTCCTTTCTTTTCCATTTCACTCACTTGATTGAATTTCATTTATAGTTTCCTTTACAGGGTCTATCCCATCGCCGCCATATATTGTTTGCAGCAATTTACCATGTACGTCTCTGACTGTTAGGTCATAATCTACATAGAAATCTTGCAATGCATTGCTTACACGTCTGTACAAGTAACCACTCCTTGCTGTCAGCAAAGCTTTGTATACCTCTGAACCTCTTGAACCTATTGCGTGCATGTAGAAGTCAATAGGAGACAAGCCGTAGAAGTAATTGGATGTTACAAAACCTCTTGCTGGTGGTGATATATCATTAGGGGCGATGTGAGGCAAAACTCTATTAGTATTGTAGCCTCTCTTAATTCTTCCACCAGATTGGGTAGATTGCTGACCTAGAAGCATATTCATTTGCACCACATTAAGAACGCTACCTCTTGAACCTGCAAAAGCCATCAAGACTACATCGTTATCTTCTTCACTGTGCGTAACTACATATTGGCCAGCTGCATTTCTTGCCAAATCTAATTCAGATATTATAAGCCTTTCTAGAGACTGCTTTAATGTATAGCCTACAAGAGGCTCAAGCTTCCTTGATTTGTAGCTTTCTATAAGCTCTTGCACTTTGTCAAATGTCCTTTTTATTATTGCTTGCCTCTCTTCTTCCACTTCCTTGCTTATTATATACTCCTTTATACCTACTGTTATGCCCATCTTTGTTACGAAAGCATCAACTATTCTCGATGATTTGTCCAAGAAATCCTTTACAGCTTCCATTCCAAAATCTGCACCAAGCTTTGCAAGCAGTTTGCTTCCTCTGCCGTAAGTGGATTTATTTAGCGTGCCTTCAACTAACTTACCATTTACAATCTTAATTGTTTGGTCTTTCATCTTCTGCTCAAAGTTGAATGTTGATGGGAAGAGCATTGAGAATACATCTTTGCCAGCATAGAGGCCATCTTTTCCAGGTTTAGGTAGCTCATATATGCCTGCAAGGGCAAGCAACTCGCTTGCCTCTTTCTTTGTAAGTCTTGTCTTGTCTTTTGTTAGCAAATATGCTCCTGTAATTCCATCTTCATTATTTGTTATTATCGCATCCCCAGTCCTTGGAGAGAATACTTGATTGCTTACCCACATCAGATACTTTGCCTCTGCTTGTGCTTCTAATGTTTGAGGCACATGCAGGTTCATTTCGTCTCCATCGAAGTCTGCACCGTATGGGTGTGTTGTATCATAATTTAGTCTAAAGGTTCTTCCAGGCAAAACTCTGACTTTGTGGGCCATTATGTTTATCCTGTGCAGAGAAGGCTGCCTATTAAATATTACAATGTCTCCATCTATGAGCTGCCTTTCTAAAATATCTCCAGGAGAAACATTCTTTATTATCTCTTCTCTTGTGCCTTCTATAATTCTTTTTCTTTTGCCATCCTTTGTTATTATATCAACCACCATAGGGTATTCTGTCCTTGAAAGCCACTCCTTTGCTTTTTCTATATTCCATTCTGTAACATAGAAAGGCACTGTAAGCCTCTTTGCTATTTCATATGGCACACCAACCTCATCTATGTCTATATAAGGATCAACTGAAATTACAGTTCTGGCAGAGAAGTTTACTCTCTTTCCGCTGAGGTTGTACCTAAACCTTCCTTCCTTTCCCTTAAGACGCTGAGCCAATGTCTTAAGAGCCCTTCCGCTCCTGTGCCTTGCAGGAGGTATTCCAGGTGCTTCATTGTTGAAATAGGTTGTAACATTATACTGCAAAAGCTCCCAAAGGTCATCTATAATTATTTGTGGGGCGCCAGCATTTATGTTCTGCTCAAGGCGCTGGTTTATCCTCATTATATCTACTAGCTTGTGTGTAAGGTCGTCTTCGCTCCTCTCTCCAGATTCCAATGTTATTGAAGGCCTTACATTAACAGGAGGCACAAGAAGATTTGTCAATACCAGCCATTCTGGCCTGCTTGTCTTTGGGTCTATGCCCAAAAGCATTAGATCATCATCGCTTATCTTGCTAAGCCTTTCTCTTATCTCATCAGGCTTCATCCTCCTTTCTCCTATGTAGAAATAAGTAGGGGCTTCAAACTTTATCTTTTCTTGAACTGCTCCGCAATGAGGGCACTTCTTTATGCTCCTCAATTTCTTCATTATTTGGTTCTTTTCGTTTATTTTGTCTGTTTCAATGCTCTCTTCCCCTTCGCTTACCACAACAGTCTTTAGCATTTCTTTAAGATCGTTTATTTGGTCTTCGCTTAGCAACACCCTTCCGCATTCTTGGCATGTTGATTGAAGAAGCATGTATATTATCTTTGCAAATTCTGAATGTATAACTGGCCTGACTAATTCTATATGCCCAAAGTGGCCTGGGCACACTTTTGCTCTTGCTCCGCATGTCTTGCATATAAGGCCAGGATCTATAACGCCAAGCCTCTGGTCAAGCAAGCCCCCATCTATAGGGTAGCCGTCTTCATTATATGTATCTGGCACTGTGAGCTTAGCTACACTAAGCTTCCTTATCTGCTCAGGTGAGAGCACGCCAAATTTTATATATTCAATTGCCTCTGCTTGCATAAAATATCACTCTTTCAATTTTATCTTAGGGAAGATATGCAAAGACTTTATTTCATCTAGGAGGAGCTTGAATGCATAGCTTATTTCTACCTCCTCCAAATTGTTGCTTCCGCATATTGGGCAGATATCAACCTTCTTTATGTAATCATGATAGCCGATATTGCCGCATTCTTTGCATACAAGCACTTTTGCTTTGTCGCTCTGGTCAAGAAGCCTCTCCTTTAATAGCAAGCTTGCCCCGTAGCCAACAAGCACATCCCTTTCCATCTCTCCGAATCTGAGACCACCCTGCCTTGCCTTTCCTTCTGTAGGCTGGTGTGTTAATATTTGCACAGGACCTCTGCTTCTTACTTGCAGCTTGTTGCTTACCATATGATAAAGCCTGTTGTAATAAGCTATGCCAATAAATATCTCTGACTTGAAAGGCTCTCCTGTTATTCCATCGTAAAGAACTTCTTCGCCATACTTTGCGAAGCCATGCTCTTCCACTATCTTAGAATACTCATCTATTCTTTCTTTTCCTTTCTTTGCAAAAGGAGTGCCATCAATCTGCTTGCCTGACAATGCCGATGCTTTGCCGGCAAGCTCCTCTAACAAATGGCCGAAGGTAAGTCTTGAAGGTATACTGTGTGGATTTAGAAGAAGGTCAGGAACAATTCCATCTTTGGTGAAAGGCATATCTTCAGGAGGCACTATCAAAGCAACGACTCCCTTTTGGCCGTGCCTGCTTGCAAATTTGTCGCCCTTTTCTGGAATTCTTAGGCTCCTTATCCTTACTTTTACTATTTTTGTTGAGCCTGTTGTTTCTGAAATAACAACATTATCCACCACGCCCCATTCGCCAGCCTTAAGAGCTGTTGAATCGTCTCTTATCTTCTCCTCCAAAGCTGTTGCCCCTACATTCTCTTCAAGGAACCTAGGCGGTGCCACTTTGCCTATTAAAACATCTCCTTCATCAACACGCGTTTCAGGCTCTACAAAACCATCTTCGCTCAACTTTGAATAAGCGTTTTCCCCAAGATAGCCTTCTGCTGTTGGTGGGGGTATTCTAAATGTATCTTTTTGGCCGCCAGGATACCTTCTTTCTTCATCAGCATAAGTCTTGTAAAACATGCTTCTTCCAAGGCCCCTGTCTACTGCTGCCTTGTTTATTACTACAGCATCAGACATATTGTAGCCATAATAGGTTGTTAGTGCAACAACAAAATTCTGGCCGCTAGGATGTGTTTCTATCTTTGCTGCTTTGTATGGAACTGTTGTTACAAGAGGCGCTTGAGGATAGAACAGGATATAAGACCTTGAATCAAACCTTAAATTGAAGTTTGAAGCGTAAAGACCCTGGGCCTGCTTTACGTAGCTTGCAAGCATTAGGTGCCTCGCACCGTTGTTGTGCTCTGGATACGGAGCCGTATTGAGGGTTAGGCCGAAAATGGCAGTAGGAGAGACTTGCAAATGGGTCGTGTTCTCGTTTATCTCGCTTTCGCTCATGGCTACATATGCGTTTTCTTCTTCCTCTGCATCCAGGTATTCTATTATTCCGTTTCTTACAAGATAGTTGAAATCGATCTCCTTCCTTTCAAGCCTTCCCTTGAGCTCCTCAGTAAGCTTTGACTTTCCGTTCTCGACAACTATATAAGGCGTTCTGGGCCTGCCCTTGTCTGTGTTTATGTGAATCTCGTTTATCTTGCTCAGATAGGCAATATTCACTTCTCCAGATATGCGTCCGTTTCTTCTTGCTTCCCTTACGCTTTTGGTAAACTCTACTGGGTCATTGACAGTGCCTATTGCTACTCCGTTCAAGTAAACATAACATTTTTCTGCAGACTTGTTTTCTTTGCCACTTGCCATTCCAACACCTTATATTTTCTCTATTCCGAACTGCTTCAACTGCTCCTTTATCATCTGCTCGTCAGCGCCGCCTGTCACTTTTGCCATTAGGGCTAGGTACTTTGTCAAACCTGCCTCCTGGCCTTCAGGGGTCTCTGAAACGCAGATCTTGCCCCACTGCGAGCCGTGAACTTCTCTTGCTGCGAAGTGAGGGTGCTTCTTCGCCAAAGGAGACTTTACACGCCTTATGTGCGAGTAAGTGCTTATTATGTTTGTCCTGTCAAGCACCTGCGAAACGCCCGTCTGGCCGGCTGTCCATGTTCCTGTTCCCATCGCATACGAGATTTTCTCGGTTAGAGTGTCAGAGCTTATTATGTTGCCAACGTTGAGCTTTCTTCCTCTTGCGCTTGACCTTTCTACTTGGTACTTTATGTCTTTTGTGAAGAACTTGAAGGCATATATGAAAAGCTCCTCCATTAGCTGGCCTGCAAACTTTATGCGCCTGTTGGCATAGTTGTCCTTGTCGTCTTCCCTTGCAAGCCTGTTTGCGACCTTGCAAGCCTTCCTTGCCATCTGTACGAGGTATGTGGCCTTTGTAAGCCTGTCAGATTCTGAAACGCCTAGGTGAGGAAGAAGATAAGTGTCTAGCTGGGTAGTTGCACGCTTCAGCTGGTATTCCTTGACCTGGCCCGGTGCAGATCCTGCCCCTATTTCATAAAGGGCATCGGTGGTGGACATATCCTTGGCTACGCTTAGCTCCTTGTTTAGGAGCATGTCGTTCTTAAATACAAGAAGGTCGTTTGCCTGTTCCATTATCTTCTCAGGAGTAAGCCCGAGAGCTCTTAGGACAAGGAAAAGATCGAAGCCGCCTTTCTTTGAAGTTGGAAACTCGACAGTGTAAACTCCGTGAATGTTCCTTGTGACAACTGTCCTTGCCCTGAAGCCAGGCGCAGTAGAAAACACTTTTGCAGTTACAGAACCATCTTTTTCCTTTGTTGCTATTACCCTGTTTGGAGCAAGGTCTTCAAGGCCTATGAGTACGCGCTCTGTTCCCTTTATTATGAAATAGCCGCCAGGGTCTTCCGGATCTTCGCCGAACTCCACAAGCTGCGTTTTTGTCATACCTTTTGTGTGGCAGAGATTGCTGCCTACCATAACAGGCATTTCCCCTACGAAAACTTCTGTTGTATCTGTCTTCTTTTCAATGCCTCTGATTATTGGAGTAACCTCAAGGAACATGGGTGCTGCATATGTCAAATTCCTGAGCCTTGCCTCATTAGGCATGAGAACCCTTCTTGAGCTGTCCGCTTCTATTACAGAAGGCTTTTCGAGCCTTATCCTTCCGAGCTTTAAGCCAAAGCCCTCAACGTTAGGCTCTATAAGGCTGTTCATATCGACAATTTTCTGCATTTCTATTTCTACGAACCTGTTGTAGCTGTCTATTTGGTGTTGGACTATAGAATTAGATGATAGATACGAATCTAACAAAAGGTCTGTATAGTTCATCATACCAGCTCAAAATCCAGGCATTACTGCCTAGGCACAACAAGCCTGTAGTATAGGCCTTCTTCTCCCCTGTCTATTTCTAGTATGTCCCCTACTTTTGCTTTAAGCTTCTTTGCCTGAGGGTCGTCTACAAAGATCTTTGGAAGATTGGAAAGGCTAAGCTTATATTTTTTCAAAACTGCCTCTGCTTCGCTCTGGCTAAGAATTCTGTGTGGAGGCACTAAATCATGTTCCGTATTCAATGCTACACCTAAAAGAAGCTACAGGCTGTTTAGTATATTGCACAAAAAACCTTTTATACTTTACTATGCGCACGCACCCATTTTAAAAATTGGACAAGAATTGAATTATAAATGTTAGCTCATTAGAATATATTGATTGCATGATGCAAATAAACCTTTTTGAAAAAAACATAAACCTCAACGGCTATACACTAATTGAAGGATTTCCGGGAGCAGGCCTTGTAGGCCCGATGGCTGCAAGCTACATAATAGAAAAGCTTGGAATGGACTACATAGGCTACATAGACAGCGACATGTTTCCTCCAATAACAGCAGTCCACGGCGGAGTTCCCATGTATACTGCAAGGCTTTATGCTGATAAAAGAAACAAGATAGTGGTTGTGCTCTCAGAATTCACAATACCAACAAACGCTGTGCACGACCTAGGGCTCGAACTTCTCTCTTTTGTAAGAAAGAACAATATAGAGAGAATAGTGTCTATAGGAGGCATGCCAGCACAGGAATTGAGCGACACGGCCTTCGTAATTGCTTCTACTAAAGAAGCTGAGGACAAGGCCGAAAAAGCAGGACTTAAACCCATAGAAGAGGGTGTCA
>JAGDYD010000006.1:0-20553 GCA_023256515.1 Microcaldota archaeon
TCCGCCACCCCTGCAGCACTATTAATTATAAACATTTTATATAAAAACCTTTCAATGCAATAATTACTTTTTCTAATATTTATTTGTTTGCATTCCATTATAATCAAAATTGCCCTATAAAATGCATTTAGATTTATATTTCCCTTATTTATATTGTTTTCTTTAATTTTGTCTATAAAGAGGTGCAAAATATGGATAATTTTGAAATTAAGAAAATCAGCGATGTAAAATTTATGATAGAAAAGGATAGCAGCAAAGGCATGAATACAAATGTTGTAATGTACTCCAGCGATGAAATGCTTAGCACAATCAAAAAAGATAGGACTTTGCAGCAAGCAGTTAATGCTTCAACCCTTCCAGGAATTGTCGGCAATATAATGCTTATGCCAGACATGCATGAAGGTTATGGCTTCCCTGTAGGTGGTGTTGCAGCCTTTGATGCTGAGAATGGCATAATATCACCAGGTGCAATAGGCTTTGATATAAACTGCGGAGTAAGATTGATAAAAACGAACCTTACAGAAAAAGAGGTAAGACCTAGGCTAAAGCAGCTTATGGACAAGCTTTTCATAAATGTGCCTAGTGGCGTTGGGAGCAGAATAAAGCTCGGATTCTCTAAAGAAGATCTTAAAAAGATAGCTGAAGGCGGTGCAGAGTATGTCATAGAAAAAGGCTATGGCTTTAAGGATGACATTGATTCCATAGAAGAGAATGGGCATCTCAAAAAGGCAGATTTCTCTAAAGTAAGCAACATGGCAAAGTCAAGAGGCATAGATGAGCTAGGTACCCTTGGTGCAGGAAACCACTTCTTAGAGGTTCAAAAAGTAGAGAAAATATTCGATGAAGAAAGAGCGAAGGCTTACGGCTTATTTGAAGGCCAAGTTGTAATTATGGTGCACACAGGCTCTAGAGGCTTTGGCCATCAGATATGCAGCGATTACCTAAAAGTGCTTGTAGAATATCAGAAGAAAAACAGCATAAAAATAGTAGATCCTGAATTGAGTTATGCAGAGGTAAATAGCAAAGAAGCAGATGATTATTTAAATGCCATGGGCTGTGCTGTAAACTATGCATTTGCAAATAGGCAGATAATAACAAATTCGATAAGAAAGAGCTTTGAAGAGGTGTTTGGAAAAAGCGCTGATGCGCTTGGCATGGAGCTCCTTTATGATGTGGCTCATAATATAGCAAAACTAGAAGAGCATGTGTATGAAAATAAAAGGGTAAAGGTATATGTCCACAGAAAAGGAGCAACTAGGGCCTTTGCGAAGGGAAGAGAGGAAATACCAAAGAAATACAGAAATGTTGGCCAGCCTGTTTTAATACCTGGTAGCATGGGTACAGCTAGCTATGTGCTTGCAGGCATGGATGGTGCAATGGAGGAAACATTTGGCTCTACATGCCATGGGTCTGGAAGGGTCATGTCTAGGCATCAAGCAATAAGGGAAATCCCTTCATCAAAAACATTCAGCTCTTTGGAAAGCAAGAATATAGAAGTTAGAGTTAGAACAAAGAAGCTTATAAGCGAAGAAGCTGAGTGGGCTTATAAAAATGTTGACAGTGTTGTTGGTGTTGTAGAAAAAGCCGGCATATCAAAAATAGTCTCAAGGAATGTACCAATAGGGGTAGCTAAGGGCTAATCGCCTTGTTTATCTTTTCTAGTAGTATATGCGAATCCGGCAAGCTTATTGAATTAGAAACAAGCATAGATAAGATCTTTTTTGCTTTTTTAAGCTTTGCATTTTTTGCATATAGTCTAGCAAGCTCAAAATAGGCCGCAGCTTCTCCTTTATTTATTTCATCATTCGCATACTTCTCTGCCATCTTTTCATTCTTCTCTATAGCAAAGAGCATTTTTGCAAAGCTTGCAACATCCTTTGTCTTTTCTGATTTCTCAATATAATCCAATAGCTTGCCTGCCTTATTTATATTGCCAAGTGCAATGTAAGATAGAAATTCAGTATAGTAGAGTCTTTCATCAGAGCTTTTTTTGCTTTCACACAAATAGATTGTATCGTAAAGAAGCAGCTTTGCCCTTGAATATAGTTCGTGGGATTCAATTTCATTTTTTGTATTGTCTTCCATGAATCCTCCAAGGTAATAATTTTTAGAAGAATGCTTTACATCAGATAGCTTTAAAAGAAGCATGGCAGCGCCATACATGTAATTTGGATCTCCTTTAGCCCTCGAAATAGCCTCTATTTTGCTTAGGTCATATTCCTTCATATTTGAAATCGCAGCATTTGCATCTCTAGAAACAATAAATGCTTGGTCTTGCATAACTTCGCTTTCTGTGAAATCAACAAAAAGCTTGCAAAAAGTGCAGATTGCGCCATGCTGCGTATTCGAATAGAATACATTACCACAATAAGGGCAGAAATATTTCATTGCATTTTGAGGCGCTTTATTTTCCATAATTAAACCCTATCAAATTAAATTTATAATTATATTTTTTGGAATACAGTGAAAAGATGCTTTTTATGGAAAGGCTCTATCTTTACTTTTTCAACAAGCTTGAATTCATTGCTTACCTTATCTATAAACTCTTGGTATATCTCGCTAGGATTTTTTGACATGCTTATGCTCTGCGATTTTATGGCAACATAAGCAAATCCATTTCTATTCAGCATTTTGCTATTTGATAAAAGTATATCTGCTTGGTCTCTTGCAGAAACATCCTCATATATTATATCTACTTTGCCAACTTCATCCTCATAATAGGATGTATTTCTTGCATCTGCCAATATGGGCATCATATTCTCTCTTTTTTCGCATACTTTGATCAAATCTCTCATACTCCTTTCGGATATTTCTATGCAAAATAGAATGCCTTGCCTATCTATTATATCACTTACATGGCTGCAGGTTGTTCCATTAGCAGCCCCGAGGTATAAGACCTTGCTGCCTTTCTTTATATTCATATTTTTGAGGCCGTTTATTATAGCAGCAGAAAGCTTGCTCCTGTATGGGTTCCATAGCCTATATTCTATACCATTTATATTTACAAGTTCTTCTCCATATACTCTTTGTCCAGGCACAAGGTTTTTAGTCGCAAGCCTATTACCTATCTTGAATACATTTTCAAATATCTCCTTTGGGCTGTTTTCCATGGAATCACAGCTAATTAATTATAAATTATTCTTTTATATTATATATTGCTTGGGTCTGATTTAATGCTTGAAAATGCAGCAATAATAAGGTTTTTATTCGACACTATAGAGCTTGGAAAGAAGTGGCCAGAGCCTAAGGAACTTTCTGAAAAATTCACTGCTAATATAAAGGAACTTTTTGGATTTGATGAAGTTTTGATAAAAGAGATAAAGCCAAACAGGGAAGGTCTATTGCCTTCAGAAGAATATGCAATAAACACAGTGAAGCCATATGTAGATAATAGGCTTAGCAGTTATTCTGCCTTTCCGGAGCTTATAAACTATTATAATTCTGGATATAGGAGCATAGCAATATTCCCATTGAGTGCAGATAACAAGCCAATAGGTCTTTTAGAGATACTTTCTAAAAATGAAGAGAAGTTCAACCAAGAACTTATGAATGCGCTTTTGCTTGGAGTATATATATTTAGCCATCAGCTTTCAAGCAGGTCGGAGCGCGAAAAGGCAAAAAATCTGGCCAAATATTTTGATGCTTCTTTTGAATCTGCTGCCCCTCAAATACTTGTAGAGACTAATGGGAAAATAGTAAAAGCGAATAAAAGCATGCTTGTTCTATTTTCAAAGAGCCAAGCAGATATCATTGGAAGAAATGTAAAGGAACTCTTTAGCATAGATGGAAATATGCTCGCATCTCTAAGCAATGGTATTAATGCAGAGGTAAACTCTTATGATGGCAGAAGTTTTCTAGCATCTTCTAATATTATAAGCAAAAACCTTATGCATGCAATATTCATAGAAAATACAGAAAGGAAAAAGCTCAATGAAAGGCTCAAGACATTTGAGCTAAGTAATTTGGAATTCCTGTTCGAGCTAGATAATAATGGGAAAGTTGTTTGGATAAGTGAGAATGCAGAAAATGTTGTGCCTCAAGCAGACCTAATGTTGGGCAGAAATTTAATAGACATTGTAATAGAAAAAGATAAACTAAACGAAGGCATGCAAAAGGTTCCATTCTCGATGCCATTAACTCTGAATCTAGGAAATAGTGTAGTTAATGATGTTGTCGTTTCTTTAAGTAAAGGCTGGAATGGGTATAGTGGTATAATATCCGACAACAAGCTTAGAAGATATGCAGAAGTGCTAAGTTCAAACCTTGATGAAATAATCCAAAACACTAGTGACTTTGTATTAATAGTGGATGAGCTAGGATACATGCGTGGCTTAAATAGAAGTGCAGAGCAGATATTGGGCTACAAAAAAGAAGAAATAGTCAATTCCGATTCATCTAACCTGTATGATGGTGAAGCAAGAGAAGGATTCAAGAAAGCGCTTGAGATTGCAAGGAAGGATGGAGTTGTAAGGAATTTTTTTGCAAATGTAAGATCTAAGAATGGAGAAGTTGTGCCGTCATACCAAACAATAAGTAGGCTTATAGACCAATCCGGAAAACTCATAGGTTATGTGATAATAGGTAAAGAGCTAGCAACTAAAAGAAAGATAGAAGACCTGGAAGATATGCTTGCAGAAGCAAAAAGGAATGAAGAGCGCTTCAAAGGAGAGAGTGATTTGAAGACACAGTTTATCTACAACATATCACATGAGCTGAAAACCCCGATAACAAACATAAAGGGTTTCTCTTCACTGTTGCAAAAGGGTGAGTTTGGGGAGCTAAATGAAGAGCAAAAAGAATATGTTAAGATAATATTGGAGGAAAGTGAAAGGCTTATGCAGCTTATACAGCAAATACTTGATGTTGCAAAACTTTCTTCAGGAAAAATAAAGCTTGATCTTCAAGAAGTAAATCTATCTAAACTTGGCGAAAATCCTAGCATAAAAGCATTAGAAGAAGTTGCTACAAACAAAGGCTTGATCTTTTCATGGAATGTTGATTACAACGTACCTGAGGTTATTGCAGATCCAAACAGACTAATACAGGTTTTTGTTAATCTAATAAGCAATGCAATAAAGTTTACTGAGCACGGAAGCATAAGTGTTAAGATATACAGGAAAGGCAAGAATGTGAGGGTAGAGGTTACAGATACTGGTATAGGCATAAGCAAAGAAGATCAAAGAAAACTATTTAGAAAGTTTTATCAGGTGCCTAAGAAAGGCCTTACAAAGCAGGAAGGTGCAGGAACAGGGCTTGGCCTCTCAATAGCAAAAGAAATAATATCTTTGCACAAAGGTAGGATAGGTGTTAATTCAGAAGTTGGAAAAGGAAGCACTTTCTGGTTTACAATACCAATAGATTTAAGGAAAAAGAAGGAGCAGCAAAATTAATTATTTAGGCACATAAGGCATATAGGCTCCACAAAAGTTGTTTATGCTGCTCTGAAATCCATATATGCTTTCAACATTTGTAAGATTCATGTATTTGAAAGGACCATCGAATGTTATATTTTCTATAAGGGGCGAAGGCGAAAGTGTAATCTTTGCTTCCATGAGCGGCCCTGTATATGCCTTTGATGGTGTAATTCCAATATACGTTACTAAATATAGGTTGTTACTTATCTTTGATACGTTTATTTCTATGCCTCTAGGAACTGAAGGGCTGACATTGTAAAATGAAAGTGGACCTAATGCTTTCATGCCTTCTAGTGTCTGGAAAGTAGCATTATATACGCTTGCATTGCAAGCCCTGTCTTTGTAGTAAAGCATATTGAAATTATTCATTAGTATGCCAGGTGTTGTTGTGTTTATAAAGCCCATTATCTGTGCTAGTGGTATGATTGATGATTGGTTTATTGAAGTTGTTGTTATGCTTGTAGATGTTGTTGTTGAAGTTGTAGAAACAATAGGGACGGAGGGTCCATTATAGAGCATTTTCTCTTGGAAAGATACTGGCTCGAGGATTGCTATATTGTCGCTTTCTTTTATTCCAAGACTTGTATCTATTGGGCTAATCTCTATGCTTGCTTCTTTTGTATTTGACGAAATAAGGTAGATATGTACATCTGAAACTCCTGTTTGTGAGCTGCTAATGTTTGCTGATCCGCCAATGTTCAAATCTAGTGAAATAACAGGATATACTAAAATAGGCAGCTTTGCTATATAAATTAATGCAGAATTATTTGTTGAATTCTTAAGGTATATAGCAAAAACTCCATTTACATATGGTAATTTATACAGCAATATTTGGCCTACCTGCATATTCAATTCTGTTTTTCCACTTATATAATTTGCACCAGTTTGCAAGTAAGGAGTAGCAAAATATGCAGCTAATGCTATAACTAAAATGGCTATTGTAATTACTAAAATGAGGCGTTTTCTCTTATTATCTTTTTTGTAGGATGGGCCCATAAATCTCAATTTAATTAATGCAAATATAGATTTAAATTTATTCTTTTGGTAGAACAAGCTGGAATATGGATCTGAAAGCTCTTTTGATCATGTTCCTTCTTTTTAGAATAGTTCTCATTGCTTGTATGTTCTTGCATTCTTTTTAAGCAAAAAGAATATTATATTTTCTAAAGATATAGAAGTAAGGCGATCATATGGATCTAGAGTCTCTTAAATCTAATCTTGTCTCATTAATAAATGATAAGCAACAGATGACATATAATGACCTATATAAATCTGCTTCAGAATATGGTGCTACAGAAGAAGACATTAAAAAAGCATTGCAGGATTTGGAAAAAATGGGTGCAATAGCCTCAAGAAGGAGCGGTGGCGTTCTTACTTATTATATTCTCCAA
Source organism: Microcaldota archaeon (assembly GCA_023256515.1). Lineage (GTDB taxonomy): Archaea > Micrarchaeota > Micrarchaeia > Micrarchaeales > CABMGC01 > JAGDYD01. The sequence continues at coordinate 6,806 of JAGDYD010000006.1, forward strand.
GAAGAGCCGCAGCTTAGGAAAATATTGATAGTAGAGGACGACAAGAATATAAATAAGCTTATGACCCTTTCAGTAGGCAAAGGCTTTGAAATAAGAAATGCCTTTGATGGAAATGAAGCTTTAAAGATGATAAGGAGCGAAAAGCCAGATCTTATAATACTTGATTTAATGCTGCCAGGAGTAGATGGCCTGGAGATATGCCAAACTGTCAAAAAGGATCCAAGCCTGAAGGATATAATAGTGATTATAGTAAGCGCTATGGATGCTACTTCAAACAGGTTCAAAGGCATAAAATATGGGGCTGATTATTATATAAAGAAGCCTTTTGACCCTGAGGAGCTTAGGAGCCTTGTAACAATCTTCTTGAAGAAGAAAGGAAGAAGATTTGATCCACTCATAGATTTGCCTAACGAGGACAAGATATCAGAAGCAGTTGAAAAAGCACTTCAGAGCGATTATGAAATTGGAAGAATAAAGGTAAATGGCTTGGCTGGATTTGCAATGACTTTCGGGGCAAATGCAGGTATTACTATATTAAGGCTTGTTTCTCAGTTACTTCAAGACAAGGTAAAAGAAGTAAAGGGAGAGGCATTTGTTGGCTTTTTGGACAGCGATGACTTCATAATAGCTGGGAGAAGTGATGCAATAAAAAAAGTCGTTGAAGGGCTCAAGGAAGAATTTGAAGCAGTCTTACCATTCATATACCAAAGCGAAGGCTATAAGCCTATAGAGCTCGGGATAGAAGATATATACGATGCAGAGAAGCCAAGTTTGTCTATAGGGTATACTGTAATAGAAAGAAAGGCATTGATGGAGAAAAGGGCAGAGATATTAAAAAACAAAGGGAAGGAGCCAAGCTTAGGCAAAGACATAGGCTCTTATACTTATGAAGAGCTTAGAAGAATGCTTGGAAGCGACAATCTTGACATAACAATAACAAGAGATCCTAATGGTGGTGTAAAGCTTTCAGTTGGAAAATCTCCAGACAACTTAAAGAAAGAGAAAGAATACAAAGAAGATAAAGAGGACAAAGATGAGAAGCTAGATTCAATATAGCTAATCAACTACCTCTTCAAGCAACTCTACATAAGGCGCTTCTGAAGATATGCTCATTTTTGCATTTAATGGTATGAGCATCTGCTCATCACCGTGTCCAAAAGGCATTCCATATAATGCAGGCTTATTTGCAAGGCCAACATGGTACTGCACTATTTCTTCTATTACTGGAGTTGCATCCTCTGTCTTTGGTATATCTGTGAAGTCACCGAATACAAACGCTTCGAAATCATGCAGCAAGCCTGCCAGCTCTAAAGTAGCAAAATAACGATCAATATCCCAAGCAGTAGTGCTCACATCTTCCAAGAAAAGAATCTTGCCGTTTACATCTTTCATATATTTTGTCCCTATCAATGAAGAGACCAATGAGAAGTTTGTTCCCATGCTTGTGCCTGTTGCCTTGCCACTTATTACATATCTAACTACTCTCTCTGTAGGTGGGCTTATTTCGAGCGTTTCTCCTTTAAGCACATTTATGTGGTTCTTGTAAGTTGGTTTTTTCATCTCATCTACATCTGGGCCAGGCATAGGTCCATGGAATGTAACAAGATGTGCAAAATTGTTTATGGCTATATGTAAAGCAGTTATGTCACTGTAGCCTAAAAATATCTTGGGATGCTCTTTTATTATATCAAAATCTATGTAAGGCAAAATTCTCATTGAGCCGTAGCCTCCGCTTCCGCAGAAAATAGCATCTACGCTGTCATCTTTGAATGCTTCAATTAATTCGCTTGCCCTGTCTTTGTCTGGGGCTGAAAGGTATGAAATTTGTGCAAGCCTCTTTATATTCTTGCCTAAGCTTATCTTGAAACCCATATGTCTTAGTATCTCTATGCCCTTTGATAAATTTTTAATATCCGGAGCCCAAGCTGGGGCTATTATTCTTATATTGTCTCCTTCCTTTAGCTTTGGAGGCTTAATTGTGCTGTACATACAAAGAGAAATTTGGATTAAAGCTATTTATCTCTTTCTGGCTGAAGCTTTACCTTTTGCCTTATTTGGCTTTTCTTTTTTATTTTGCTCTTTCTCGGCTTTATTTTTTCTGCTAAAGCTTTCATTTTCTAGTATAATATCATATGCATGGCCTGCCTCTGCTGGTCTATCCTCACCTGCACTATGAAGCAATGCTTGCTCTTCTATATTGCCTTTCTCAACTATGCTGTCTATGTCTTGGGTTTTCTTGAATTGTTCAAGCATTTTTTTTACATCTTTCTTTTTCATTCTCCCAATCCACTAGGATTATATATTTAATCAGTATAATTTATATAGTTTCTGTCTATTTTTTTCGAAATGGTGTTATGATACAATATGCAGAAAGATTTAGCAAAGAAGAGAGTTTGGGAGTTCTTAACCCTAAGATTAGAAAATGGTTCGAAAAAAATTTCAAAGAGCTTACGCCACCTCAATATTATTCTTTTAAGCTTATACGATCAGGAAAAAATGTGCTTATAACGGCACCTACTGGAAGTGGCAAGACCTTTTCTGCCTTTATAGCAATACTTAGCGAGCTTATGGATATGGCCGATGCCGGCAAATTGGAAGAAAAAGTTTATTGCATATATGTTTCACCGCTTAGGGCGCTTAATAATGATATATACAAGAATCTAAGCAAGCCACTTGAAGAGATATATTCTGAATTTAATTCCAATAAGAAAATAACAGTTGGCATAAGGACCGGAGATACAGACCAAAAAGAGCGCCAAAGGCAGCTGAGGCATCCACCAAACATACTTGTTACAACACCAGAAAGCCTAGCAATAGTGTTGAACTCTGCCAAATTCTCTGAAAGCTTCAAGGAGCTTAAATATATAGTAATAGATGAGCTACATGAACTGGCAAACAACAAAAGAGGTGTGCATTTATCTCTTTCAATAGAGAGGCTCGCAGAGCTTTGCGGCCATGACTTTATACGAATAGGCCTTGGTGCAACTCTATACCCATTAGAAGAAGCGGCTAGATTTCTCGTTGGCTATAACAAAGATGTTGAAAGAGATTGCTACATAGTTGATGCAACTTGGGACAAAAAGATGGAGTTTGAGACAATATGCCCTGTAAAGGATATAATAAATTCAAGCGACGAGAAGATAGAGAGCTCAATATATAAGATAATAGATAACATAATAAAGAAGAATAAAACAACCCTCATATTTACGAATACAAGAAGTGGCACTGAGCGCGTTGTATTTAATTTAATGAAAAAATTCAAGTATTCTGAAGAAGAGATAGCGGCTCATCACGGCTCTCTTTCAAGGGAGATAAGGCTTGGAGTTGAAGAAATGCTAAAGAAAGGCGAGCTAAAGTGTGTAGTTTCTTCTACAAGCCTAGAGCTAGGTATAGACATAGGATATATAGACAATGTAGTCCAGCTTGGCTCTCCAAAGAGCATAACAAGGGCCATACAGAGAATAGGGAGAAGCGGCCATAGATTTTATGATGTAGCAAGGGGAGAGATAATAGTGGTGAATAGGGATGATCTGGTAGAATGTTCAGTAATGCTTAGCAGCGTTAAAAAGAAGCTTCTTGACAAATTCTCAACACCTAAAAATGCTCTAGATGTATTGGCGCAGCATATAGTTGGCATGTCTTTAAATAGAAAGTGGAAGGTTGAAGATGCTTATTCTTTAGTGAGGAATGCATATCCTTACCATACTTTGCCAAAAAGCGATTTTATAGCGCTTCTTGAATATCTCTCTGGCAGCTATGTTGGTTTGGAAAGCAGGAGGGTATATGGAAAGATATGGTATGACGAGAAAGATGGAACATTTGGCAAAAGGGGCAAGTATACAAAAATAATATATTATCTTAATCTTGGCACCATACCTGATGAAGTTGCAGTAGATGTATATGAAGGTAAGAAGTGGATAGGAAGTATAGAAGAGGAATTTCTATCGAGGCTTAAACCTGGAGACATATTTGTATTGGGTGGCAGGCTATACAAATTCGAATATTCAAGGGGCATGAGGTGCTTTGTAAGTAGGTCAGAGTCAAAATACCCTACAATACCTCCTTGGTTTTCTGAGCAGCTTCCTTTAAGCTATGAGCTTGCTATTGAGATTGGAAAGTTTAGAGAAAAGTTCTCTAAAGCGGTTGAAAAAGCACTACCTAAAAAGCGCTCTCTTGCTCTTAAAGGAATAAAATCGAATGAGGTTCAAGAAATTCTTGATGAGCTTCCTGCAGATAAAAATGCAAAGAGCTCAATATTGCAATATTTTGTAGAGCAAATTTTATTTGCAAAGTATGTTCCAAACCACAAATTTGTGCTTATCGAAATAACGGAAGACAAAAAAAGCGACTTGAATTATGTAATATTCAATGCTCTTTATGGCAGACGTGTAAATGATGCTCTTTCAAGAATACTTGCAATAATATTGGGCGAGAAATACGATGAAGATATAGGTGTTATGGTAAGCGATAATGGGTTTGTGCTTTTCTCTGAATTTAAAATGAGCAGCAGAGATATTGAAGAAGCTTTGGAAACAACTTTCAAAACAGACATTACCAAGTTGCTCAAAGACAACATAAGAAGGACTGAAATGATGAAAAGAAAGTTTAGACACTGTGCTGCAAGGAGTTTTATGGTTCTTAGAAACTACAAAGGTCAGAAAATAAGCGTTAACAAACAGCAGTTTAATGCACAATCTTTGCTTACTGCAGCAGAGGAAATAAGCCCAAACTTCCCTATACTAAAAGAAACATACAGGGAGATCCTTGAAGATGTAATGGATCTTCCAAGGGCTAAAGAGATATTGAAAATGATTGAATCGAAAGAGATAAGCTATAAGATAATAAATACGCCAGTGCCTTCTCCATTTTCACATCTTATGCTTACTTTTGGCGAGGCAGACATAGTCATGATGAAGGACAGAAGAAAGAGAATAAAAGAATTGCACAAAGAGGTGCTGAAGCTTATAAGCAAGGGTTAGCATGGAATTGGGCGATGTTGAAATAGTAGATGGAACTCCAATAATATACATAAAAGAACTTTCAGCCGTAGCATGTTCAGACCTGCATTTGGGCTATGAAGGGGTTATGGCTGAAAATGGTATATTTCTGCCAAAGGCAAATTTGAGAAAGATAAAAGAAGAGATAGGCAAAGTGGTGAAGGAAAAGAAGCCTGAAAGGATAATAATAGATGGTGACATAAAAAACGAATTCTCAAAAGTGCATGTAGAAGAATTCAATGAATTGTATGAATTCATAAATTTCTTAAGATCGAGCAGCATAAAAGAAATCATACTAATAAAAGGAAACCACGATAATTTTGTTGACAGGCTAAAAAATTCCCTTGGCATAAAGATATATAAGCAAGAAGCTTTGTTGGGAAAATACTTCTTTTTCCATGGTGAGGAGCTGCCAGGAGAAAAGAGCAAAGAAGCAGAATGGCTCATAATGGGCCATATGCATCCAGCAATAACATTGTATACAAGCGTTGGCAAAAAAGAGAAGATAAAATGCTTCTTGTATGGCTCTTTCTCTGGAAAGAAGATTCTCGTTTTGCCAGCAATGAATTATTTTGCTGAGGGCGTTTCTGTAAATTTAGAAGATGTATCGGAGCTCTCTCCAATATTTTCAAATTTTGATATAAGTAATATGCATGCTCTTTGCATAAGCGAAGGCGAAACACTAGATTTTGGCACAGTTGGAGATCTTAGAAAGATAAGCAAAGTTTGATTATGAAACCTTTGCAATTATTTGGCCTGTTATTATGTGCGGAAATCCTGTTGTTGTTGAAGTGTAATTTATCACCAAGTAGCCGTCAAACAAGCTCCCTATCTTTCCTGTATATACACTGTTGCCCTGATAGCAAAAAAGTGTAAATGTATAGTTTGAGCCTATAGGCATATAGATCTGATTTGAAGGTGGATTGTAAGGTGCCTGCATGTTTAATATTGTTTGGTTTGTAGAGCAACCTATGGCAGTTACATTTATTGGTGACTGGGTAACTTGAAGTAGATTCAAGCTCAGCATACCATTTGGATAAAGATAAAAGCTAGAGCAGCTGAAGCCTGCAGGAAGCAGGCATTCTTGGCCTGCAAATATACCTGGGTTGAAAACGCCTAGAAAGAAGAGCGCAGATAGCACTACCGCCATTATCAATATAGCCCAGCCGTATGTTACAAGATATTCTATAGCAGTTTGAGCCTTCAACATTTAATCATAGTTTAATTATACAAAAAGTATTTTATAGATGTGTAATTCTAATCTGATAGATTAAATGAAGCTTTATATTTATACAGATGGTGCTTCCCGTGGAAATCCTGGAAAAAGTGCATCTGGTTATCTTATAATTGATGATTCTGGCAAGGTGATAGCAAAGGAAGTATTGTATAATGGCATAAAAACGAACAACTTTGCAGAGTATATGGCAATAATAAGCGCTCTTGAAAAGGTGGCCCAACTCTTTGGCTATGATAATGAAATACATATAACTTCTGATAGCCAGCTTGCAATAAATCAGATAAATGGAGTATATAAAGTTAAAGACAAGTATCTTAAAGAATTGAATAAAAAAGTCAAAGAGCTTTCAAGCAAATTCAAGAGCTGCACATTTTCAAATGATAGGAGGGAAAACAAGTATATTTCAATTGTTGACAAGGAAATCAATAAATTTTTAGACAAAAACAAAAGATAATAATTTAAAGCATAAGAAAGAATAATAGAATACATTTAGACCCTAGCTGTGGTATTATGAAAGGAGAAGATAGTGCAGAAGGAAAAAATGCAAGCAAAAGCATCAATCCACTAGCTAAGGAGCTATATGACAAAGCAGGAGAAGCCTTTGAAGCAAACAAATTCGATGAAGCTATAGAACTTTATACACAAGCAATAAAGATAGACCCTAACTATTCCAATGCCTATTTTAACAGGGCTCTGAGCTATGCTATACTGAACAGGTATGATGAAGCGATAAGGGATGTAGATTATGTATTGAGGATAGAGCCTGATAGCTATGATGCCCCTTATGTAATGGGTATCATAAGTGAGTACCAGCATGACTATGAAGGAGCCAAGGAATGGTATCAAAAAGCGTTATCTAAGAATCCAAATTATGAACCTGCAAAAGCCAGGCTAAAGCAGATAGAAGAGAAGATGGCTGGACCAATACCAAAGGTTCAAGAGGAGTTGCAGGAAGATAAGCAAAAGGAGAGCCAGACTGTAATAGAAGAGGGCCAAATAAAGCAGACAAAATGGCATAAATCAAAGATGACATTCAAAGACGTAGCAGACATGGAAAAAGTAAAGAAGCTGATATATGAAAACATTATACTTGCAATAAAGAAGCCAGAGTTACTAAAGGCGTATGGAAAAAAGCTTGGCTTGGGCGTTCTTTTTTATGGACCGCCTGGAAATGGAAAAACATATCTTATAAATGCAATAGCTGGGGAGACTAATGCAAATGTGATAATAGCAAGAATAAATGAAATAGTAGATATGTATGCTGGAAATACTGAAAAGAACATGCATGCCATATTCGAGCAAGCAAGAAAGAATACCCCATGTATTATATTTTTTGATGAATTGGATGCTTTGGGTATGAAGAGAGAAGGCGGAGGGGAAACCCAAAGCTACATGCGCATGGCAGTCAATCAATTTTTGCAAGAAATGGACGGCGTTGAAAAGAATCCTGAGGGTATATTTGTAATAGGTGCAACAAATGCACCGTGGGATATAGATCCTGCACTTAAGAGAAGCGGTAGGTTTGGAGAGGCAATATACATACCCCCACCAGATTATAAAGCAAGGAAAGCAGCATTTATATATAATACAAGGAATATGCCTTTGGGTCATATAAACTTTGGAAGACTTGCAAGGGCTACTATGGGATTCTCACAAGCAGATATAGCAGCAATATGCGACAAGGCAGCTTTGATCCCTGCAGTTGAAGAGGATAGAACAGGAAGGAGGAGGAGAATAAAAATGAAAGATTTCTTGAGAATGATAAAAGCCCATGGTAGCACATTGGATGAATGGTATGCGATGGTTAGAAAGGATATAGTAAGCAAAACAGAAACACAAATAGTAGACGGTAAAAAGACAGAAATAGTGAAAGAAGGGAAGCTTACCCCAGAAGAAAAAGTAAAGTACAAACCTTTAGTTAAAGATGTAAAAAGAAAAAGCAGCAGCTGGTATAGGTTTATAGTAAAGATTGTCAGGTTCTTTTCTCTTTACATATTCTAAACATTGCCTCCGCTTATTATTGCAACGCTTTTGCCTTTAGGCATTATTTTTCTATATGCCACTATTGAAGCAATTCCTGCAAGCTCAGCAACTAATCCATATTCATCATAAAATCTTCTTTGTTCTTTAATCATTTCTTCATCACTTACTGTAATTATGCTTCCATTGAATTTCTTAAGCATGTCTATTGCCTGGTTGCCGAAAGTAGGATAGCCAACAGCTATTGCATCAGCCTTTGTATATGGCTTTTCATACTTAAGCTTTCCAGTTTTGAATGCTTTGTAAAGAGGGCTGCATTTCTCCGCTTCTACTCCAATTATCTTCGGGGCTTTACTCAAAACCTTTGAATTCTTTAGTTCATTCAACGCTTTTAACATGCCACTTATCAATGTCGCATTGCCTACTGGCACAAAAATATAATCTGGCTTAATCTTTGCTAATTCATACATTATTGTTTTCTGCCCTTCTTTTCTATAGCAATAATCTCCAGTCAAGAATACATTATTCACCTTTGCATAATGCTCTGCATGCCTTTGAGCCATTGTAAAATCTCCATTTATTTTTGTGATATCTGCATCATGTGTTTTTCTTATGTATTCCATTTTATCCTTGCTTACGTTTTTGCTAACAAAGATCTTTGCTTTTATTCCATAGGCTTTTGCATAGTATGCCAGCGAGTATGCCATATTGCCTGTAGAAGCGCAAACGAGCTCATCAAAGCCATATTCTCTTGCTTTTGCAACTTCTATAACAGAGCCTCTATCTTTAAACGAGTGTGTTGGGTTATCGATTTCTAGCTTAAGCCAAAGATCTTTTTCTTTTGCTTTAATTGTTTTAGTAAGACCCACCTCAAATTTTCTATATCTGCCATATGGCAATACAGGTTCTAAATCCCAAAACGAGCTTATACTTTTTATTTTTGGTAAGCTCTTTTTGTATACTACTTCTAAAAGCCCGCCACACTTTTCACATATTTGATTCGAATAATGCCTATCATATGTTTCTCCGCATTCTATACATTGTAAATAATAATCCATGCTTTACTTTTTACATTTTGTTTATTAATTTTTTTCTTAAAAAAATTATTCATTATAGTATGTTGCTATTTCAACAGTTGTTAAAAAAGCAACGCACCATCTATTTGGCTGTGTTGCCATTAACAATATAATTTTAGAGTTAAAATTGAACAGCCACCATGCAACAAGGTGCTGCAATTCTATGGCATACCTCTTCTTTTATTTATTCATATTTAAAATTCAAAAATAGAGATAACTATACATAGGCCTTGGCCGGGAGTCGGACCCGGTCCTAAAGGTCCACAGCCTTTCATGCAGCCGTTACACCACCAAGGCCATATTTTATTATTTAATTAACCTGTTTAAATCTTTATTTGTTAGCTATTAGCTTTTTAAGAATATGTAGGAATCGCCGTAATAAGCTATGTTGTCTTTGCAGTATAAATTATCCAGATTTGCAATATAGCATGCATAGCTAGAATTTGAGTGTGAGGCAATCTCATTAATTGATTCTAAGGTTATTGCATATCCAGATTCCAAATACTCATCCGAGAGCAGGTTATAATAGCTAGATAATCTTGCGCCTAATAAGAACATAATAGAAGAGAAGATTATAGCAAATAGGATTAAAAAACCATAGTATATTTTATCACCTCTATCCAACTAGGTATAAGCATGCTATGGCTTCATTGTAATAAAAGCATCTTTTAACTCCTTGTTTTGTGATGCTAATGTTTCCATAAGAATATGTCTTGTTTATTGAAAGCTCAATTAAATTTAGCCCATAAGCTTCGCTATACTTGCTCAAGTAAGCTTCTATGCATGTTCCATTTCCTTCTATGCTGTAATTTAAGCAAGAGCCTAATGAAGCATTTTTGTATGCTTGATCTATAAAATCATAAGCTGCTATGTTTTCTAGGAAAAATTCTCTGCCAACAGATAAGCCTGCATAAGCATTATTTAAACCCCTATATAAAATTCCAAGGGAAAAGGTGATTAAGATTATAGAAGCAATTGCCTCTATTGTTGCTAATTGGAATTTCATTGTATCAGCTTATCTTGAGTATACTCCCTTCGTAATAAAGGGTCGTTGCAGGAACTCGTATACTTAGGTTTGCCAATATTATGTATGATAATGGGTATATTGGCTTGCAAGCGAGCTTGCTATTGTCAATAATGCAACTGCTAATATTTTCAAAGCCTTCTTTTTCTAATGCGCTTGATTCTTTTGTATAGTAGTCTATTGCACTATATATCTGCGATATCTCAGAGCCATCTACATAAGAAGAGTTAAAGTAGCTAAGTACACTTTCCATATTATTTTTTGCCTGTATGTATGATTGATATAAGCTCTGATTTGCTATCCCTTCTTTGCTTTTATTATATATCAATGAAAGCCCATTCAATGGGCCAATGCCTGTTATGTTGTATATGCAAGCCCTTCCTATTGCATTTCCTTCTGAATATACATAGGTGCATTTTGTGTTATTAAAAGAGAAGTAAATTTGCCTGCCATAATAATATGCTTGCGCATTAAAATAATATGAAAAGTTATACTGGTCATATTGTATATTGCTTATGTTATATTCTGATTCTGCAGGGTAAATGCATGTTGTATAGTAAAGGCCCAAGTCATTAGTATAGCAATAATAATTTAATGTATCGTAATCCCATGCATTTTTTGTTCTGCACTCTACTGCTACAGAAGTATTTGGAAATTGGTATTGGCAATGCCCCCAATATTTTAAATAAAATATATTATTGCTGCTTGATTTGTTATATATAATATATTCTGTTCTGTTGTAAATGGCAAAGTAGTTCTGGCTATAATTCGAATATTGAATTGGGCTGAACGCATATGTTGTTATATTATAATTGCCAGAATAATTTTTGCCACAGCTTGCATTATAATGAAGCTCTATCTTTTCAAATCCGCTTTCTTCTGGAATAAAGTATACATAGCCTGCAACAATGCCACTTATATTGTAGCTAGATTGATTTTGTGAAACTTTTGCACTGCTAGACTCAAAACTCACTTTTATTGAGCCATTTTGACATGTTGCTACAAAGCTTAATAGGTAAACTCCTCCTAATTCTACTTTGTATGGCGCATATGCAGAAAAGCTGAAGCCTAAGCCATATTCACTTTCTTTTGTGCTGTAATTGTCTATATTTAAGCTAAGGTTAGCTAAGTGCTTTTCATAGCTCATCTGGTGCCCATAAAAAGATATTACTCCTAAAGCAACTATAGATATGGCGCTTAGAATAAGCAAAAATTCAAGGCTGGCTTGTATTCTCATATATTGGCACCTCATACGAAATATTCCAATATGTAAGTATCCTGCAAGTAGTGCAGTTATCTTTCATAGGAAGAAGCTCTAAAGGAACGCCATTATTCAAAAACTCATAATGGATTTGTGAATTTAAGTAAGAAGAAAGAAAATAAGCATAGCTGTAAAGCTGGCTTGTATATATATTCATTGCAAAGACACTTCTTGAAATTATATAGAATAATATAGCTATGAAAGGGGCTGAGATCATCATATCAAGCGAAATAGCAATTAGCTTTGGCATGTTATCAAGCCTGCCATGTGGCCATTTATAAGGCTTTCTTGCATCTCTTCCTGTATGTAGCATATGCTGCTGATTATATTTGCATTGTAGTGTCTGCTATATGCTCCATATGCATAAGAAAACAAAATAGAAAAGAGCATAAACGAAATGCTCATAGAAGCAAGAATCTCCAAACTAATTTGGGCTTTCATTTTCTCTACCAACAACAGCAAATCCATTTTCCATTTTTATAGAAATATTGGCATATGTTCCATCAGGGCAAAAGGGTTTCTTGAGCCGTATATTTGGGCTTATATAAAAAGAGCCGAAATATGTCTTCAATTCTGAGCCCGTATCGCTTGAGTTGCATAAGCCCTTTGGTATGAATGTATATATACTTGAATTGCTGTATGATATTGATGCCTTGTTTATTTCAGAGATTAAAATGAGCGATTGATAATAAGAAAGACTATTTCTTAAGTTTGGCAAATAATGCATTACTGAGCTTATTGCAAAAAGGATTGAAAAGCCTGACAGGCTTAGGTAAATAAGCATCTCAAGCGAAATTTGGGCCTTCATTTCAAACACTGTTTGAAGCTATAGATGAAAGCTCTTTTGATATAGCGGATGAGATGCTTATGTTGCTACCGTTTACATTTATTCCTGTTATCACCGCTTGCTTCATTTTTACTATCATGGCTAATGCCATTACTATAACAATGCTTGCAGCTGCAAGCATCATTATATATTCCAATGACCCTTGGCCTTTTGTGCTCTTTGCCACGCAAAGCATGGCTTTTATCTCCTCTTTCATTTTTACCACCTATAAAATAGAAGAAAACAGGGAAGCTATATTGAACACAAAAAGTGCAATCGAGATTGGCAATATTGAGCTTATAATGCCGTAATACAAACCATTCTCTATGTTTTGAAATATGCTGTTCGCAAATATCGCTTCTAGCATGTAAATCAGTGTGCCGCTTAAAAATAGAGAATAGCTGCTTTGGCTTATACCAGAGATAATGCTGCTCTCTTTCATTATACTAATCCCTATGCCTGAGAAAAATGGGAAGAAGAAGGATATGCCAAGCCATGCTATTGAATTCATAGCCTTTGCTCTGTTTAGCACCTTTTCTTTCTCCTGCTTAAGCTTTTCTTCCCTTTTAATTAACAATATGGAGTTTAATGCTGAATTTGCATTTAGCGAAGAATTTGCCAAAGCATAGGCTATTTTTCCTTCTAGGCAATCTCTTTTATCTTCAATCTCTTTTCCGGCCCAATAAGATATGAAAACATTCCTGAAAAACTTGCTTTTATTGCTTAGTCTACCAAGAGTTATTAAAGATGATTTTGTCTTGTTGTAAATCTCTTCAGTTTCGTAAAGAATTTCTTGGTTCTCTTTTTTCTTGAACCTTGCAAAATGCAGTATTAACCCTATTATAACAGCCACAATTGCTAAATTCATGTAGCCTAGCAAAATGAATAATATTCCACTTGCTCCTACAAATGCCTCAGCTTTCAAATACATCTATTAGGCGCCTCTGGGAAGCGTATGCGCCTAATGCATATAGTGCCGGTAGGGAAACAATTATTGAAAAGAACAATGGTCCAGTATTTGCATTATGGGAAGTTATTGAAGAAGCTATGAAGCCGAGTATTATGAATGAGGGTATTATTGTTGATATAAACATACTTAAAGTACCATTCCTCTGCATGTAAGGCTCTAAATAATGCATTTTAATAGGTACTTCCTGCTCTCTTAAGTATACAGAGTGCTCTAAGCCTTTATAGTCCAAATCTTCTAAGCCTCTTTCTTTTAGTATCTTGCTTATATGCTCGTTAATATTGCCTGACAAAAGCATTTTTGTTATGCCTTTTCTTATCGCCTCATTTGCTTTATTCCCTCTGCTTTTATTTGAAATACTTTCAAGAGCATTGAGTATG
>JAGDYD010000006.1:20563-23574 GCA_023256515.1 Microcaldota archaeon
GAGTGGTATTCGAGCGCCAGATAAAATAAATCTATAATGCTTCTCTTTTCATTAGCTTCTTCATAAAACTTTCTAAGGTTGATATATGCAGCCCCTATAAAGAGTATTGGTAATAAAGCTACTATATATATGCTATCCAATTAAAACACCATATTTGTTTATTTCTTCTTCTATTTCCTGCTCCTTCAAATTTTGCATGCTCTTTATGAACTCTGCTCTTTTCTTTAATTCTTCTATAGCTTTTTTCCTGCTAAGCCCATTTTTGTATGCAAATCTTCCAATAACTTTGGAATCCTTTAATTTCTCTAGGTCTATTAAGCCATTTTTTGCTATCTCTTCAATGCTTACTTTGTCTACATTCCCAACATCTATGCCCTGTGTTCCATCTATTTCGCCTCTGCTTAGCCAGCTGTATTCATATACAATATCTATACGTCTTCTGCTAACTTCTGTTTGCTTCATATATATAGCTAAATCAAGCATACTCAATGCGCTTGCCTCTACAGACATAGGCTGTACACTTAGCCTTCGCAATATAGACAAGCCACCTTCATTGCTGTGCATAGTTGTCATAAATGGTATGCCAAGGTTTGAGCCAGAGAACATCTCCCTAGCCTCTTTGCCTCTAATCTCTCCAACAATAAGCCTGTCTGGCCTCATCCTAAGCGCATTTATTACTTGTTGCTCCTGGGTTATGCCTTTTTTAGAGCTATAGATTGATACTGCATTTACAAACGCAGAATTCTCTAGCTCATTTGTTTCATCTTCAATTATTACTATTTTATTATATCTTGGTATTAAAGAAATAAGCGAGGAAAGAAGTGTTGTTTTGCCACTTGCTGGGGCTCCTGCTATTATTATATTGAGTCTAGAGTCAAGGGCAAGCCATATATAAGCAAGAAGCTCTGGGCTTGCCGTTCCATTTGAAACAACCTTCTTTACACCAATCTCTTTCCTGCCTTCTATCCTTATAGAAGCGAAGCCGCCAGAATGGGCATATGGCTTTATCTGTGCATGCACTCTTATGTTTCCTATCTCAGCATCTACAATAGGATTAGTGCTATTTATTTCATTTTCTGCAAGATAGAGCAATTTGTTTATGCTCCTTTTGAAATCTTCTTCATTATTATATCTAAGATTTGTAGAACATCTGCCATATTTTGAGGTATATACGCTTATTGGCAATGTCGGTGCATTTATCTCTATTTCCTCTATGTTTTTGCTATCTTCAAGCAAAAGGCTTATTGGACCGAAGCCTATAGTATCTGATGCAGCTATATAAGAAATGTAGTAAGCCCTTTCTGTTGGCAAATAAGATTTCAGGTAGCCTAAAGCGACTTCTCTAGCTTTTTCGAAATATGTAGGGCTAAATATTTCTTTTAATTCCATGCCCTCTGGAATGCTATTTGTTATATCTGATGCTATTAATGATTTTGCTTCTCCTAGCAATTTCCTATCTTGCTCTGAAAGCGGCTTTTGATCAGAAGCAAAGTTATATGCATAGTAGCCATTCGCTTTTATTATACTTCTTTGTATCGGCAATTCTATTATTTCTTGAACTTCACCACCCACATTTTCTAGTATATTAAAGCTTATAGGTATGTTCTCTTTTTCTGCACGCTCCCTGTTTCTATTTTTCCTTAAGAAATTTTTGATGCTTAACATCTAAACACTTTATACATAAATAAATTTTATTTACTTAGGTATACAATCATATATTATTATATAAAACATTTAAATACTTTTCGCTTAATACAGCGCAAAGAAAAAGCAACAAAAGAAGCATAATGAAGAATATTTTACCCAAATAAATATACATTTATAAAGTTTGTTAGCAAAATATTTATTATAATAAAATTCAGGCTGATATTTATGAAGGAAAAAGATGAAATTTGGCTTATAAGAAAGCTCTTGAGTAGGCCAAATTATGCAGTTTTAAAGCTACTTATAGAAAAATCACCAAGAACAACAAAGGAGATATATGCAGTGCTAGGCAAGAAGTTTACAAGGAAAACATTAATAATAACACTCAGGGAGCTCTCAATGACTCTAAATGTGTTGCAGCCTACGCATATAAGGACAGAGCATGGCTATGGTCTTGGCTATAATATAAATCCAAAACTTAAGGAGATAATAAAGACAATAGGCAAATTCGAGAAAGCAATAGAATCTTTTACAAATGTTAAATCTGACTGATTATTTTTGGTGCTCTCATGATACTAAAAAAACCGTATTATCTCAGCGAAATAATAAAGGAAACTCCAGATGTTAGTATATTCAGATTCAAAAGCCAAGATGGTAGCACGATGAATTTTGATCCTGGTATGTTTATAATGCTTTATTATAAAGCAAATACCCCTGAAGAGATTGGCAGGGCTTATTCTATAGCTTCGCCGCCAGGAAGCGATGTTATAGAACTTTTTATAGGCATGGCACATGGCAAACTCACATCTAAGCTTGAGACTGCAAAAGTTGGGGATATATATCATATAGCAGGCCCTTATGGTCAATTCAGATTTGACCCAAATAAGAACAAGAAAGTCCTTTTCTTGGCTGGTGGCACAGGTCTCGCCCCATTCATGTCTATGCTCAGGTATATAAGAGACAAAAAGCTTGATGTAAACCCCTCTCTGATATACAGTGTAAGGTATCCAAATGAAATAATAAGAAAGGCAGAGCTGGAAGAAATGACAAAAAGTATAGGCATGAATCTGGTTGTTACTGTTACAAGGCCGCAGCCTGGAGATGGTTGGGAAGGAGAAAAAGGCCATATAAACGAGGATATGATAAAGAGGAGAGTACCTGATTTCGCAGAAAGAGATCCTTATATATGTGGTCCTCAAGCATTTACAGCCGCAATGAAGCAGGCTCTCCAAAATCTTGGCATACCTGCATCCAAAATAAAAGCAGAGATTTGGGGCTAACTTAATTATGCACTTCTCTCAGATAAATAAAGCAGGATTGCCTTTTCAATAAGCAGCTTGTTCTTTGCCTGCTGCCATACTACACTC
>JAGDYD010000035.1 GCA_023256515.1 Microcaldota archaeon
GACATAAACCTCGAGGGCGAGTGCCAGGGCGAGCTGCCGGAGTATACAGCTTATATCCCTAATACAAGTGTATCATGGGTATATGTGCCCTCATCATCAACCCTCAATACCGCATGGGATGGCGGTTCGTATACGATCACCGCTTGGTTTGATGAAGCTACTCTATTAAATAGTAGCACAAGTCGTGCTTTAGTACAAGAGACTACAGGATGCACATCAGGCTTGTGGGTTGGTAGTTCTTCATCATCACAATATAGTGTTTTTTCCGTACAATGGTATAGCTCTGGAGGTGCTTGTACAAATGCCGGTGCAGAAAGTGTAGGATATGGTGGTATACCTTACAACAAGGAAGTATTTTTGGCTGATGTTTTTCATTATAACCCAAGTGCCAGTGGTAATTATCTTGCTATATGTGTAGATGGAAGTTGCAATAATGTAACATGGAATTCTCCGCCACCTTCAGATTATCCACAATATGGCTATGCCTTCGAATTAGGAAGTTGGTGGTGTTGCTCTACTAGATTAGAAGGAGGGTACTTGTCAAATGTTCAACTGTATAACACCTCTTTGTCCCAAGCTGATCTACAAGCCCTATACCAAGAGGGCATAGGCGGCGCACCTATTGATTTGCAGCACCTTGTTGGCTGGTGGCCGCTAAATGGCAATGCCAATGATTATAGTGGAAACAACAACAATGGTCAGATAAATAACGTTAACTTTGTGGGCAACTGGTGGCAAGGCTACACGCCGCCTTAACTCTAAACCTATCTCTTCCAATAATTTTTTCAAAATGTTATGAGAGCTTTATATATACCCTATATGTATTTTCCTTCGTTGGGCTTTCTATAAGCTCAATGCTTTTGCCACCTAAGCTCTTTGCTATTCCAGCAAAAAAAGCAGAAGAAATATCTACGAAGCCTCTGATTGAATTCAATGTATTATATTCTAATACTATACCTTTTTTGTCAGCATGCGCATTTATTCCAAGCTTATTTGCAAGGTTTTCTATGTTTGGCATTTCTTTGTTTTTGCCCAATGCCGAGCCTGCTGCAAAAAGAAGCTTTGAGATTTCATCTTTTATGGGCTCTTTCATCAAAGGCAGCATTGAGAATAGCAAATATTCTTGCGAAAGCTTATAGCCGCTTTCTGATTTTGCTATCTTTGCTATATCTTCTACAACTTCCTCATTGTATTCTTCTTCTGGCTTTAGACTTTCCCTTGGCTCTGCGTAAAACTCGCAAAAGTCATTTCCCTCAAAGCCACATCTATTCTCCTCTACATATATTATCTTGCCAGAGGCAGCGCTCATGAAGCCCGCTATTATCCCTGATTCAAATATGTGAACAGCCTTGCCTAAATTATAATTGCTTTCTGGCTTTGCTTTTATTATTGCTTTGTCTTTGAATGGATAATAAAGCATGTTTTTAAGCCCTGCAGCCTCCAGTGCTTCTGCTAGCTTATCTATGCTCTTTCCATTCTCATATAGGCTTTTACCAAAAGAAAAACCAGATTTATATGCAATTTCCCTCAATGAAGGTGTAGAGGTATAAAGAAGATCTTGCAATACAGGCACATTAACAAAAGTCAATTTTTTGCTTTCTATTCTATTTTGGAGCAGCTCTTCAAAATTGCTTGGTATCTTTTCAATCCTTTTTGATTCTTTTTTGTAAATTGCCTTTGCTTTCTTTTGCTTTTTTTCGATCTTTGCATCTTTGCTTTTTATCTTTCTGACGCTCTTTTTAATAGCTACAAGCCTCTTTTTGGTCGCCATTTTCTTTATTTTAGGCATAGGCTCGCCCACGGGTTCTTATATTATAAATCTAGAAAAAAAGATAAAGATATCTATTCAAAGCTCTTTTAATTTTGACTTTGGTTATTCTCTATAGAGTAAAAATTCTCGAATTTTATTGATTTCTTATAAAGCTCCTCATAGCGTTTCTTTGCGTCTGCAAGAGGCATTTTTACTATGTGTTCGCTCTTCCTTGTTATTATGTTTATAGGCGGTATTTTATAAGCATTTTCAGAATCAAAGATAAACCTTTCATGCTGCTCCTTTGCTACGTCATCGTCCATTATCCTTAGCTCCAATTCAATGTTGCTTTTTGAAAGCTCTACCTTTAAGTCATTGTAATTCACTGCAAAGTTCTTGTCTATCATCTCCTTTGAGGTTATTATTCTTATTGCATTTATATTTTTCAAAAATGGATAGATAAGCCTGTATAGATTAGACAGGCTTGTTGAGTTGAAATGCTTGTCCACTATGCGCATATTTCCTTTTATCTGAGAAAAAATCTTCTCCTGCAGTTCAAGAGCGTTGCCAAAAGGAGTAGATGGATTTATGTTTATGCTAACCCTTTTTTGTTGCCTTCCTTGGATAGAGGAGAATGCATAACTTAAATATGCGTCTGTGCCAAAAGAAAGCACAATTGCTATCATTGCTATTTCTATATAGAGCATTATATTGATTATTGACAGGCTTGAGATTATTATATAGTAAAGAAGGGCAAAGATAAGAACAAGAGATGCATGCATAGCAACATATTTTTTACTACTCTTTCTCTCATTTGAAATAAAAAGGAATGCAATTCCTTCGCTTATTAATGCAATTATGAACAGTATATAGGCTTCTGCTATGCTAGAGTAAATATGTGTTATATTCTCAACGCTAGGCCTCAATATTGGGGCAACAGTAGAATTGTCTTGCCTACTTTGTATTAAGGCGCCAGCCCCTGTGCCGTATGCTATTGACAACACCTGAATGGCAAAAAGGGAAGAAAATAGGAGCATTATTGAAGATATGTTAAGCAGAAAGACGCCCACTTCAAAATTGCGTTTTCTTGCCTTCTTACCCTCTTCTTCCATAAAAATATATTGCCAATATAGATTTAAATACTGTAAAAGCTAGGAGAAGAAATTTCTTTTATCAGAAGGTTCTATTGCTGGCTTCTCTATTTTATCTATCCAATCAAAGTATTCGTTTATTGCTTTTTCAGCCTCTTCTGGCTTGCCTATGCACACAAGCACGTCTTCATCCTCTTTAGCTCCAACTATATCCCTTATAAATTCAAGCTCTTCTGGGCTTGCATAGCCTTTATGCTCCTTTGTGGTAAACATTATACAGCCATATTTGCTAGGGTCAACCAAATTAAGGTGCTGCATATCACTGCTTATCTTTGCCCCTATTGCTCTGCCACTCTTGTTTATCATATTTATTATTTGGCTGTTTTTCGTATTTACAAAAGCGCCGCTTATATCAAACATATACAGGTTTGTTCTTTTCTTTTCGCTAGAATGCCTGGATGCATATTCCGGAGCTCTCTTTGCATAATGCTGCTGTATTATAAGTGCTGCCAATATGAATGCAAAAGAGAGAAGATAATAAGCATAGAACTTTGTGCCCATTATAAAATAAGAAAAAAGTATTGTAAGCAAAGGAGTTGCATATGTTGCATTAGCCATTAGCAATGGGTCGAAAAGCTTGAATGTATAAAAGAACATAAGAGCCCCAAGGGCATATGAGATTGATCCCAAGAAGAGGAAGGAGATTATTGTATATTGATCCATTGGCACAAATTGAATGTTCATAAGCCAAGCAATCATTGCTATGAATATTAAAGAGCTTGCATTAAATATGAAAACCTGGCTAAATACATCTTGATTCTGTGATCTTATTATAACGTTAGAGCTTGCTGTTGCAAGTGTAGAAAGTATAGCTATGCCAATATAACTAGCTCCAAATAGCTTCATCGCTATGCCTCCATGCGTTGCCAAAAGGTATATGCCAATAAAGCCCATAATAAGCGCTACTATCTGGCCTCTTGCTATTTTTATATTAAGTGTAAAAGGCAGCATTAAAGCTAGGAATATGGGCCATAGCTTAAGCACAAGGCTTACAACAACAGGATTCGTGCCTTTCACAGCCATAGTCAAAAAAAGTTGCGCAACAGCATAATTCAATATGCCTGCTATGGAAAGGATAGCAACTGTTCTTGGGTTTAATATGAGAAGTATTAAGTGCTTGAGCCTTTTTGCCGCAACTACAGCTGCAAACGAAACAGCTGTGCTAGTAAGGAAAATGAAGAAAAGGAATTGCACTATGCCAACGCTCCTAACGCCTAATCCAGAGAAAACTGTGAGCAAGGATAGCTCTATTACCGCCAATACAATTAAAATATAACCTTTGCTTTTTAGCTTCATTTTATCAGAGAGAGAAAAAGAAGATTATTAATAAAAGCCTAGCTTTTTGTGCAAAAAATATAGACAAAATTCGTCATTTTGGTAACCTTTTTATATCATCCTATCCATATTCTTTCTTGTGGATTTCCATAGCTATAAAGAGAAAGCGATATTAAGAAAGCTTAGTGAGGACTCATCCGCCTCTATGGAAGAGCTTTCAAAAGCCGCCAAGTGCTCAAGGGCTACTGCATATAAGATATTAAGCGATTTGGAAGAAAAGCTAAAGATAAGATATACCCTTGAGCTTGATGAAGACAAAATAGGAATAACACAAAGGCATGTGCTTGTTGTTAAATTCAACAATGAAAAACCCAGCAAGGAGTTTATCCAAAAGCTTTTTGAGAATGATTTGTATGTGAGCAATGCCTACATTTGCGAAGGAGATTTCGACTTAATAATACATGTAAGGTCAAACGACCCTATGAATTATATAGTATGGGAGAGCAAGCTACCAGGCTATTTTGCTGATTTCGAGCCAAGGATATATCCTAGCGAGCTTATGCTTACTAATTTCGGCTATCTTCCTATAAATCCTGAGCAGATAAGCCTATCAAATTTGAATGAAAAAGATAAAGCAATATTAAAAGAATTGACAAGCAATTCTAGGCAAAGCATTAGCGAGCTCTCTAAAAAGATAGGCATAAGCAGGACAACAATAGAGTATAGGCTTTATATGCTCAAAAAAGAGGGTATTATAAAAAGATTTACAATATCAATAAACAAGCCATATAAAAACTATATCTTAGCCTATTTTGTAAACTATATTTTTACAAAGGACTCTCCGGCAAGGTCAATAAAAATGATGGAATATTATAAAGGCTATGATGAAGAGCTGCCGTTTATGAATACCTTCCAACTCCTTGCGCCTATGAGCGGCAGCTACAGATTTTTTGGGGTTGGGCTTTTTGAAAATGAAAAAGACGCAATTGAGAATGCAGTCAAGCCGCATATAAGTATATTTGACAAAGAACATGTAAGGATGAAGCGTGCAGCGATAATAGATATAGCGAAAGGAAGCTACCCCTTCAGGAACATAGACATTAGATCAAATTATACCAGATTCCAATGGGGCAAGCCTTATACAAATTGACGAATTCTTACAAATAAAATGCATATTTTGGAACTGTTTAAATACTTGCTTTAACATATATCTTTTGAGGTTGGGAACTCGTAATCCCCCACCTATTTCTCCTCCCTCTCCTATTAATTTTTCTACTCTTTCTTGCCCCCCAAACCTTTTGCTACTCTTTTGGCGTAAAATTTATTGCGCAAAATTTAAAAAGATTTAATAGAATAAGTATAAGCATAGGGGGTTCTATGGAATTTTACTACTACACTCTACTAGTGGGTATAGTGTCTGTACTGTATGCAGTATTTGCTGCATATGCGACACTTAAGAAAGAAGAAGGAAATAAAAAAATGCAAGAGATAGCAAGTGCAATAAAATCAGGCGCTTCTGCATATCTCAACAGACAGCTCAAAACAATAGCAGTATTTGCTATCATATTGGCAATACTATTCTTGTTCTTGCCAAACGGCTTGCAAATAACAATAGCATTCTTGACAGGCGCGATAGCTTCTTACCTTACAGCATACCTAGGCATGAACGTTGCAGTAAGGGCAAATGTAAGAACTGCGAAGAGCGCTGAAAAAGGAACTAGCGAAGCATTCAAGACAGCAATAATAGGTGGCTCAGTAACTGGCTTTGCCGCTGTAGGCTTTGGCCTTATTGGTATAAGCTTGCTTCTTGCTTACCTTACAATCTCAAAGGTTGAGCTCCTCATAGGCTTCGGCTTCGGCGCTTCTTTAATATCGCTTTTCGCTAGGGTTGGTGGCGGCATATACACCAAGGCTGCAGATGTTGGCGCTGACCTTGTAGGAAAAACAGAGCTTAATCTGCCTGAGGATGACCCTAGAAACCCTGCAGTGATAGCAGATAATGTTGGCGACAATGTAGGAGACTGTGCTGGAATGAGCGCAGACGTATTTGAAAGCTATGCTGTCACTTTGGTTGCAGCATTGCTAATAGCTTATGGAGTCTCTTCAGCCCTCGTAAATTTTGCATATCCTCTATATGTAGCTGCTATAGGTATTGTTAGCAGCTTACTAAGCCTTCTTTTCATAAAGGTAAAGAATGAAAATGCAACAAGAGCCCTTTACAAAGGTATAGGCTCTTCAGTAATAATAGCAGCAATACTTGACTTCATAATGACAAACTACCTCTCATTGCCTTTAAGCTATTTCTATGCGGTACTCTCTGGATTGGTATTGGCAATACTAATATTCTGGATAACAGATTACTACACAGGAAATGTAAGCAAGCCAGTAATAAAGGTTGCAGAAGCAGCAAAAGGCGGTGGAGGAACAGATGTTATAATGGGCCTTGCAACAGGGCTTAGGACCACTTGGTTCCCTGTGCTAGCAATAGTTGCAGCAATATTTGTAAGCTATGAATCAGCAGGCCTATATGGCATAGGAATTGCAGCTGTCGGAATGCTCTCTTTGACAGCAACAATATTGACAATAGACTCATTTGGCCCTATAACAGACAATGCAGGTGGTATAGCAGAAATGTCTGGCTTGGATGAACGAATAAGAAAGGTTACAGACAAGCTTGATGCAATAGGAAACACAACAAAGGCAACAACAAAAGGATTCGCAATTGGCGGTGCAGCATTATCAGCTACAGCGTTGTTTGTAGCTTTTGCACAGGCAGTAGGTCTTACAAGCATAGATGCACTTAACCCGATGGTGACAATAGGCATTTTCATAGGTGCCCTAATGCCTTTCGTATTCTCTTCATTCCTGATGGAGGCAGTAGGAAAGGCAGCCAACCTGATGGTTGAAGAGGTAAGGAGGCAGGTAAAGACTATAAAAGGCTTGCTGCAAGGGAAAGCAAAGCCAGACTATGCGAAGGCAGTAGACATAGCAACAGTCAATGCGCTAAAGGCATTGGTTGTGCCTGAGCTCATAGCAATATTGACTCCAATAATTGTCGGCATAGTGCTTGGCAAGCAAGCTCTTGGCGGCCTTCTAGTTGGCATGATACCTGCAAGCTTTATGCTTGCACTCTTCATGGCTAACAGCGGAGCGGCTATGGACAATGCAAAGAAGTACATAGAAGCAGGAAACTTTGGAGGCAAAGGAAGCGATGCACACAAGGCAGCAGTAGTTGGAGATACTGTTGGCGATCCTCTAAAGGATACAGCAGGCCCTGCACTCAACTCAATGATAAAGGTAGTAAGCACAATCTCAATACTACTAGCACCTGTCTTTATAGCATACACAATTCTTTGATTTTTTATTTTTTCTATTTAATTTTTTATAAGCCCTTTAAAATTTCTGGATAGTCTGTAGCTATTCCGTCTACTCCTTTTTCAGCAAATTCCTCTGCTTCTTCTCTTGTATTTATTGTCCAAACAATTACCTTCAAGCCGTTTTCATGGGCTTTCTCTATGTTTTCCCTGTGGGTAAACCTATACAACGGCAGCAGATACTGTGCCTTTAGCTCTTTTGCTTTCTCTATTGGCTTCCTTTCATTTACATATATGAATCCAGTTTCTATCTTTTTGTCTAGCTCTCTAACCCTCTTCAACGCTTCTTCATGAAAAGAGATTATTATTGCTATGTCTTTCACTTCCTTTATCTCTTTCAATATCTCTTCTTCATATCCTGGTTCTTTTATTTCTATCAAAATGTGCTTGACTCTATGATCTATTAACTCAATCGCTTCTTTCAATGTTGGTATCTTCTCTCCTTGAATGTCTATGCTCTTTATCTCATCAAGTGTTAGCTCAGATACATACTTGTCTATATGTGCAAGCCTCTTGAGCTTCTCATCATGCATTACTATTAGCTTCTTATCTTTTGTGCGCCTCACATCAAGCTCTATTGCATTTATTGCCTCTTTGCTTTTTATTGCCTCTTCGAAGCTTTTTAGCGTGTTTTCTGGAGCTTCACCTGATGCACCTCTGTGGCCTATCTTTATTTCGAGCATATTAAAAACCTTTTTGCGCATTTTTATTGATAATTAAATCTAAGCAAAGGTATAAATTAGTTCGATGGTAAATAATTTTGGTGATATTTTTGGATTATAACTATGATTCACTGCTAGAAAGGGCTTTCTCGCAGTTGCCAAAGCTTAGCGAGGAGGTTTCTGATTTCAAGATACCAAATGCAGATTCAATAGTACAAGGAAATAAGACAATAATAAGAAACTTCTCACAAATAGCAGATGTTGCAAGAAGAGACATAAAGGAGTTTGCAAGGTATATAAGTAAAGAGTTTGCAGCTCCAATAAATATAGAGGAAGGCAGGCTTATAATAAGCAAAAGAGTCAACAACGAAGAGATAAACGAAAAGATAAAGAAATATTTCAATACATATGTAATATGCAAAGAGTGCCACAAGCCAGATACAAGGTTTGACAGCATTGAAAGGGGCTTTGTCACAATAGTTTGCGAAGCGTGTGGCGCAAGGTATACTATAAAATACTACTAGTGGTTTTATGAAAGAAGAAGAACCAGTAGCACACAAGCTTGTGTTGCCAAGAGATAATGAACTTATTGGCAGAGTTACAAAAGCCACTGGCGCATCAAACTTCATGGTGCTATGCTCAGACAATAATGAAAGGCTCTGCACAATACCCGGCAGATTAAAGAGGCTCTTTTGGGTAAAGGAAGGAGACATTGTTCTTGTAAAACCATGGATAGTACAGAGCAACGAGCGCGGAGACATAATCTGGAGATATAGTCTTATGGATAAAGAAGAGCTCAAAAAAAGAGGCTACAACGTACCTTAGTTTTGCTTTTTTGCAGACTTAAGCGCATTTATTCTCTCTGCTTCTTTTATCTTCGGATAGAGTATACTTAGCAATTCTATTTCGCTTTTAATTTCTACTTTTTGTTTAAGCTCGTCAATCTTACTAACTATATCATCTTTTATACTAGCTTCATTTTGTATACTGTATTCCTTAACTAGCCAGAAATCATCTACGAAATTAAGTATATTTGCTTTTATTATTCTTTCAGCAGGCTTGTCTGAAGCCAGTATGAGATAGAAGTCGTATTTCTTTCTAAACTTGTCTAGCTTATCAAGATATGACAAATCTATAAGGAAATGTGAATGTGGTTCAATTACAACAATCTTGCCTTCTATAAACATAGCAGTTATGAAATCAGGCAAATATGCCCTGCCGTTTTTGCTCTCTTCGACAGGAAAAATAGTGAGCTCATACAAGGTGGGTATATTGCAATCCAGAAGTGCTTGCTTAAAAAGTTCCTCATATTTTGTTTTTACATTAGTTTCTTGTTTTAGTTCTCTATTTACAACTAAAGCAACCTCCACTATTACCCCGATACTACTTTGTAAAAAAGATATATAAATATATTTTGTAGCTTTTGTTTACTCTTTGCTACTTTTCTCCACAATAGAGACAAAAATTTCCTCAGGATCCTCATTTAAATTGTACTTTTTAGAAAAGTAGTTGACCATATTTGTTATATCTCTTTTCAGAAACTCAAAGGCCTTTGGATGAGCCGTAACAACAGCCTGCCCAAAATCTATGATATATGGTTTTTCTCCTTTCATCAATATATTGTATTCGCTTAAATCGCCATGCACTAGATCTACTCTGTATAGCTTTTTTACATTTTTTATTATCTCTTTGAAAACCTTCTCTGGATTTTCAAGCTCACTTTCTTTTAAGCTTTTTGCTGGAACCCCATTTTCTCCTATAAACTCCATGGCCAGAACATTTCCAAAAGAGGCATAAGGCTTTGGTGCATTTACATTTGCTATCTCAGCAAGCTTCAAATTCCCAAACTCTTTTTTGCACCATGTATTTACAATATGGAACATATTCCTCTTTATCTTTTCAAATCTTGGATCCCCTATTATATAATCTAGCCTTCTATCAAAGCTAGAGGTCTCTATCCTAAATATCTTTACCACTACAATATCCCCTTTTATAGCACTTCCAGGTTCTGCAAGATATATGTCTGACTCTTTGCCTCTAGCTATTATAAAATGCATGTAAGAAATAATGTTATGCGTAAAGAGTTTGCCAAGATTAAGCATTGTCCTTGTATCAAAAACCCCTTCCTCTATCTTGAGCTGTTCTCTAAGCACCATTTCTTCTCTGCTTGGCCTTTTTCTTTTGCTTACGCGCCTTGCCATGAAAATCTATTTAATTTGTGCATAACCAATTTATAATTATGGTTAAAATCCTAGTTGACAACAGGGAAAGAAACTTCAATTTGATAGATAAGCTTGGAGAGATAGGCGCTGATCTTGAATTTTCATCTTTGCCTGTTGGCGATTATATCCTATCAGACCGTGTTGGTATTGAAAGAAAGAGCATAGCTGATTTTGAAAATTCAATAATGAACAATAGGCTTTTTGACCAAATAGAAAGGCTCTCCTCAAGCTTCGAAAAGCCAATCCTTATAATAGAAGGAGATGGCAGCGAATATAGGCTAAGTAGTAGGGTAATAATAGGCACTATAATAAGCTTGTACATAGATTATGGCATACAGGTCTTATTGTCTGCAAACGAGGAAGAAACAGCAGAGATATTGTATATGCTTGCAAAAAGGGAACAGGGCAAGAAAGAAAGATTTCCGCGCGCAGTTGGAATAAAAAGGGCTTTTAGCGACGAGGAATGGCAAAGGAATATTTTGGCATCTATACCTGGAGTGGGCCCTAAGCTCGCATATGAAATACTCAAAGAATTTAAGAGCATAAGGGGAGTCGCAAATGCGAATGTCGATCAGCTTATGAAAGTTGACAAGATAGGCAAGAAAAAGGCAAAGAGGATATATGATATACTTAATTTGGAATACAAAGGTTGATTTATGTGGGATTTATAGAAAGGATACTTCAAGGCGGAGAAAAAGAGATACTAGAGAAATTAAATCAGATAGTAGAGATAGGCATTGAAGCAAGCACATTCATAGACGAGCTTATATTGAAAGGAGGCACTATAGAAAAGATAAAGGATTTGGAGAAAAGGTCAGACAACGTGGCTTTTGAAATAACAAACATGGTAACAAGCGGTGGCATAGCCCCAAACCTTATAGACAATCTGCTTGAGCTTGTAAACAAAGAGGACAATATTATAGACTCGATGTACAATCTGGCAAGGGAGCTGCTTAGATACAATATACACAACAAGGAGCTTGATAAATATGTCAAAGAAAGGCTTTTGAAGATGAACAGCTTTGCAAAAGAAGCTTTAAGCACTATGAAGAAGATGCATGTTAGTGATAGGCTTAGCGAGATTAGGAAATTTAGAAGTAGAATAGAGGAGCTTGAGGAAGAAGGAGATAATATAAAGGATAGTCTTTTTGACATTGCGTATACCAAAAAAATTGATTACAAAACATTTTACCATATAATGGAGCTTGCCCATGAGGCTGATGATGTGCTAGACAATTGCGAAGATTCTTCAGATATATTCCTAACAGTAATGTCTTCAATAGTCTCGTGATTTTGTGATAAGCGAAATTTTGATCCTTGTTTTGTCTTTTATACTAATATCTCTTGTTTCAGGAAATAACCTGCCTGTATGCTCAGGCTCTATAATAGAGAGCAGAATAATTAGCAGAAGGAATGGTATACTCCTTACTATAACAGGCTATATCGCTGGCCTTTTGCTTGAAGGGGATTTGATAAGGAGAGGAGCATCTGCAATATTGCCTTTCGTCAGCTATAAGCTATCTATAATTGCACTGTCAATTGGCATAATTGTTTTTCTAATTTCTCACAAAATGCGTGTGCCCCAATCGTTGTCTGTAAATTTTACCAGCATACTAATTGGCATTAGCTTGGCAATGCACTTGGAGATTGATTGGTATTTTGTAATGCTTATAATAATTTTCTGGATCCTCGCTCCAATTATATCAATAATAACAATCAAGCCATTCATGTCGTTTTCTTATAGAATCTCAAATGGAAAAAGAATATGGAATGTAATAAAATGGGTAAAGCTTCTCCTAATACTCTTCTCATTCTTTGCAGCATTTACTTTAGGTGCAAACACTATAGGCCTTTTGTATTCTATACTGCCAAAAGGCTACGTATCTCTTTTTGCTGTTTCAATTGCAATAGTATTTGGCAGCATATTGTTTAGCAAAGGTGAACTAAGAAGGGTCGGAAATGAAATAATATCATTGCGCTATATAAATGCACTAAATTCGCAGATTGTTTCTGTTGCGCTTGTAGAATTGGCAACATTGTTTGGAATACCTTTATCAAATACACAAACCTTCATATCAAGCGTATATGGAAGTGGTTTAAGCTATAAAAATAGGTTTTTGCTAAAGGCGCCTATAAAGAGCATAGCAATTGCATGGGTGGGCGGCTCATTGATAAGCTTTGTCATTTCATACCTTCTTGCAAGCTTATTGGCTTAGAATTCGAGCAATTCTGAAACAGCGATTCTTGGGGCTTCTCTATTAAAAAGGCTTAGCTTGAGCTCCTTTATAACATTTGATTTTGAGCACTCTATAGCCTTTTTTGCATATTCTTCATTTGATGCAAACAGAATAAATTCATCCCCGCTAGAAATGCCACAATCTGGAATGGCTTTTGATATGTTCATCTGTCCGCTAACAAAAAGAAGCATCTCTATAGCCAAAGAGTTTGAGCGCATTGTGCCTTCTTCTTTTCTTATCTTTGCATTCAGATAGGCAGCAAGCAGCCTGTCGCTTATTCCTTTTTTATTTTTGAAAACCTGAGCAAAGCCTTGAGAGTCGCTTGACCTCTTTATGCATTCCAATATTTGCTCTTTGCTTAAACTTGAGCTGCACAGGTATGCGACAGGCTTAGCTTTTTTATGCATAGTAATACCTTCTCTTCATCTTCTTGAACTTCTCTCTGGCGGCTCTTTTTTCCTTTATCAATGCTACTTTCCTGTATGCTTTTCCTATCTTCCTCTTAGCCATAGAACCACCAAAAAATTATTTTTTTTCAAAAATTTATAAAAATTTTTAGCCGTTTATTAGAAGAGGCTCTTCTGGCCTTTTGAGCCACTCAATTCAAGCAGCTTTTCTGTAAATTTTTCTATCCTGTCCCTTGAAAATTCATATTCATCGCACATAATTCTTATTATTTTTTCTTTGTCTGGCTTCAAGCTATCGAGCCTTTTGATCTCTTCTTCGCTCAATTCTTTTGTTTCAGGTTTTAAAAATATCTTTTCAACTTCAAATGGGTCAACATCGAAACTTTCGTATTTTGATTCAACAAATTCTACAAGCTTATCCCTTGATTTATATTCTTTGACCAATTTTAATGCTGTTGCAGGGCCTATGCCCTCTATGCCTGAATTGAAATCTGTGCCTATCAATATGCCTATCCATATTAAGTCATTTTGGTTTATGCTGAAATGCTCAAGAAGCTTATTCAAAAATATTCTTTCTGGATATACCTCTATGTAAACATTCTTCTTGGGAAGCTTTCTTCTGCCGCTTATTGTGAGGTTCCTTACAACTATATCTGAGCCGAAGAGGAATAGATCATAGTCTTGGCTTGCTGCAGCGTATGCAAGGCCTTCTCTTACAAGCCTTGCTGCTTGCGCTTCTCCTTCGCTCGGCGCTTGTATAAAAGGTATGCCCATTGCACTGAGGAGCTCTTTTGAGCTCTCAACAATTTCCTTGCTTATCTTGCTGCTTGCCATAGCATGCAGCCTTGCCTCTTCTACAAGACCCTTCTCCTTTGCCTCTTGCCACTCTTTATAAGCTTCTTCCCTTCTATTGGCCCTTGCCTCTAAGGTTCTTTGCTTAAGCACAGGCGGCAATCCATCAAAAACGAATATTGGCATTATATTGTATTCCAAAATGTTTATTGTCCTGTAAAAAAGACCAGACAAATGGCTAGTTATCCTGTTCTTTGAATCAGTAAGCGGAGTTCCATCAGGCTGCCTTATTATAGAAAGGAACTGGTATATTGTATTATAGGCATCTATAGCAAGCCTTTTTCCATGCAGCTCTTTCAGCTCTATTGTTTCTTTCACCTCTCCAACAAGCTTGCTTATATCTACAGCCACCTATACACCAAAAATCATTTCTTTGCTTCTTTCTTTTCAGCAGCATCCCATAATGTTATGGGCTCATCCGGCTTTATATTTACATTAGATTGCTCCTTAGGCTCTTCTGTTAATTTTATACCCAGCTCTTTCTCAAGCTTTTTTATGATCTTGTCTGTTGGAAGTGTCTTCTCTTCTTCTATCCTGAGCAATGTGCTCTCTTTCTCATTTATTCTTTCAGCCAAAACGTTCAAAGGCAAGCCGAGTTTCTCCCTAGCCTTTCTTATCAATGAGCCATAATTATCAACTATCTCTTTTTCTTCTTCTTTCTTGACTTGCTTTATTTCTTTGTTCTCTTTTTTGCTCAAGTCTATCTTTTGCACAACCTTCTTGCCTTTTGCGCATTCTGCGCATACGTTCATTACTGCCCCTTCAACCTCTACCACATAAACCATATCTGTTTCCTCTCCGCAGATCTCGCATTCCATGCAAAACCCTCTTTTTACCATCTTTATAAAAAGCTATAAATATATAAAAAATGAGAAGTTTAGAGTGGTCTTAATGAAGCTCAGCAAGAAGTATAAAAAGATAGCAAACATTGGAATAATATTTCTAACAATGCTGGCGATTTCATACCTATATTTGTCTAATGGCAACGTTCTCATTAGATGGTTTAGCGCTATATTGCTACTTGCTATAAGCGGCCAAGCAATAGCATTCATCAACAAATTCAAAGGCTCATACGGAGCTTATATGCTTGGCGGCAAACATGGCATAAAATTCATAGACTCTCTTTCAAAGCATGGTGAGCAAATTTGGATTTGGCTTGCTGAATGGGGCCTTACATTAAGCCTTGGCATATTTTCAATATTCATATTCAAGTACATGAACAAGAAGGTCTTTGCTATAGGCATGCTTAGTCTTGTTTTAATGCTCTTTTTTGTTCTTCCTTATACTTACCTTGCAATGGGCTTTATAAATGTGCCTCAGATTACTTCAAGAATAAACGAAGCTGTTGCAAACAATACTGTAAGCGCGAGCACAAATTATTATGGCATTGCCCTTGACTCAATAACGATTATAGGGGGCTTTGCTGCTCTTGCCGCAGGCTCAATAATATACAATGCAGTTTCTATATTGTCATCAACGATATACTTTATACAAAGCCTTTTCTATGGAAAGCCGAACTACAATGCAATAAATAGCCAAATACCAGGGGTTGCTCCAATAATACCTGGAATAACAATGCCTTTGCTTGCAGGTATATTTGCCCTTGTAATATTGCTTGTAGTGCATGAGTTTTCTCATGGTGTTTTGGCAAGAATAGCAAAGATAAAACTAAAATCTGTTGGGGTTCTCTTATTTGGAATAATTCCATTAGGGGCTTATGTAGAGCCTGATGAGAAAGAAATGAAAAAGCTCAGCAAAGAGAAGCAGGAAAGGATATTCATTGCTGGAGTTTCATCCAACTTTTTGGCAAGCATATTATTCTTTGCTGTTATGCTTGCAATAATACCTTACCTAAGTATTTTCATGCACACCTATGTTAGCGTTGTGGCAACAATACCTGGCTATCCGGCAAATAATGTAATAGCGCCTGGCTCTATAATATTGAAGTGGAATAACTACCCAATAGAGAACCTTACAAGCTTTAAGGTTGCTGCTGCCAATGACAAACCTTTCTCAACGGTGAGTGTAGAAACAAATAAAGGTCTCTACACCTTTAAAACCAATCAAACTGGCAAGATAGGAGTCTATGTTCAAGAGGGCTACATGCCTTCAGGCATTGCTGGCTCAATAATCTATTTCATATTCACACTTTCCTCGCTATCATTTTTGCTAAATTTCCTTGTGGGAGTTGTAAACTTGCTGCCAATACCTGGTTTCGACGGCTGGCAAATATACAAATTAGAGGCTAGCAAAAAAGTGCTAAATGCGATAAGCGCTATTGTTGTAATAGCCCTTTTGCTTAATATATTGCCTTGGTTCTGGAGCTTATAAGCCCTTGCCACTCGCTCACTTTGTTAAGGCTACCAAGGCACTTCCTTTAATTTTATTTTATGAGCTATGAAGTTTGTTGCCCTGTGCAAAATTCCAGTAAGGACTAATAGGAAAGCTATTCCTATTATATTGGGCAAGTGCCCAAATGGATATGCAAAAAGAAGTGCAAAGATAAAGAAAAGATATTGGTCAAAGAAAGGCAGATTTGAGCCTGACTTCATATCAAGCCTTCTTTTAATAAAGCTGCCAAGGAGGTCGCCTGCATGCGTGCCTAAAGAGAGCATAATGCCTATGAAAAGCATGTATGGTATAAATATAGACTCAATTGCCCCAACTATTATTCCACTTGCTAGGCCACTTATAAGGCCCTTTATTGTTTTGTGCTCTCCGAATATAGGCTTTCCAAGAAATTTTTTGCCCATGTCTAAAGGCTTGCCGCCACCAAATATCACTGGCGCGCCGTTCGCAACATAGGCTGGCAGTATGTAAATTATAGGATAGACAAAAGAAAGATAAATATCTATTAAATCACCTTAAGAAAGCCTTCCCTCTGCTACTTTCTTAGAGCCGCCACCTGAGAAATTAGGTATTTTTGACTTAGCAAAATCTATTGCACTTTTATCGCTTGAACTCATGCAAACCACATAGCTCTTGCTTTTCACAAGCACAACGCATTTCCTTTTGCTCGTAAGCTCGCTTGCCAAGCTTCTCATAAGCTCTACTGGAGCATCAAGCTCTATTACATATTCGTCTCTATCTTCCATTTGCTCTGCAATCTTCTTTGAGGCTATCTCAACAGCATCTTTATAATCATCAAATAGCTTCTTCTGCTTCTCCTTTAGGGCAACAACTCCATCATATATCTTTTCTTTTTCGAGATTGAGCAAAGGCGAAAGCTTTGAGAGTTGTGAATCCTCCATTTCAAAATAATCTAATGCAGCTGGACCAGCAACATATTCTATCCTTACTATGCCATCATGCACCCTGCTTGAGCCTATTATCTTTATAATTCCAAGCAAATGCTCTCTATTTACAGCGTGTAGTCCGCCGCATGCTTCTGCATCTATAAGCTGACCATCTTTTGTATATATTGTAACAATTCTCATCCTCTTTGAAGGCACCCCATGGCCTTGATATATTGAAAAGCCAAACTTCCTTTCAGCTTCCCCTCTCTCCATTTCATTTACACTTACTTTTATTCCGTTAAACAGTCTTTCGTTCGCTCTTTTTTCTATCTTCCTTAATTCTTCCTCACTAAGCTTGTCATAATGAGCAACATCTATATGGGCTTTTGAAAAGCCTTTGTTTGAGCCTTCTTGCCATGCGTGTTTGCCTAATATTTCTCTGCATGTGGCACTAATAAGGTGAGTTGCAGTATGATGGGCTATAAGCCTATTCCTCCTCTCTATATCCACCTTTGCCTCAGCCAATGAGCCCTGCATAAACTCCTTCCTGCCTTCTACATTCTCCCCCATTATATGCACTATGATATCTCCAGCTTTCTGCACATCTTTTACTTCAACCCCATTTATTGTTCCTTTATCAGCTTCTTGGCCGCCTCCCTCTGGATAGAAAGGCGTTTTGTCAAGAACCACATAATTCTCTTTTACAAAGAGTATTGTACTTTTTGATTCAGTTGCAAAAGAGTAGTAAAGCTGCTCAGTCTTTGGAAGTTGTGGGAGCTCTATCTTTATCTTCTTCTCTTTTTCTTTTTTGGCGAAGTCTCCTTCTATTATCTCAGAATAAATATTCTCTGGCACCTCTATGCTTACTCCCTTTTCTTCTGCTATGCTTTTGAGGAATTCCGGAGTTACTCCATGGCTCTCATAAAGAGTCTTTATCTCCTTTGCACCAATCTCTTTCTTCTTATAAAGCATATCCTCTACTATCCTTTTTGCATGCTCCTTGCTTCTCTCGTAGCGCTCTCTTTCTATATCTATAACCTTGCTGAATGTATCTAAGCTTTGGCTCAGCTCTGGATATAAGCCATAAAGGCTCTTTGCTATTTTCCCTGCAAGCTCCACTATGTTTATATCAAACTTGTATTCATCTATGAAGGAGAAAGCCCTTCTTAATATTACTCTCAGGTTGTAGCCACCACCTATATTTGAAGGCAATGCTCCATCTGATATTGCAAAAAGCAAGGTTCTTGTATGGTCTAGTATTGAATAAAGGGCTTGTAGTGGCCTGAGCTCATTCTTATATACCTCTTTCGTTATGCCTGTTTTTTCAAAAACCTCTTTTTCTAGCTTGCCTAGATCTTTTACTTCATCAACATTTAAGCTGCCTGCAGCCATCGAGAAATCGTGAAAAAGCTTCCTGTCAAATTTTATGCCAAGCTTTTTTCTTAGCTCTTCCAATTCATTGTGGAATACTGCCTCATAAGCATTTTCATACCCTGTATAGAACCAAAGTAGCCTTTCGAAGCCCCAGCCAACATCCACAACCTTTCCTTGAAGCTCAGAAACCTTTCCGTTTGTATATTGGAATTGGGTAAATACGCTATTGACCAGCTCATTTCCTTGTGAAAAGCTTTCAAGGCATGGACCAAATTCAGAGAAATCGCCCATCGCCCAAACATCTTCATGGTATACAAGCTTCTCTTTTTTAACCCCAAGCACTTTTGTCAAAAATTCAAAATTGAGCTCTATAGTTCTGTCTCTCCAATACCCTTCACTAGGCCAGTTGAATGAATGCTGGCCAGCCATCATAAAGCTTGTGAAATGCCTGCCTGTTATGCCTACATTCTCTATATCGCTAAATCTCAAGCAAATTTGGGGCACTATCAATGGGTTTGAAGGGTATTCAAAGCTCATCATTCCATTTTCTATCCTTTGGAAATCTTGTATGCTTGCTATTGTGAAGTATAGGTCCTGCCTCCATCTGCTTACTACCGGGTATCTATTTATTACATCATGCCCATTTTTTCTGAAGAATTCTTCAAACTTTTTCCAAAAATCAACATAACCTATGTTTTGTGGCTCTTCTTTGAAGAAAGTGTATTTTGTGTGAGAAGGATCATCGCATACATCTCTTTCTTCTATGCTCCAAAAGTATTTGCCGCATATCTTGCACCTCCTTCTTTTAAACCCTTCCCTATCAAAAAGCTCTGTTGAATAGTAATCCTTATACTTCTTAGAAAATTCTTCCCTCAATGATTCTTTAGAGAGTTCCATCATACCACACTTTGCATTCTTTGCCGTAAAATCTGCAGAACCTGCACTTCCATTTTTCTTCTTCACTCACAGGCCTTGCCTTCACTTCACCATTCCAGTACTTCATTGCATCTATAAGCAAGCTTTCTAGCTTCTCCTTGTCATATGTTACTTTTATTGATTCTACTTTTTGCCCTGTGAACCTATCAATGTAATGCAGCTCAAGGCTATTGCTAACTTGAGGCATTGTATAAATTTCACCAAACATCTTTTTATAAATTCCTTCTATGCTCTGAAGCTCTTTTTCTATGCCCAAAGCATTCAGCTCATCAACAAACCTTTCTGAAAGAGGCTTGAGCCCTTTTATATATGTGTTTTCAAAATTCTCTCCTGTATATCTTTTCTCTATTATGTCATCTAGCAGCCTTTTATACAGCATTACTTGTATTTTGTGAGGCCTTACTACTGCTTCACTCAATGCATATCTTGTTTCTTTTGTCTTGTTTTCTATAATTACAACATTGCCCTTTTCTATCCTTAGTTCGTCTATCTTTCCAATAATCCTGAAGCCATTTATTGATCCATATATCTTTATCTCTCTTCCAACACCTTTCTCTTTCAAACCTTTTAAGGATAGGTAATTTTCATAAAATTCTTTGTATAGAAAGTCGGTATAATTTATGGGCTCTATAGCCAAAGGCACATAAGTTTCTGCATGCAGTTCTGCATGTATCTCTGCGCCTTTAGCCATCTCTTTTGTATATTTTCTGCCATATAGATAATTGAGCTCCATCTGCTTCTCGCACCAGAATTGGCTCGCTATGTCTGTAGCTGATATGCTTTTTTTGCCCAGCTTCTCAAGAGTACTTTTAGGTTCCAATCAGACCGCCTATCTTTCTTCATCGCAAAGCTTAGCTCAGCGATCACCTATCTCATCACATTTTATTCTTGGCATGTAATCTTTAAATATATAATCAAAGTATAATCAGAAAGCATAAATTTGGCTGATCAGATGAAATTAAGAGATTACGAGCTTTTCATATTTGACTTTGATGGCACGCTTAATATGCCTTCAATACTGGTAAGACTTAACGGCTTTTTTAAAAAAAGGTACAAAATTGAATATATATTGTCACACAAAGAGCTTTTCCAAAAAAAGAAAATAGAGTATAGAAATGAGAAGCGCCTTGAAAAAAAAGAGGCGATTTACAATGCTTTTTATGATATTTATTCTATAATCTTCAAACCACAGATAAAGCCAGGCGCACAAGAGCTACTAAAAGAACTCAAGCATATGAAAAAGAAAATAGCTCTCTTCAGCGATGGTAAAGAATACAGAGTAAGGAGAGAACTGGCGATGATGGGCTTGGAAGAATACTTTGAGCTTATACTGGCTGCAGACTCAATAAAGATATTTAAGCCGAATCCCGCACCTCTTGAGCTTATTGTCTCTTCATTTAAGGTTCCAAAATCAAAATCTATATATATAGGAGACATGGCGGTTGATGTTATGGCGGCGAAGTTTGCTTGGATAATCTCATGCTCTATAATGGATGGCATGGGCAGAGAAAAGGATATAATAAGGGCAGGCCCAGATTTTATAAAAAAGAATTTATATGATGTATTAGAAGAGCTTAAAAAGTAGTATAGGTTAAGTTTAAATATGAAAAACTACCCATTTTCTATTGTGGGTGGGGGAGTGAAGGCACAAGCAAGTATAGAATACCTGTGGATATATATACTTGTTGTAATAATTGCTGTAGTTGCTGCATATTTCATTTACTCTGTTTTTGCAAACGCAAATTCTCTGCTTCCTTCAAAGTGCGTTTTTGACTATGGGATTCAATGCGAAGGTATAATAGAGGCTTCTAATGCAAGCTCTACAATGATAGCCTTGCTTGGGACAAATGCGCAGCCATATCCTATATATAGCCCCGTATTGTATATAAATCAGAGTGGCTCATCGTTGGAAGCAAATTGCAGCCCCTCTATAGTAAAGCCTGGCCAACCAATACTATGCATAGGCAAGATGCAAAAACTAGAGCCCGTATTTGGCTATGAGAGTGGCACAACTATTTTAAAAGCTAGCTACTGCGGCTATAATTGCAATCAAGGAGAAGTACAAGAAAGTTTTATAGGCAACTATTCATCAAACATAAAAAGGCTCATAGTGCCAAAAGTTAGCTTGCTTATAAAGCCATTGAATAATTATGCAAAATCAAATCAGAATATTACTATACAAGTGGGCTTAGATATTTTTGGCTATATCTTACCTGTTGCAAACCCTGACCTTATATCAAGCAATCCTTCGATAAGCATATTGTATAATGCACAGAGCCTGAGCAATGGGTTTATAACATTAACAAGTAATGGAACTGCTGGCGCTTCTACAGTAAGCGTTTCATATGCAGGATTGAATGCAAATACAACAATAGTTTTCATACCAGAATACCCCAAGATATTAATTACCAACCTTCTTTCAAGCAATATAACTGCAATAAATGCATCAAACGGTAAAGAAATTACATTTTCAAATTTTAGCTTGCCTGAATCTATTGCAGCATCTTCTAATGGCACTATAGCATATATAGCAGTTTCAGGCAATAAGGTGAAGATGCTTAATCTGCTTAATGGAAATGTTATTGGCTCTATAAAGGTAGGAAGCTATCCTTCAGCAATTTTGGATGAAAATGGCTACTTATACATAGCGAATTCTGGCTCGAATAATGTTACAATTGCAAGAGAAAACGGAAGTATAGTAAAGAGCATAAGCACAGGAATATTTCCAGACTATGAAGCAGCTAGTGGAAATGGAGCTTATGTTTTTGTACTAAATCTGCTCTCTGAAAATGTGACAATGATAAATTCGCTTAGTATAGCCAAATCTATAAAATTAAATTATGTACCTTATGCTATTGCCTCAAACTACAATGGGAGCATAATATATGCAACCTTCCCTGCAATAAATCAGGTCTCTGCAATAAGCACAAAGAATGGTTCAGTGTTGTGGCAGGCATATGCTGGACTTATTCCATTCGGGATTTCTTACAATTCGAAGCTAAATAGGCTTTATGTTACTGATATAGGCACAAGCTCTGTTTCAGTAATAAATGCAAGCACTGGCAGCCATATAGGGAGCATAAATGTGGGCTTCCTTCCTATGTTCTCATCCACATCCATAGACAACAATTATGAGTATGTGTTGAATCTTGGCTCTGATACCCTTAGCATAATAAATGCAAGCTCAAGCGGGGTTGTTGCAACATACCCTACAGGCATATTTCCATCATGGGTTACAGAAAGCTGATTTAAGCTTTTTTCTTAGCCTAAATACAGAAAGCATCTTTATAATACCCTTCTTGCTCTCTAAGCCATACATATGTTTTTACCGTAAGCTTTGCTGGCAAAATGCTAAATATTTAAATAGCACAAAACCAACCGAATGCATAGGTTTATAAATGAGAAGCTTTCAAATAAAATCATGTAGTAAGGCGTGAAAGCGCTAATCCTACGGAGGAAAAAAACATGGACAGAAATAACAGATTCGGAGAAAGAAGGCAAGGTAGAGGCGTAAAGCCAAACTACTTTTTGCCAAAACCTGTAAAGGTTGGTGACGTAGTAAGCGTCACTGTAG
>JAGDYD010000049.1:0-6943 GCA_023256515.1 Microcaldota archaeon
TATTATTATAGCCGGCGGCGATGAGGCGGGCCGCGGAGCTGTTTTAGGCCCATTAGTTATTAGTCTTGTTAGCATAAAAGAGGGAAAGATAAAGAAGCTTTCAGAGCTTGGCGTCAGAGATTCAAAGATGCTAAGCAGGAAGAAAAGGGAATTTTTGTTTGATGATATATATTCTATTGCTGAAGAGGTAAAGACTTATTCTATAACCGCTGAAGAGATAAACAAAGCAATGAAAAATAACATTTCTTTGAATGAGTTAGAGGCGATGCACTTTGCAAGGCTCATAAATGAAAGCGAATCAAATCCTAAGAAGATATACCTAGATTCACCAGATGTGATACCTGAGAAATTTGGGCTCAGGATAAGCATAATATCAGGCAAGCCAATAAAAGTAAATGGGGTAAAGATGAAAAATGGGAGTGCAAAGCAGGCAGTAGCAAGGATAATTGCAGAGCATAAAGCAGATGTAAGGTATCCTGTAGTATCTGCAGCAAGCATAATAGCCAAGGTAACAAGGGATAGGGCAATAAATGAAATAGAAGAAATGCTAGGCATAGAGCTTGGCTCTGGCTACCCTTCAGACAAGAAGACTATAGATACTATAAGGGAAAATTTAGACAATAACGAGCTTGCGAGGCATTTGAGAGAGGAATGGAAGACTCTAAAATTTATAAGGCAGATGAAGCTTTCAGAATTTATAGAATAGAAAAATTAATATTAAAGTAAAAATCTTTTATTTACGTAAACTGAAATCGATTTCTCTAAATTTTATAAAAAGTGCTTTTTAAATATATATACTACAAATTGTATTACGATTGTGGTTTGGGCACAATATATAGTGGTTTTAATGCGCTGTCCTTATTGCGGCTCCACAGATAATAGGGTTATTGATTCAAGATTTGTAAGCGCTGACAATAGTATAAGGCGCAGGCGCATATGCAATTCTTGCAAGAGGAGGTTTACAACATATGAGAAGGTCTATACAATAGAGATAACGGTTATAAAGAGGAGCGGTATAAGGGAGCCGTTTGACAAGAACAAGGTATTGAATGGAATATTGAAGGCATGCGAGAAGAGGCCTATAAGCAGGGAGAGGATGGAAGAAATTGCAGACAAGATAGAGAAGAAGCTCATAGCACAGAATAAAAAAGAGGTGACAAGCAAGAAGATAGGAGAGATGGTAATGAACGAATTGTTTAAGCTAGACCCAGTTGCGTACATAAGATTTGCAAGCGTCTACAATAATTTCGACTCTCCTGATGAATTTAGAAAGGTTGCCCTGCTGATAAAGAAGGGTAGAAAAAATGCTTAGGTGGTTTTATGACTATAAAGGAGGTAATAAAGAGAGATGGTAGTGTAGTACCTTTTGAAAAAAGCAAAATAAGCACAGCAATAGAAAAGGCGATGAGGGAAGTATATGATGGGGGGATGAGCGATGATGAAATAGCTGCTAAAGCAAATGATTATGCTGATATGGTAATTAAAAAAATAGAAGAAACAGGCAAAGACAAGATAAATGTTGAACAGATACAGGATATTGTAGAGCAGGTCTTAATGAGTGTCGATCCTAAAACTGCAAAATCATATATTATTTATAGGAACAAAAGGGCAGAGCTAAGAGCTTACAAGGCATCTATGGGTATAGTAGATGACCTAAAGCTTCCTATGAATTCGCTTATTGTTCTGGCTGCAAGATACTTGCTCAAAAATGAGGAGGGCAAGATCATAGAAACGCCAAAGCAGCTCTTTACAAGAGTTGCAAATGCAATTGCAAGCGTAGAAGCAAGATATGGTGCAAGCGAAGAAGAGATAGCAAAGACAGCAAATGAATTTTACAATGCAATGACAAGCTTTGAGTTTATGCCAAATAGCCCTACACTTATGAATGCTGGCACAAAGCTTGGCCAACTGAGCGCTTGCTTTGTTCTGCCTGTCGGTGATTCAATACCAGAGATATTTGATGCTGTAAAATGGGCAGCGTTAGTGCATCAATCAGGGGGTGGCACTGGCTTCTCATTTTCTAGGATAAGGCCAAGTGGAGATATAGTAAGGAGCACAGGAGGCGTGGCATCAGGCCCTGTGTCATTCATGAAGGTATTTGATGCGGCTACAGAGCAGATAAAGCAAGGAGGCAAAAGGAGAGGAGCAAACATGGGCATATTGAGGGTAGATCATCCAGATATACTGAATTTCATAGTTGCAAAAGAGAAGGAAGGAGTATTAGAAAACTTCAACATAAGCGTTGCAGTTACAGATGCATTTATGCATGCTCTTGAAAGAGGTGAAGAGTATCCGCTTATAAATCCAAGGAATAATAAAGAGGTTGGGAAGCTTAATGCACGAGCAGTCTGGAATCTAATGACTACAATGGCTTGGAGAACTGGCGACCCAGGAGTTGTGTTTATAGACAGGATGAACTCAACATTTTCAAATCCAGTGCCAAAGTATGGGCCCATAGAGTCTACAAACCCTTGTGGTGAGCAGCCTTTATATCCTTTCGACTCATGCAACCTTGCTTCTATAAACTTATCAAAAATGGTAAAGGAAAAAGACGGCAAGTATGAAATAGACTGGGAAAAGCTAAGATACACAGTAAGGCTCGGAGTAAGATTCTTGGATGATGTGATAGATGCAAACAGCTATCCGCTGCCACAGATAGAACAGGTTACAAAGGCAATAAGAAGAATAGGCCTAGGAGTAATGGGATGGGCAGACATGCTTATAAAGCTGGGAATAAGATACGACTCAAATGAAGGAGTATACCTTGCAGAAAAGGTAATGAAATTCATAACAGACGAAGCGAGGAAAATGAGCACAGAGCTTGCAGAGGTAAGAGGGCCTTTCCCAGAATGGGAAAATAGCATATGGTATAAGTTCGGCTACAAGCCACTGAGGAATTCAACAGTTACAACAATAGCTCCTACAGGAACTATAAGCATAATAGCAGGAGGCGCTTCTTCAGGCATAGAGCCTTTATTCTCAGTAGTATACAAAAGGAATATAGCATCAAGCATGGGCGCAGACTTGATAGAAGTAAACAATGTGTTTGAAGAATTTGCGATAAAATACGGCTTCTACAGCGATGCGCTTATGAAGAAGCTTGCTGGAAGGACATCAATACAAGATGTAGAGGAGATACCAAAGGAGATAAGGAGGCTTTTTGTAACCGCTTTTGATATAACGCCAGAATGG
Organism: Microcaldota archaeon; assembly: GCA_023256515.1. GTDB lineage: Archaea > Micrarchaeota > Micrarchaeia > Micrarchaeales > CABMGC01 > JAGDYD01. The sequence continues at coordinate 3,193 of JAGDYD010000049.1, forward strand.
CATGTAAAGATGCAGGCTGCATTCCAAAAGTATGTAGACAATGCAGTGTCAAAGACAATAAATTTCCCAAGCTATGCAACCCCGCAAGAGGTTGAAGAAGCATATATGCTAGCTTACAAACTAGGTTGCAAAGGAATAACAATATATAGAGACCAGAGCAAGAGCAGGCAAGTCCTTACAACAGTTGAGAAAAACCAGAAGAAGCTAGAAGATATAGCAAAGCTGCATAAAGAGGATACAGAAGAGATAAAGAGCAAAACATTAGAAGAGATAAAAGGAGAAGCACTAAGCTTTCAGCTTGAAGAGTACAAAGGGCAGCGCTGCCCAGAATGCGGAGCGCAGATGATAGTTGGAGAAGGATGTGCAACATGCCCTGTTTGTGGCTACAGCAAATGCGGCTAACCTTTTTTGTTTCTTTTCTTTCTTATAGTGCTGCTTGGGCATATGTCATTTAAAACACATTTTTCGCACAATTTCTGCTTAGCCCTGCAGGTGTCTCTTCCCAATGCTATAAAAAGGTTTGAAACATAGCCCCAATACTTTTTTGGTATTTTTTTCATAAGTGCTTTCTCTATCTTTTCTGGGTTCTTGCTTCTTACAAATCCAAGCCTATTTGATACAACTATGCAATGAGTATCTATTGCTATGCCCTCATTTATTCCATAAAGCTCATTCAATATTACATTTGCAACTTTTCTGCCCACTCCAGGCAGCTCTATCAAATCATTCATTTTGCTTGGAACATGGCCATTGTATTTTTTATATATAATATAAGCGCTTTCTTTGAGGTGCTTTGCCTTTGTCCTATAGAAATTTAGGGAGCTAAGATCTTTTTCAAGCTCTTTTATATCTGCATTTGCATAGTCTGAAAAGCTTTTGTATTTTGAAAAAAGCCTTTTTGTCACTTTATTTACCTGCTCATCCGAATTTTGAGGGCTAAGAAGCACAGCCACAAATAGTTCAACCTCGTTCTTATGCTCAAGCATTGTATGGAGCTTGTCGCTATATTTGCTCAATAGCCTCTTTATAACTAAAGATCCATCAGGGTGCATATATTTATTCTTATACAACAAATTATTTTAATGAGTGGTAGGATGCGATACGAAGCCTTTGCTGGCTCTTTTTATCCTTCAGATAGGAATGAGCTTGAGCTATTTATTGAAAAGGCCTTGAAAGAGGCAGAGATAAAAGAAAATCTAGAGAATGCTGTTTCTTTTGTTGCACCGCATGCGGGTTATATATACTCTGGCAAAGTTGCTGCTTATACATACAAAGCTATTGGGCTGATGCTAAAATCAAGGAAAATAGACACATTTATAGTGATAGGGCCAAATCATACAGGCTATGGAGCCCCAATAGCAGTCTCATTTCAAGATTGGCATATGCCATTTGGAGTAGTTAAAACAGACAAAGAGCTTGCAGAAGAGATAGCCAAAGGCTCAGATTATATCAGCTTAGATGAAATGGCACATGCTGAAGAGCATTCTATAGAAGTTCAGCTTCCTTTTTTGCAAAAAGTAGCAAAGGATCCAAAGTGCGTATTTATCTGCATGGGAGACCAGAGCATAGAAGCAAGCGAGGAGCTTGCAAATGCTATAGAGAATGCAAGCAAAAGGGCAAATAAAGAGATTGCCATAATAGCAAGCTCTGATTTCAACCATTATGAAAGCGCAGAAGTAGCAAAAAAGAAAGACATGCCAGCAATAGAAGCATTGCTAAAATTAGATTATGTTGGATTCAACAAAAGAATAAAGGAGCTTGGTGATACTGCTTGCGGATATGGTCCTATAAGTGTAGCTACAATATTTGCAAAGATGAAAGGAGCTAAAAAAGGCTACTTGCTAAAATATGCAAACTCTGGTGATGTAAACAAGGATTACAGCTCTGTAGTGGCTTATGCAAGCCTTTTCTTTGCTTAGCTATTTGATTGCTGTTATTACAAATGCAAGGCCTCCTGCGAAATCCTTTTCCTTTATGCTTCTAAAGCCGGCTCTTTTCAGTTCTTCTATAACATAATCCTTGTCTACTTTAAGGCTGCGCACATATGCTAGAACATCTTTCTTTAGCCTTGCATCCAATGCAGGTATAACATTTATAGAATAATATAGATCAACAATTTTGTTGAGAACGCTGTCTTTTGGCTTAAGCATATCTATCAATATTATTTTCCCTTTTGGCTTAAGCACTCTATGCATTTCCTTTATTGCCTTTTCCAAATCGCTGAAAATGCCAAGCGAGAACGCAGAAGCTACTATATCAAAATATGAGCTTTCAAAGCTAAGAGATTCTACATTGCCTATAAGGTAATCCACATTCTTTATATTCCTGCTTTTTTTAATTGCGTTTGCAAGCATATTGCTGTTGAGATCTATCCCTATTACATTATATCCCGGATAGCCTTTTGCTATAGCCATTGCAACTCTCCCAGTGCCTGTTGCAACATCCAATACTTTTGCGTGCTTTTTGCCTAAGTTTGATTCTTTTACTGCCTCCCTAAGCAATGATTTGTCTAAGCCTAGAGTAAGGATAGCTGCAAGTTTGTCATACTGTGAAGCCACTTTTGTAAAAAACCTATTTAGATCCATGCAAACTAAAATAAATTTAGCATCTTGATTTTTAATACTTTCATGCTAGTCGCTTTCAAAGAAGAAATAGATTATTTTATAAAGCCTTATTTCATAATTAGTTATTAGATTTTTATGGCAATAATTGGAATACACGATGCCCACGATGCTGGCGCTGCGCTAGTTAGGAACGATGTAGTTATTGGTGCTGTAAATGAAGAAAGGTTTACAAGGAAGAAAAATGATGTAGGCTTCCCTCAAAATTCCATAAAGTACCTTCTTAGCCTGCTTGAAAATGAAGAAGTAGAAAAAATAGCATATGCCTGGTATGGGGGCAGTGCCCTTTTTGCAAGGATATGGCCAGAGCTTGAAGTAAAGAGGAGGAAGCTCTGGAGGAAAGAGATAGAGAAGCCTTCACGGTTAAGCATGCATGCAAGGAATGTCGCTTTTAGGCTTATACAAAATCAGAGGCCAAAATGGGCTTGGAGATGGCTTGGCACGCATGTTAGCAATTACTTAGTTGCAAAAAGGCTCAAAAAGCTAGGCCTGGAAAAGAAAATAGAATGGGTGGAGCACCATATGGCACATGCTGCTTCTGCATATTATGCTTCTGGCTTCAAAGAGGCTTTAGTAATAACGCTTGATGGAGCTGGAGATGGCCTTAGCGGAAGCGTGCTTATAGGAGACAACGGCAATTTGAAGAGGATAAATACTTTCGATGCTAGCGCGAGCATAGGTATACCTTATGGTGCAGCAACAATAGCATTAGACATGAGATACAGCGAAGATGAAGGCAAACTTATGAGCCTTGCAGCCTATTCTTATCCTTCAGAAGTACCAGAACTAAAAGATATAGTTTATTATGATGAAAAAGAGAAAAAGCTTAAGAGCAATATAGGCATAAAATTTGAGTACCTTCTTGCAGAGTATATGAGGGACCACATACTTTGGAAATATAATAGAGAAGCTTTCGCATACGGCATACAGAAGCATGTTGAAGAGCAGGTGCTAAAGATAGTAAAGCAATATATAAAAGAAACAGGAATAAGGAATGTGGCAGTTGCTGGTGGCTTCTTCTCAAATATAATAGTGAATATGCTAATAAATGAATTACCTGATGTCAAAGACTTTTTTGTATTTCCGCACATGGGTGATGGAGGCCTGGCTCTTGGAGCCGCATATTATGT
>JAGDYD010000049.1:6953-17017 GCA_023256515.1 Microcaldota archaeon
GAACAACAAGGCCTCAAGTGCTCGGAAATGAAAATAAGATGTATAGAGAGCTCATAAAAGAAATCAAAAAAGAGACTGGAATAGGGGGCATAGTAAATACAAGCTTCAACAAGCATGGCGTTCCTATAGTTATGGATCCAGATTATGCTATATGGACTTTGCTAAATACTGGAGCAGAATACTTGGCAATAGGCAATTTCTTTGTTGAAAAAATAAAGAAGGCTAAGCATTAGAAAATGTTATATTCATTATTCCGAAATTGAAATTGCTAGCAGGCCCAGTTGCATTTGGAGTTGCAAGTACAATAAAGTTGAGACCTGGCTGCAATGATATTGGAACAGAGTAGTTCTCGGGATAAGGATTAAGGGCTATATTCTTTGCCAAATTGGTCGCAGAATTTATGTATATCCCCATATTTGCATGACCATTATAATACATTGCCGAAAAATTCATTACAAGATTTGTCTTGTTGCTAGGAACATAAATACCAATGCCACGCGCATTGCTGCCCCACCACATATTTGCAAAGGTAGAATTACAGAAAACAGATGTGCAGGCAGAATAGCCAGGAAACCAATTGCCTATTGTATAAGCAACAACATTCTTCCCCACATTGCTTAATATTGCACTCCTTGTAGCAAAAAGCATAGTGGTATTGGATTGATATACAGGCTCGCCAAAAACACTATACAAATAACTTGCAAGCTGCAAAAGATCCGTGTAATTATAAGCCTGCCTTATAACCCCTACAAAGCCTACATTGAAATTGTCAAGCATAAAGAGGTTTAGCTGAGTATAGTTTTCTATTATTGGATAAGAAAACTCAAACTTTCCAAACTCGCTAAGATAATTTGCCTCAACTGCAAGAGGTATTTGGCTTATGAGCTCTAGTTGCGTAGCATTCTCTCTTGTAGTATAGCCACCAACTAAAGGCTTTTGGAAAACTGTTTGGTAATAAAGCTCTACACCCATATACCTATTAGGAGAAGGACTTGCATAATTTGGAAGAGCAGGCAATATAAAAAGAGTATAATTGCCTGGAAGCTCTTTTATGTAATAATAAGCTTTAGGCACTGTTGCCGGAGTGACTTGTGGCATGAAATATGGCCAATACTCAATTAATATCAACAATAAAAATATTAACAGAAGAGCCTGCTTATTCTTGAATTTTTCTGACAAATACTTGAATCCGAAAGCAGCCAATATTGCTAAAGACAAAGTAGTTGCGAAATCAAACCTTCCGGGCTCGCGAAGAACATTGAGCAATGGTATATGATGATACAACAAGTATATTCCTGGGATAAGGCCATTTAATGAAGTTGGAAATCCGCTAAGCCTTATATAAGGGCCCAATGATAGCCATGCAAATACAACAGCCAAGAACAGCCATAAGCCAATCTTTCTTAATTCCTTATTTTTAAGGCTGAAGAATATTGCAAATATTACCAATGCTAAGACGCTATAGCCTATATAACCATCGCTCTCTGCAAGATCAACTACAGAACTTGAGTAAAATTGCAGATAGCCAGGTATTGAGCCGAATATTGGATTTAGGTATGAAGGCAAAAAGAATGAAGCCAATGTATAGCTGTAAAGCAAATTATATTGCAATGTACCTTGTGAATTGACATATGAGAGTACGCCGTGAGATATTCCATTCAGCATAGGCAAAAATCCTGGAGAGCCTATAACAAATGAAGCAAAGACAAAAACAGCAAAAAGATAGACAAACCTTTTGCTTAATATTTTCTTTCTTTCTTCTTTTTCAAATGCTATATAGTATATTAATGCGAATATTATGACCAAGCCAACAACTATGCCTTGCTCAACATCTCCAGCAAAAACAGAAAATACAAAAAAGATTGAAGAAAGTATTGCATACTTAAGCTTTCTTTCTTTTAGCATCAATAAGAAGAAAAATATTGTAAGTGGTATAAACTCTATGTTTGTCCACTGCATATGGCCAATGCTTTGTACTATGTGCTCTGGGCTGAAAGCAAATATTAAGCCAGCTATGAAAGAAGCATACTTGTCATTTGTCAAATAATTGGCAAGCAGATACATTGACAAGCCTGCAAGCACTATGCCTGCTACAATTATACTATTTAAAGCAAAGGGCAAGCTAATTAGCTGCAAAGGATATGAAATTATTCCAAGCAATGGGGACATTGTTTGGGTTATAAGATTTGCACCAATAGGGTAAAAGACATAATTTGTAAAATATGGGCTAGCATGCAAGGTAAACAAAGAGTAATCAACCCACCAAAGATCCCACATGCTCTGATAAGTATCACCACCATAGCCCAATACAGAACTTGAAAAATGCTCAAAAAGAGGGAAGAACATTACCAAAGCTATTGCAAAATAGGCAAGCAAAACCGTCAAATACTCCTTTCCATTAGCTCCAAGGATATTGCTGAACTTATAATTTATAGGATTTTTCATTGAAACCACAGCAGATTTGGATAGTATACAGATGCTATATATAAATAGCTAACCATTTAGAATTTAGTTGTAATTTATATAAACATTTTGCATAGAGAGTGCCAAAATGAAGAAATATAATATAAGCATAATATTGCTAGATACACTAAGGCTTGATGTCTTCAAAGAGATAGATAGCAAGATGAACTTTTTAGAAGGATTTGAAAGGCTAGAAGAATGCATAGCACCAGCCCCTTGGACTCTGCCATCACATGCTTCTCTATTTACAGGCATGTACCCTAGCGAACATGGAGCACATGAAACAAAGGAGATAAAATCGCTTGATATAGAAAGGATAAAGCTAAGAAAGAGGACATTCATAGAAGATCTAAATGAGCTTGGCTATAATACATATGCCATTTCTGCAAATCCTTATGTAAGCCCAATATATGGCTTTGATGCTTTCAATAAGTTTATAGAAGAGACATACTTTGTAGACGTATTTGGCAGTATATTTGAGCTTCCAGAGAGAGCAAAGAAGATTGCTGCAAAATATAGACAGATTTATGGGAATGATCCAATAAAAGTATCTCTTTCTCTTTTGAAAGAGGACAAATCACTTCTTCTTGATATAATAGAAGGCCTATTTCTACTTACTCCAAAAGAAGCCATTAAAAAGGCCAAAGCCAAATATATAGACGGCTGGCCTATTGAAAAAGGAGGAAAAGAAATAGTTAAAAAAGTCAAAAAGCTTGAATTAAAAAAGCCTTCTTTCTTGTTCATAAACATGATGGAGGCGCATGACCCATATATAGGAATTAAAAAGGATGTTGATTGGAGCACACCTTTTATGAAGAAGCAGCCAAGCAAAGAAGAAATCAGCAAGTGGAAAGAGCTCTATTACATTGCTTCAAAAAAGGCAATCAATTATGCAGATTCAATAGCAAAGCATCTTCTAGACACTTTTGGAGAAGATCAAATAATAATAGTAACTTCAGACCACGGGCAAGAATTTAATGAGCATGGGTTCATAGGGCATTGGGTAATGCTGCATGACGAAATTGTGAAAATACCTTTCCTTTTAAAAATGCCAAAAGAATTCGAAATAAAAAGAAGCGGCAAGTATATTTCATTAGTAAACGTAAAGAACTTCTTGTTTGAAGCGATTAAAGGAAGCAGAAAAGCTTCAGAAAAACTTTATTCTAAAGAGGTATATTCTGAGAGCTTCGGAATGCCTGCCAATATTACTATGATAGATGGAATAGACAAAGCAAAATTAATGAGGAGCGAAAAATACAGAATTAGAATATTTAAATAAAATCATTCTATTATCCCAACTCCTCCGAATTTACTGCCAGAATAAAAGGTAAATCTACCCATGCCTTTAAGTTCAGAGTATTTTTCTACAGCGACATAATCCCCAAGATCTATTGCAACACGACCTGCATCAAGCGGTTTTATAAAGTTGCCTTTTTTATGAAGGCCATTTGATGCATCGATAACTTCATTTATTGAGAGTTTTTTAGCAGCAAATTCCTTGCCAAGAAGCCTTATGCTTATTTTTGAATTATTGCCAAGCTTTATTGTTGAGAATACAAGTGCATTTATTTTTTTGGTAATAATCGGCTTGCTTGAAGAACTTATCACAAGACCTCTTGCCTCATTAAGAGGCGCGTCAAGCTCTATAGCTACAGTATCATTTTCGCACGCCTTTGCCACTTTTTTGCCGTTTACTATAAGATTTAATGCTTTTCTTTTTATGCCATTAGGGTATACGCTTATAGTGCCTTTTCTAAGGCAACCGCTAAGAACCCTTGCGCTTATGAGCTTTTTGTTTTCCTCTTCTATAAATCCTTGGACAACGGCCCTTAGATCCTTTATCTTTGGCTTGTCTTTCTTCTTTGAAAGGAAAAATAATTCTTCAAGGAGTGGCTTGCCTTTGTACCAACCCATCTTTTCAGATTTTTCCTTTATGTTTTCCCCATTATACGCTGATATAGGCACAAACCTTACAGAGCCCGAGAAATTTATATTCTTGAAGAAAGAGTTTATTTCATTTACAAGCTTGTCATAAACCTCTTTTTTATATTCAACTGAATCCATCTTATTTATAGCAACTATAATGCTGTTTATTCCGAGCATTCTTGCAACAAAAACATGTCTTTTTGTTTGATCCCTTATTCCCTCATCGGGCTTGGCAGATACAAGCAGTATTGCTATATCAGCAAACGAAGCGCCGCTCATCATATTCTTTATCAATTCTTCATGCCCTGGAACATCTATCAGTTCAAAAGCAACCCCCTTATAGCTGGCCTCAGCTCTTGTGGTATCTATAGTTAAGCCCCCTTCTCTTTCTTCCTCGAAGCTGTCAAGTATAAAGGCAGGCTCGAAGGGCTTGCCAAGCTTTTGGCTATATTTTTTTGCTTCTTCTATTCTGGCCTGGCTTACTGAATTGGTAAGCATAAGAATACTGCCAATTAAGGTAGACTTGCCATGGTCTTTGTGTCCTTGCATTGTCACATTCCTAACAAGCATTTAAGCACCCTAGTTACATATATCCAAATGCCCTAAGCTTCTGCATTACATATTCTTTTTCTTTGTCCTGCTCCCTACCTGCCCTCTCTTCTGTATCTGTATTTTTAAGCTCTTTTATTATATCATCTATTGTTTTTGCATTTGATTTCACAGGGACTGTGCAATGGGTGCAGCCGAGGCTCCTATATCTAAACCCATTTCTAGAGAAATAAAGAGGATTTACTGGAATGCGCTCCTTCTTTATATACCTCCAAATATCTATTTCGTTCCAATCAAGCAAAGGATGCACTCTAACATGCCCTGCTGTATCGATTTTTGAAGAATAGTCATCCCAAAGCTCTGCCGCTTGATTTTTATAATTCCATCTAAAATTTTTATCCCTTGCACTGAATACGCGCTCCTTTGCCCTTATTCCATGTTCATCCCTTCTTATTGAAACTATAAGTGCATCGAACTTGTACTCTTTCATAATTTTCTTAAGCGCTTCTGTCTTATTTGAGCCGCAGCAGCTGAAGCCCGATATTTCTGGCTTTATTTCGCTTTTAGCAACTATAAGGTCAAGGTTCCACTTCTTTGTAAGATCGTCTCTAAACTTGTATGTTTCTGGGAAGTCTATGCCATTGTCTATATGTATCACAGGGAAAGGAACCTTGCCAAGGAATGCTTTCCTTGCAAGAGCAAGCATAGTTGTAGAATCCTTTCCCATGCTCCACAGAGCTGCCACATTCTTAAATTTTGATTTTGCTTCTCTCAGTATGAATATGCTCCTTTCTTCTAGCTCTTTTAGGTTTTGTTCTATCATGAAAACACCACTCATTTGTTAATATTGTTCAAGCCTTTAAGATAATACAAAGCGCCTTCTATTTTCTTTCCCTTTTTGAATATTGGAACCTTTGTAACCAAGTTGCCTTTCTCATCGAAGAGTTCTGCATATGACTTGGTCAAGTCTTCAGCATTTTTTATAGAGCCTTTCATATAAACTACTCTATAGTATTTTATGCCGGATTTTGGCAGAACTTTTGCAAACTCTTCCCAGTTCTCTTCGCTTGGTTCTTTGTTTAGCCTATCTATTATATTCTCCATTTTTTCTTTTCCATTTGACACCAAAACACCTTTGTTCAAATATAACCTAAAGCCCTAAGCTTTTTTGTGAGTGCATCATTTGCCTTTGTTTTGCCTTGCTTTTCTTGCTCTATGCTAGCTATTGTCTCCCTCAGCACATAAGTGACATAATCTGATACAGAAGAAAACCCAGTATCTTTTATTACCTCGCTTATCTTTTCAAACAGAGGTGAAGGTATTGTGATTGTTGTATATTTCCTTTTGGCATTGGCAGGCTTTTTCATCTTATCACTTTTCATATAGTTTAATGTTATAACATTAAAATATAAAAAGGTATTGTTTTGAAACACTTTATATGTCAGTTGGCTTAGAAAAAATTGGAAAAAGAAATATTCACTGAAAAGCAGAACTTAGCAAAGATTAAATACCTTATAATCTATAATTATAACAATAACGGGCAATAGATACTGGCTGATTGTATGAGCAATAGAGGCATTATAAACAAATATGAATTGCTCGTTAATGAGGTAAGAAAGGTTTCAAAAAAGCGCTCTTTAGAAGATGATCAAGACAAAAGAATAAAGGATATTGCATCGCTTGTAGCCTCACTTTCGTCAAGCCATTCTTGGAGAACATACAAATACCTTCACGATGGCGGCGATCTCGACAAAGATGCAATAATAATGGAAGCAAATTCTGCCTTTTCGGAAGGGTGGAAAAGCATAACTGAAAGCGACATAGAAGAAGTTGTGAATTCAAATATAGACGACTACCTTATATCAACATGGTTCTTCTATGCAATAGAAAAAGAGAAAAGGGATTACTATAAGAGCCTGCTTGAAGAGATCAAAAAAGAGCTTGTTGATGGAATAGAGCCCATAGAGAAAAAAGAAGAATAAGCACATGCCACTTATTGGGCATGTGGCGCAACTTGGACAGCGCACCTGGCTTCGGACCAGGCGGTTGCGGGTTCAAATCCCGTCATGCCCGTAAAAGTTTGGACTATACATAAAAGATATATTTCTTTTTTTAGAAAAGATTAATGATAAGAATGGGACAATTTCCTATAGGGGCCGGAATAACCGAACTAAGAGGTATTATAGAAATAATAAAGGGAAACGGTGGAGCTATAAGCTTATCCAAGCTTGCTGAAGAAAGCGAAGAAGAAATAGACACCTTGTTACCATTGCTTGATGCTGGCGAAATGCTTGGCCTTATAGAAGTAAAAGAAGGCATAGTAAAGCTAACACAAGATGGAAAAGCACTCAGAATAAGCAATATATCAAATATGCTTTCTAAAAGGCTGAAAAGCATAGAACCATTTAAGAGTGTACTAGAAATATTAGAAAAGAATGAGCTAACAACACCAGAGATTGCTGAACAACTCAGGGCAAAAGGTATAATATTAAATGTTGACGAAATGACAAACGTAGAGCTTTTAAGAAATATGCTTGTCAAATGGACCCTTAGGACAAAGCTTCTTGAATATAATAGAGAGTCTGATTCTTGGAAAAAAGGGGCTAATCTGTAAGAACTTTATAGATATAGTCAACTTCATCCATAAATTCTTTAGAGTGCTTGTTCCTTGGATATTTTAGACTTATTTCTTTTATTTCTTTGACATAAGAAGGCCTATTAGAAAGTATTACCACTTTATTTGAAAGCTCAACAGCTTCTTCCACATTATGAGTAACCATTATTACAAGGCTTACAGGAATTTCTGGGCTTTTGAGCATTTGTATAATATCTTTTCTAAGTGCTTCTGCGGTAAGTTCATCCAAAGAACTAAATGGCTCGTCCATCAAGAGAATCGTAGGATCAGAGATTATTGCGCGGGCTATACCTACTCTTTGCTTCATGCCTCCGCTTAGCATATTTGGATAAGCATTTTCAAAGCCTTCAAGGCCCATTTTTTTGAATAGCTCTCGAGCTTTTTTCTCTTTTGTATCTTCATCAATATCCAATAAGGATAATCCAAGCTTTACGTTTTCTATGTTTGTAAGCCATGGAAGCAGAGCAAAATCTTGGAATACGAATGACAAATCTTTTATTGGTTTTTCTATCTTTTGGCCTTTATATAGTATTTCCCCTTTTTCTGGCTTTATTAAGCCTGCTATTATACGCAGAAGTGTGCTCTTGCCACAGCCAGATGGCCCAATTATAGATATAAATTCATCTTTGTCTGCACCAAATGTTATGTTGCCTATTATATGCAATGGCCCTATTGAATATGAAATTCCATTAACTTCAAGCATGCTCAAGCAAAACACCACTCATTTATAGATGCTTTCTACTTTTCTATATAACCTATTCCATATTAACCTATTTACTATTATTATCATAAATGTAAGGTTTAAAAGCCCTAGAAGCATAAGAAGCATATTCCCATTATCCAATGATGTATCAAGAAGCTTGCCTATGCCTATACCGACTGATGTTATAACAGCCCCATTGCCTATGGCTGAAGATGTGAAGTACTCTGCAACTATGCTCGCATTCCATTCAGCTGCTATTCCTGTAACTGCACCGGTTATTATTCCAGGCAGTATGGCGTATATGTATATCTTCTTCCAAGCTTGTATTCCATTTACCCCGAACACCTTTTTCACCTCGAAAATGCTGCTGCTTATGTATGCTTTTTGCGAGAGTATGCTAAACACGACATACCACAGGCCGCTAAGGAAGAAAATTGTAAACGCTGCAATCTCGCTGTGCATTGGCGCATTCCTAAGCGATAACACGATCAACGGAAGTAGTATTGTCGCAGGTATAGAAGCTATTACCTGGAACAGAAGCACATACCAGCCAGAACGTCTTGAGATAAATATGAGGTAGACGCTGATCGGTATTGAAACCGCTACAATCGCGGCGAAGGCAAGCCATACCCTTGCAAAGCTCGCCGCAAGCGCTTCAAGCACTATGATTTCGTCATGGGCAAGTGCTACATTAGAAAATATTGCATAGACTAGCATTGCAATGATAATTGCATAGGCAATCTTGGCTGCATTAGAATTGCGTGCGTTTGCTTCCTTTGCACTGTAATAAGGGCGTGGCGCACGCGCAATCCTCTTTCTGTGCGGCATGTGCATTGCTATTGCGTGCGCCACGTTGACCCTATTAATTGCACTTTTCAAATGTGCCGCAAGCGCATGGTTGTAATGGTACTGGCTGTTGTACCTGTTGAAGTATCTTTCAAGTGGAGCAAAGAAAAGAAGCCTTGTGGCAACTACAAACGCTATGAATATCGATATGCCAACAGCATACTGGCCGAAGTTTCCGCCTACTGCCAGATTTGTAAGCGCTACTCCAATACCGTGCTTTACCGCATAGCTCGCGTTTGAAGTGGAGAATATCTCGCTTGTAACCAGATAGAAAAGCCCTATCGCCCACGAAAGGGTTGATTGTTCCATCACCTTTGGCATGCTTGCTGGTATATATATCTTGGTAAGCTTGCTTCCAATCCCCATCCCATACAGATCAGCAAGCTCATCATACTCCTTTGGAAGGGTCTTGACCGCTTCGTAAACGCCGAATATTATGTTCCACAGCATGCTCGTTATTATGAGGAATATAACAGCAGCGTTTATCCCTATGTAGCCTGGCAGCGCGGTTACTATCACATAGATTACAAAAGGGAAGAAAGCGAGTATCGGCAATGTCTGCAATATGTCTACAATGGGCATTACAATTTTTTCGGCTTTCTGGTTTATTGCCGCGTATATGCCTATTGCAAGCCCGATAAGCACCGAAAACCCTAGAGCTGCGAACATGCGAATCCAGGAAAACGATGTGTCAACTAGGAGCTGCCACACGTAGCCAAGCATATTCTAATTTTGGCAACAGCCATTTATATTCATTGCCCATGCATTCCTACAGGGCATTGCATACATATTTGTCTATTGTGCTGATGTGTTGTAGTACACCTTTATTATCCTGGTGTCGTTGTTCATGTAAACATCTTTCATGCTTATCGAACTGTTGCCCATTGGGCATACGTAATAGTTGCAAAGATAAACCAGCTTGAAGATGTTGCTCGCAAGAAG
>JAGDYD010000049.1:17027-18722 GCA_023256515.1 Microcaldota archaeon
TATGCCCCTTTGGTCATACGAAACCATGAGCGTTTCATTTACGAACTGGCTGCTGCTTGTGTTTACTATTGAATAAGTGTAATTAGCTGAATTGTAAAATAGCACGCGCTTTATTGGCACCATTATGTTGGAGCTTGCATTGCCTATATAAGCATACAAGGCGGGCTTGCCGCTCTTGTTCTCTATGATCATTTCCGCTTTGTATGTGGGAGAAGTGAAAATATAGAAGCTTGCATTTTTGTCGTGCGTTATATTAAGTTTGTCAAGTATGTCGTAGCCGTAGTTGCTTGCGTTCTGCACAAGCCCTTCTACTGCAACGCCTCCAAGCTCGTCGAACCAGAAGGTTCTTGCAACAATATAATCGGGATGAACCTTCTCTATGTATGCAAGGCTTGATTCATTATTCTCAAAGAGGAAATGGGCGAAAGGATATATCCTGCTTGCGTTCTCTCCACCCACGCTGTCGGTGTAGCTCTGCCTGTGCGCCCAAGCCTCAACAACGCTGCCATCTGGCCACATAGTAAGAACAGTGGAGTTTGTGGGTGTGTTGTTGCGCATCCACACCATAGCTTGGAGGAACTGCGGGTTTATGCCGTCTGCCTGCGTGACCGTAAACGATTCTATATAAGTTTGGTAGAAATTTATGACAAGCAACGCCACCATAAGGCCGATGAACATGTTTTGCAGGTTGAGCCTGCTCTTTGTTGCCGCATACAAGCCATAGGCAAACACGTATATGAGCAAGGCGTTTACCATCAATGCGCTTAATATAAGCATTGCAATGCCTGTCGCAAACAATGGGTATATGTGGCCTATAAGCTCGTAACCCATTGCAAGGTCAAACGCGATTGCGATGAAAGCTATTGCCACTTTCTGCGTAATTACTCTTCCTTTTAGCAATGCCCATGTTGCATATGTGCCGTATGCCGCAAATATTGCCACCGGCACCGAAAACAGTGAATTGTACCTTATTGCAGTGTATTGTATGAATGCGGTGACCACGAAATAGGCGAGCATTGCAATAAAGCCTTCGTTGAAGTTTATCCCAAAGCTTTTTCCGTGCCTTCTTGTGCTGCCCACCTTGTTCCCTATAAGCAGGAATAATATGATGCCTAGTGGTGCTAGTATGAGCTGCACGTTAAAGCTGCCAAAGAGGAAGCTCCATGTGGGCTTCTGCAGTTCTTGTGTGGTCTGCCCAACCGCGTATGTGATGCTGTTGGTAAGGCTTGCCGGCAATGGTATCAAGTGCACGCCAAGCGTGCTCACCATTGCATTTACAAAAGGCAGGAGGAATGTAAATGCAGCAGCAATAATAAGCACCGTAACTATGCCTACTATTGACAGCCTGCTTATCTGATCTCTTGCAATTTTCATGTTGCTCCTTACCATATACCATGCAGCGATGCTGCCAAGAAGCAGTGGCACATAGAATACAAAAAACTTGCTCCCAGTGAGCGTAATGCCCAATGGCGCGAAATGCACAAGCATCCAGAGCTGCTCAAGCATGTACGCAAGAAGCAAGGCAAAGCTAAGCAGCATGTCCATGAAAAGAAGGTGCTCGTCACCTATTATGAAAGAATATACAAGCATGAACAGTATGGCAAACATGTACACAACTACAATATAAGGCGATCCTGTCCATATCACTACGCCTAAGCTAAGCACGAACGCGCTTGCGACCATATAGGCAATTGG
>JAGDYD010000049.1:18732-20232 GCA_023256515.1 Microcaldota archaeon
CTTCGCGCTTTTCCTCTACACTCTTGCCTGTTGCATTCCTGTAGTAAAGTGCCTCTTCACTAATATGGCTTTCAATGAGCTTGAGCTCCTCATTCCTGTGCATCTCAGCGAATCTTTCTATATCATTTTTGTCGTGGTTCCTTATTATCGAGAGCTCAGCTTTGTGCCTTTTGGCAAGCTCCTTCTCTTCCATGATGTGCTTTTTTACAAGGTCAGCGCCTATTCCTTCCCTGATCATAATGCGCCTAATATTGCTCCTTTTTGCTTCAAGCTCGTCTGCGCTTTCCAGCGCCATGAGCATGAGAAGCAGTGCAACCATTATGAAAAGTGTTATGAAGCTGTCACCCCTGTATACAAGTGCAGAAGTCCTTGCGATGTTGCCGCTTGACACTGCGATGAAAAACATTGCAAGAAGCCCTGCAAGTTTGCTTTTTACTATATATCTGGTAAGATAATAGGCTGTCACCATCTCAAGAAGCGCGAATAATATCGGCATTACCCTCATTATTGCAAGCGCGCTTATGCCAAAATAATGCAGCACTATGTAAGGTATTACTGTTATGTATTCAAGCCCCGGGGATTCTGCAACAATGTTATGCGATGGAAATCCGGAATAGATAGAATAATGTGGCCTTATGTAATGGTTTGCTATTGTCTGCGTTATTATGCTGTAGTAATAAAATCCATCGGGCTCGTAAAGCCCTTGATACCTAAGCAGTGGCGCCCTCTCCACGACGCCTATGAGCAGTATGATTAGCACTATCGTTGCGAATACGCGCTTGTCATCAAGGTTTGTAAGTTTTCTAAAATCCACCAAAAACACCACTGTTCAATATAATTAAGGCATAACATGGAGGATTTGCATTAAATGTATTTAATACTTTCACAGAATGCCGCAATGCAGAATTGCAAAAGGTTTTGGCAAAGACGTAAATTCCTCAAAGCAGCCAGCAGGGCATACAATGCATACATATAAATATCAATTAACAACTATATGCTTAGTGATAAAATGAAAGGAAAAGTCAAAATGTTCAACTCCGCAAGGGGTTTCGGATTCATTACAGGGGATGACGGCAAAGACGTGTATGTGCACAGCACCGCAATCCTTGACGGAGCCACATTGGCTGCAGGCGACAGCGTAGAATACGAAGTCGAAGCCGGAGACCGCGGGCCAAGGGCAAAGAATGTGAGAAAGCTCTGAATCCAGCCAAAATATGATGCTACCTATTACGCGATTTTTCTTTTTGAATTTTTCTTTTCGAGCTTCAGCTAAAGCATAAGCCCTGTATGCTGCAGGAATGCTCAAAATGCACACATAGTGCGGACATCAGCACGGCAGGTACATTCGAACGATTGCAATAGATGAGTTTTTGTCTGCAGAAAAGCCGCTTTCTGACCTTTCGCACTTATAATATTCCCGCAGGCATTGCATTGGGTCTGCCATCAGCCTTTTGAAAACATTTCTCCAACGGGTAGGACAGTTTATCTTCATGCCCTTTC
>JAGDYD010000023.1 GCA_023256515.1 Microcaldota archaeon
ACAATCGTGACAGGCTCGTATGCTAGACCACTACACTACCGAGGCTTTAATCTTATCTTTTTATCATTATATTATTTAACTTTTCTGATTTCACGCCTCCTATCATAATAATATTTTAATAAAATCAAATAGAAGTAAAGCAAAGTCTGTATTGCGCTTACTAAAAATAAAGGCAGGCTGTTTATAAGAAAGCCATATATCGACCAAAGGCCTATGCCAACAGCAACAGTAGAAAGCCATGTGTATGAAAGCTCATCAGCACGCTTTCTCTGGATTAATTTGACTATTTCTGGCAAAACTCCAAAAGTAGTCAGTATTCCTGCAAGGTATCCTATTGCTTGTATTAACATAAGGATCACGTTTCCCGTTGGGGTGAGTCGAACACCCAACCTGCCGGTATCCTTTTGACAAACAAAAGGTGTCAAGCTACAGCCGGCCGCTCTAGCCATTGAGCTACAACGGGGCAAAACTAAATATATATATCTATAGATAACTATAAAAATTATGTCAAAAAGAAAGGCGACAGCACTGAGGCGACAAGCTTGACTACTCAAAAATCAAGCAAAAAATCTAAAAAAGCTAGCATTAGGAAGATCCCTATAAAGAAAAGGCTGCCCCTTTCATTCTATTGGTTTAAAGATATTATAAGGGATTTCATATCGCATAAGAACTTTCCAGATGCTCTGGCTGCTGTATTTACATTGGTTAGCATATCCTTCGCAGCCCCTTTCTTTCCTCCTTCTATAATCTTTGTATTGGCTATCATTACATTTATACTTGCAATGATACACCCACTTTTCGGCTTAATGGCTTTGATGTTTGAATCCCTTCCTATGCTCATATATCAGGCGCCTCTTCTTGGCTGGCTCTTCATGATTTTCATGAGCATTTCTTTCATATTCGGATTCAAGCATTATAGGACAATAACATTCATTTACATGCTTTCTGCTTTGCCTTTTTCATATCTGGGTTACTTTATAGAGATACCTGCATTTGTATTTACTGTAATGGTTGTGGGCACTAAAAGAGGTGTAATAAGTGCCATAGTTGCAGTGTTATTGGTTTCTATAATTTCTGGCTTTACGGGAATACAGAACTATGGAAGCATAGCATTCAATGCTTCTGCAGCTCATTTGGCAATAGCAAATAATCCAATAGTGAATTATCTAGTACCATCAAAATCTGTGCCTTCTTTTGCAAACTTTAGCTCTTCTTGGTCAAGCTCTTTAGACACTTTCTTAAGCCTTAAAGTCACTGAAAACATAATAAATGCCATTTACTTATCTGGCATTGTGCTTTCTTCGCAAATAATAAATGTAGGTGCTGAGGTCTTGGTCTGGGTGCTTATTGTATTCATAATGAGCAGCTATGTAATATCGAGCAGGTCAAAATACAAGGGCAGCATAGCGAGCATGTTTGGCATTCTAATACCAATATCCTATGTTGGATTGTCTTACATAACAAAAAGCCCTTATAGCTTATATCCTTTTGTAGGATTTGCAATAACGCCGCTTATCTTCCTTCTTCTTGAGCTAAATGATATTTCTGTAATAAAAGCGCTTGATGTAATGAAGCAAGACTTTAGGGCAAAATTTGGCGAAGCTTTTGAAGATCTGACTACAGGCTCAAATGAAACGCTTGATGATGTCGCTGATTACGAAGAAACAAAAGAAGAGCTCAAGACAGCAATAATATCTCCAATTGAGCATAGAGAAATTTCTGGAGCATACGGTGTTAAGCCAGCAAAAGGCATATTGCTCTTTGGCCCTCCAGGAACAGGCAAAACTCTTATAATGAGGGCTTTGTCAAATGAAATAAGGGCCGGATTTTTCTATGTAAAAGCCTCTTCAATACTCTCTCCATATTCTGGGGAAAGTGCTCAGGCGCTGTCTAGGATATTCGCCACAGCTAAAAAGCATGCGCCTTGTGTTTTATTCTTTGATGAAATAGATGGTATTGCTGGAACTAGAGAGGCTCAAGAAACAGAAACTGGAAAGCAGATACTTTCTACGCTTCTAAGTGAAATGGATGGATTTCAAAAGATAGACAATGTTGTGATAGTAGGCGCAACAAATGCACCCAACCTTATAGACCCAAGCTTATTAAGGCCAGGGAGGTTTGACAAATTAATATATATGCCATTGCCTGATGCTCATGGAAGGGAAGAAATATTCAGATATTATCTAAGCAAGCTGCCTATAGGAAACGATATCGATTATGCAAAGCTCGCAGAAATGACAGAAAGATATTCTGGTGCAGATATAAAGAATGTATGCGACGAAGCTGCTAGAGAAGTAGCAGAAGAAGCTTCCTCAATGAACAAAATACTCGAAATAAAGATGGAAGATTTAATAAAAGTAATAAAAATGACCAAACCTTCCACTTCACTTAGCAAGCTCGAAGAATATACTTCGTTTAAACTTGATTATGAAAGAAGGCTGCATCCTGAGAAATTAGAGAAAGAAAAGGAGGAACAGCTTTCTCTTGAAGATGTTATAGGTCTTGAAGAAGCTAAGAAGGCAATATACGAAGCTGTAGAAGTGCCTATATTGCATCCAGACTTGGTTAAGAAATACGATGTGCAAAGCATAAAAGGCATATTGCTCTTTGGCCCTCCAGGAACAGGCAAAACAATGTTAATGCGTGCAGTAGCTTCAGAGATAGGGGATGTGCATATGATAACAATAGCGGGTTCTGATATAGCCAGGGCGGGCCTTGATAAAGCGATAATAACTATAAAAGAGGCGTTTGATAGGGCAAAAGAGAATGCACCTTCTATTATATTCATCGATGAAATAGATGCAGTAGTGCCTAACAGAGAAGAGGCAAGCGAACTTGGCACCCAGCTTACTGGTGAATTTTTGCAGGAGATTGATGGTATAAAGTCAAGATCCGGCATTGTTCTGGTTGCCGCCACAAACAGGCCTGATGCTTTAGACCCTGCTCTTCTAAGGTCTGGCAGATTTGACAAGCTTATATTTGTTCCTCCACCTAATGAAACTCAGCGTGCAGAGCTATTCAAACTTTATTTGGGCAAAGCCCCATTGAGCGATGATATTGATTACATAAAGCTGGGCAACATGACGCCAGGATTTACTGGTGCAGACATAGCAAACCTTTGCAGGCAAGCAAAAATGAATGCGCTTGAAGCTTCTGTTGCTTCTAGGACAGAGGTGAAGATAAGCATGAGCGACCTGCAGAAACTTATAGAGAATACTAAGCCTTCTGCACCAAGCATGGTTATTGGAAGATATCTATCTTTCTTGTCTACATATGGCAGGCGCTGATCACGCCTTGAAACCCGCCAATTTATTCTTAAACAGTTTATTGACTACTACCCTTGAAAAATTACTCGCATTAATCTCCATCCCATTGTTGTCCTTTACAGAGCAAAACTCTATTTTTATAAAATCTCCCGGATGCGCATTAATTATATAATCGCATGAAGAGTCCCAAAACGCAGCATTCAAATTAGAAATTCCATCGCTT
Organism: Microcaldota archaeon; assembly: GCA_023256515.1. Taxonomy (GTDB): domain Archaea; phylum Micrarchaeota; class Micrarchaeia; order Micrarchaeales; family CABMGC01; genus JAGDYD01. The sequence continues at coordinate 3,490 of JAGDYD010000023.1, forward strand.
ATAATGCATCTTACAACCTTTCTCTGCTTGCCGTTCTGGTCTTCAAAATATTTTGGAGAGCCTATCTCTATTATCTTTGCAAAGACATCAATCTCTTTGTCATTCATCTTGAGCATTGAAAAATCGCCTATGCCTGTAGATGATATGCTTAGCCTAGTAAAAAATGTATTTTGCCTGCTTGAAAGTTCCAAGTCTGTCAAGCCTTTTCTAAGCAGCAAGTTTGTAGCACTAATCTTGTCTCCTCTCTCTATAGGCATCGTATCGACTAAAGCAGATGCTTTGTCCCAAAGCGCAACCCTTATGCTCTTTTCGGTGTCGCCCATTATCAATGTCCTAACATGCCTCTCTTTGCCATCTTTTTCAAATCTTCTCGGATTGAAGATTCTATACACATAATCTTCTATATCTACAATATCTCCTTCATTTACTTTGCCATTGAATATATCTTCTATTTTTACCTTTTTAGGCTTCTCAGTAATCTTGTTTATATTCTCCCTGCCTATCATTCCAGAATAAGCATCAACATCTTCCATGATAATATCATGTTTAAATATGCTTAAATTTATATCGCCGATGCTGCGCCTTGTGCAAGTCCAAAAAGAAGGGAAGGATAAATGCCAAGTATTAGCACAATAACAAGGGAAATAACCGCAGCAGTTGCCAAGCTTGGGCTAATAATAATTGGCCTAGCTTCTGCTTTGTTGGTATAAACCGCTATTATCAGTTTTGCATAGTAATAAACAGATATGACTGTGTTTATTATTCCTATTATTGCAAGCCAAGCCATGTTAGAGGCTACAGCGCTTGAGAAAAGCATGAATTTGCCTATAAAACCTGCAGTAAAAGGCATGCCTATCATAGAAAGCAGCATTATTGCAACTGTGAAAGCGGCTATTTTATTCTCTTTATTTAAGCCTACATAATCGCTTATCTCATGCCTGCCTTGCGCTTCCATAAGCATTACTATAGCAAATAAGCCTATGAAAGCAAACATATGGGAAAATATCTGGTAAATGCTTGAAGCAATACCGTAATTGCTCAGAGTAGAAAGGCCTATCAAAATATAACCCACTTGGGAAATAGAAGAGTAAGCAAGCATTCTCTTTACATTTTTTTGTACCAAAGCAGCAATATTACCATAAAACATCGTCAATATTGAGAAAATGGCTAGCATGCCTTTAGAGGCATAAGGGAAAATAATTAATGATACAAATATTAATGCAATTAGGCCTATCTTCTTATTGAGCCCTCCGAGCATAGAAGTTATGAATGCTGGGCTCTTTTGGTAAACGTCAGGTACCCAAAGATTGAATGGGAAGATACCTGATTCTATGGCTATGGATGCAAAAAGGAGCAAGAATGCAACAAAGTTGCCAATATCATAGCTTTGCTCTGCAATCTGCAAGCTGCCTGAAGAAGCAAAAAGCATAGCTGCACCAAAAGCAAATAAGCCAGCAGAAAGCGCAGTAACTATGAAATATTTAACTCCTGCTTCTACCCATTTTGAATTTAAAAATAAGGAAAAAACAGTTGGTACGGTAAGGAGTGCAAGGCCTATAAAAATAGTTACAATGCTGTTTGACATTATCACCAAAAGCATGCCAATAAATGAAAACATTGACAATATTGAAAAATCTGCATATTCTCTTTCTCTGAAAGATATAAGATGTATTAGTATCATCCCAAGAGAAACTGCCAATGAAAGTAATAAGCTAAACTCATTTAATTTTATGAATTGTGCATGAATGCCAGAATAGCCTTCTGAAAGCATCAAAGCAATAACTGCAGATATTAAGCTAGTGAATATTAGAGAAATTGCAAGCTCTATTTTTTTATTTCCAAGAATCCTTGCAACTGAATTTAAAACAAACATGGCAGCAATTGCCAATATCAAAGCATAAAACAAACTTATCATAGTGTACCTACCATGTTTAGTAATATAGAAGGCATTACCCCTATAATAATTATAAATAATACTAGCAAAGCTATTGCAGCTTTGGCATTCTCATCAACAAAATCATAAATTTCCATATTTTCTCCAACAAGAAATGACCTTTCATATGTCCAAAGCAAATAAGCAGCATTCAATATTATTGCTGCTGCAGGAAGTAATATAAGAAGACCAAAACTTTTGTCTCCACCAATGAGTACAAGAAGATCTGTTATGAATCCAGTAGTCAAAGGCAGGCCTATTGTAGCCAATATGCCAAAGAGGAATGAATATCCTATTAATGGGTATTGAACAATAACATTGTTTAATCTGTTTAGCATAGATGTGCCAAATACTTTTTCTATCAAAAATACGAGCATAAATAATAAGCTTATGATCAATGCATGGCTCAATGAACCAAAAATTGCACCAGATATGCCTATAACATTAAATGTTGAAACTGCAAAGCCTATTATGCCCATTTCGCTTATGCTTAGGTATGCAAGCATTCTTTTTATGTTTTTTTGGCTTAAAGCAACTATAGATCCATAAAGTGCAGATATGGCAAATATGGAAGCAACCTCAAATGAGTAGCTCCTAGCTATAGGTAAAGAAAGAAACAGTATAAGCATGCCATAAATTCCAAATTTTGATACAACTCCTGCAAGTAGCATGGCTCCTCCTGGCGTTGCTTCAGAATAAGCATCAGGCGCCCAAGAATGAAGAGGAAAAGATGGTATTTTTATTAAGAATGAAATCATGAGTAGGATAAATATTGCTAGCTGCAAGTTTATAGGTATCTGGTAGCCATGGCTCATCAAATATGATATTTCAAAGCTATGCATTGGCAAATAGAAATAAATCATTATTATCCCTATTAAGAGAAGAGAGCCAGAGAACAAAGAATAAAGAGCGAATTTTATTGAAGCATACCTTCTATCAAGGCCACCAAAATGGAAGAGTATAAAGAAGAATAATATTATAGAAACATCCCAAAACAGATAAAGAATAAGCAAGTTTCCAGAAAGGAACATGCCAAGCACAGTGCTCTGGGCAAGCATATTTAGCATATTGTAGCTGCTTCTTTCCTCTTTTATGAAGAACCCATTTGACAAATAAGAAGCAAAAAACACTATTGTTGTTAAGAACAAGAATACTATATTTAAGTTGTTTACTATCAGTTCAAAATTTGCTACTCCCGGAATGAAATAGAAAGATTCTGAAAAAGGTCCAGATGACATATAGATATGTGCAGCATATATGAATAATACTATTTCAAGCAAGCCTATTAACGAAGCTATATAATTGGCCCATTTGTCGATTATGCCTGCTAGGAGTATCCCTGCAAAAGGAAGCAAAAGCATAATCAATAATATAGGTATCATGCAAATAACACCAAAGCACTCATTGCTATAAAGCTCAAAACTATTATCAAAGCATAAAAGCTAATATCTCCATTCTCTATCTTCCTTGCAAAATTTCCTATCAAAATAGTTGCATGTCCAAGCCAATCAAACATGTCGTTTATGTAAAGGTCAAGCATGCCTGCTCCATCGCTTATAAAGTATACAAATTTGGCAGACCACTCATATAATATGTTGAAGAGCCTGCTATTGTAAACAAGACTTTCAAGAAGTCTGTTGCTTACAACTATCTTTTCCTTAACATAAACCATGTAGCTTATTGCAAAGCCTAATGCAACCAATATTGTTTCTATCACTGCTTCTTCATATCTAAGGCTTAGCATATAGCCTAATGATCCAAAGTAGAAGAAAACAATGCTTGCCAGCAGCAAAAGGATAGAGAGGAAAGCTGTAGTAAAGACCATGCTTTTCGGCTGTGTAATGTAGCTCAGGCTAATGTTTTTGTTTTTCGTGTCTTTTGATACTGCAAAAAGCCACCTAAATATGAAGAAGCTTGTGCCTATGCTTATTAAGCTAATTATAGTATATGCAACAAGGTTGCTTGAGAAAGAGCTGCTTATGCTTACGCTTGAGAAGAATCCATCGAAAGGTATAAAGCCTGCCAATGCCAACACGCCAAAAAGAGTTGAGATATAAATAAGCCTATTTCTTTTCAACCCATATATTGAGTTTATATTTTCATTTTCATTGGCTTCTATCATTATTCCGGAGCTGAAGAACAATAGGGCTTTGTAGAAAGCTTGTGCAAAGAAGAAATACAATGCTGCGCCTATTGCTCCTATGCCGATTGCACTTAGCATAAGGCCTAGTTCTTGTACTGTTGAGTAAGCCAATATCCTTTTAATGTGTGTCTCTTTCAATGCATTCAATGTCGCTATAGATGCAGTTGTTATGCCGAAGATGGTGAAGTAAGAAAGCACATTGCTCCTCGCAAAAAGTGGGAACAGCAATATTGCTATGAAAACGCCAGCTTTAACCATAGTTGTAGAATGGAGATATGCAGATACTGGCACAGGGCCTTCCATTGCATCTGGTAGCCATTCATTAAATGGGAATTGGGCTGATTTTGTAAATATTGCAATTAAAAGTAGCAATGAAGCAACTTTTGGTATGCTAATTAAGTTTGCAAATGTTAGCGTGCCATACGCATTCCAAATAATGGCTATTGAAGCAAGCAAGGCAATGTCTCCTATAAATACAATTGTTAATGCTTTCCTAGCTGCCCTTGAAGCGCTCTTCTTTCTATACCAAAAACCTATAAGCAGATAGCTTGTTATGCTAAGAAACTCCCATGCTACAAACAACGATATAAAATTGCCAGCTATTGAAAAGAGGGCCATTGCTGTTGTAAATGAGAGCATCTCCAAATAATATCTCTTATACTCAACTCTATTTTTGAAGTAGCCTATTGAATATATGTATATGAAAGGAGATAGAAGCAAAACTAGGAAAAGCAGAATGTAATTTAATGTTGAAACATTGGTTACTAAGCTAAACTGAAATGGGCCAACACTAAACCAATTGATTTGGAGCGGCCCTTGACTTATAAAAGGCAGCATAGCCAAGCTGATGAAGCTCGCACCAACAGAAACATAGGCTACGCTTTTGCCATTCTTCAACAAGCCTGCAAGTGGCAAAGCAATGATTAAAGGCAATAATATGAAAGGTGCAGGTATCATTTTATCCCTTTGATTCTTCAAAAAACTTTACATCAAATTTGGAGCCTATGCTTGAAAGTACAAAATACATTGCCACAAGGACCATGGCATCTAATGCAGCTACAGCCCATATGGCAATAATCATCTCAGACCCTTCTGGGTTTGAACTGCTTGAGAGGCCATATCCTAATAAAATTATGCTTGAAAGAAGCATGAGCTCTATGGAAAATATTATCAATATGATATTTCTATTTGAGACAACTCCTGCTAGTCCAATTCCAAAAAGTATAACGCCAATATAAAATAATTCAATCATCTACAAACCCTTTTTCATAAATCTTCTAATTATCAATATGCTCCCTATGGCCCCAGCAAAAGGGGCGAATGCAACTGCATAAAGAAAGTAATAATATGTTGATTCTAAGCTTATAAAGCTCTGAACAAAGCCATTTTCCAAAATTCCGCTTTCATTAATTTTTGCCAATGAAAAAATAATCAGCAGAGAAGCAGATATAATTATCGAGAGTATTGAAAAAAAGAGCAGGTTCTTTTTGGTGCTTTTTATTTTTTCATCAGAGATCGTTATTATGAAATATGTTGAAAGGCCCCCAACAAAAATAAGAAGCTGCAAAAGAGCCAATATGCTCTGTGATTCAAGCAAAATAAGCATCGAGCCTCCTATAAAAGAAAGGGCAAGGAGTATTGATGAATGAAGCAATGATTTTGAAAAATAGATCAAAAAGGCCGAGCCTAGAGTAAATATGCCAAAAGCAATCGCTATAGCAAGCTCAAACAACATATACAAATTTTACACCTCATTTAAGCTCTTCAGGCCTCTTTATAAAACCTCTTCTGTCTATTTTTGTAAAATCATAATTTTTTGTTAAGGTCAAGCAATGTGTGGGGCATACCTCTTCGCACAAGCCGCAGAAAAGGCACCTCTCAAGATCTATCTCAGGTAGCTTCCTCCTTCCCCTAGATGTATTTGCATCGACCATAGTTATTGTTTTGTTTGGGCATATCCTTTCGCATGCACCGCAGCTTATGCATGTTTCTATATCTAACCTATGTATACCTCTATAATTATCTGGCTGGCTTTCTCTCTCTTCAGGGAACTGCGTGGTAAATCTACTCTTTTTAATGGCCTCAACAGTTTTTATCAAAGGTTCTATCAACGCCACACCTTTTCATATTTATCTTACAAATAATAAAAATGTTAATATAATGCTAACAACAGAGAGAGGCAAAAGCCAAAACCACCCAAAACTAAGCAGTTTATCAAGCCTCATTCTCACAGTCGTAGCTCTTATGATAACTATTATAAACGCAACCACAAATGCCTTTATCATCAGCCAAATTAAAGGCGGCAAAATTGAAGGGCCTAGCCAGCCGCCTAAGAAGAGCAAAGAAATAAGAAGTGACCCAAGGAACATTCTTGTATAATCTACAAAAAGGGCTAGTGCATAATATGGGGCTCCAACATCAACAAGCCATCCTGCTATTAGTTCGCTATCTGCTTCTCTTAAGTCAAAAGGTGGCCTCTCAAGCTCTGCAAGCATAGATATGAAGAACACAGCAAATGCTATTGGCATAAGGAAAATGAAATAAGCGCTTCTCTGGTCATTTACTATAGTTGCAATATTGAAGCTCCCTGCATAAAGAACTACTCCTGCTATGGATAAGATAAGAGGTATTTCATAGCCTAAGAGCATTATTACTGATCTTTGGGCGCTTATGGCTGAAAATTTATTGCCGCTTGCAATTCCTATAAGGAAGACAATTAAAGGCGAAAACGAAAGAAGTACAAAAACAGCAAGCAAGCCAAGGCTTAAGCTAATCCCTATGCTGTTTGAAAATGGCAATAGGTATACAAGAAATATGAAGAATGAAAGAAAGAGAGGAGGCAAAACTGAAAATATAAGCTTATCTGCATTGCTTGGCACTATGTTCTCTTTTGCTATCAATTTTATTACATCTGCAATGTTCTGCAAGAAGCCAAAAGGGCCAAGATATGTTGGCCCATGCCTAAATTGGGCTTTTGCTATTGTTTTCCTTTCAAGCCATCCAAAAGTGTAATCAAACATGATAATAAGTAGAAGAACCAATATTGCATTTGCCAATATGCTTGCCAAGCCTTCATCTATCAACATCTGCCATCACCAAATCAAGGCTTCCGAGTATAGCAAAAAGGTCAGCATATTTTGCGCCTTGCGCCATATGGTTCAAAGCCGACAAGTTTATGAATGCAGGGGCTCTGATAGACAATCTATAGGGCTTTTGCTTGTCTGTAACCATATACATCATCCCCTCCCCTCTGGGCAGCTCTCTTCTAACAATCACCTCTTTTTCTTTTATAGGTGGGGATATCAGCTTTATAGGCATGCCAAGGGCGTCACCTTCTGGCATCTCTTTAAGTGCATCTCTAATCAATCTTATGCTTTCTTTCATTTCTAGAATTCTTACCTTATATCTAGCAAATACGTCTCCTTTTACCTGAATCTGCGGCATAAAATTTAGCTTTTCATAAGCATAATATGTATAAGCAGACCTCACATCAAAATTTACACCAGATGCTCTAAGCACTGGGCCAGTGACCCCTAGGTTTATTGCATCCTTCCTTGATAATACTCCTACCCCCTTGGTCCTTTCTATAAATACTGGATTCTTTTCAAGGAATGCTTCATAATCCTTTATCCTTTTTTCCAAGTAATCGAGAAGGCTCTTAGCATGCTCCTCAAAATCTGGAGGCAAATCCATAGAAACGCCGCCAACCCTCATATTTACATAGAACATCCTGCTTCCTGTAGCGTCTTGAAGCAAATTCATTACAAGGTCTCTGTCTTTCATAGTCCACATAAACATTGTGAACATCTGGCCCAAGTCATTGCAGAAAGTGCCAAGCCAAAGCAAATGGCTTGCAATCCTCTGCAATTCAAGCAATATAAGCCTAACATATTTGGCCCTCTCTTTAATATGCACACCCATTGCCTCTTCTACTGCAGAAACATAAAGGTCGCTATATGCCATAGGCGCAGCATAATCTACTTTCTCCATATAGCTTTCGCTTTGCATATACATTCTATTTTCAACAAGCTTCTCCACTCCTCTGTGCAAGAATCCTATGTGCGGCTCAACATTAACTATTGTGTCGCCATCAAGAGTTACAACAAGCCTTAATACTCCATGTGTGCTTGGATGTATTGGCCCTACATTTATTTTTGTAAGCATTCAATCCCTCTTGTAATCTGCCCCCCATTCAAATTTTTTCCTGAGCGGTGCTTCTAAGCCATCCCACTTTTCTAGCAAAAGCCTTTCTACCTTTCTTCCTTCTATCTCTATGCCAAACATCTCGCTGAGCTCTCTTTCATAGAAATCCGCAGCTTTGAATATGTTTACTATAGTGGGAAGCCTTTCTCCATCTTTTATATCTAGCCTTATATTTTCCTCTTTTTTGTTTTCAATGTTTCTTATGAAATATATTACTTCCAAGTGGTCAATATAATCAACTGCGGTTATCTTTACCAAGTAATTATAGCCTTCTTTTACAGCCTCATTTAGCTTTTCTATAAGCTCATTCTTGCTTATCTTCAACTTTACCACCTACTTTTTCTTGAAGCTTCATCAAAGCTTCAAAAAGGTTTTCTGGTTTTGGCGGGCAACCAGCAACATAAACATCTACAGGCAATACTTGGTCTATGCCCTGTATTATATTGTAGCTCTCCCACCAAGGGCCGCCGCTCACTGCGCATTCTCCATATGCAATTACATACCTTGGCTTGGACATTTGCTCATATAATCTTTTTATTTCAGGAACAACTGATTTTGTAACCCAGCCGGCTACTATCATAACATCGCACTGCCTTGGCGTGCCTCTAAAGAGAAGGTATCCTTTCCTTTCAGCATCTATCCTAGAAGAGCCAAAATCCATGAGCTCCATAGCACAGCAAGCAAGGCCAAACTGCATGGGCCAAAGAGAATTTTTTCTAGCCCATCTAATGCTGCCATCAGCTATTGCTTTTGTTGCCTCTTTGAGATTTGTAAAGAAAGCGCCTACTGGTGGCTTATAGCTTTTAAGTGAATCAGCAACAAGCTGCTCCATTTCTTTCCTTGCATTCTGAACTCTTTCATTTTCATCCATCTGTCTTCACCTTCGAAAAAGCTATGCTAAGAAGAGAAAGAATTGTTGAAAACACAAAAAGCATTGATATCATTACTGATTGCCATTCTCCTATATACCTTGCTGAATAAGCCCAAAGCAGTGCTATTGCAAGAGTGGTCTCAAAAGCTATAAACACAGAAAGATAGTGCATATACTCTTTCATTGTGCTTATGCTTTTTCCTATGGGCACTTCTGCGCTTTCATAATTAGATTCTTTTATGCTATTGTGTTCTTCGTCTGGCCCTAGAAATTTAGAAGCCAATATCATCAAAGTGGGAACGAGTATTGAAAAGAATGCAAAGACTAAGAGCATTTCAATAGATGAGAGCATATTTATAATAATGAGTGATATCTATTTATAATTGAGTTTAAGCAATGCTGATTTTTATGGTAAGTGAGTTTGCAAAAGAGATTGTAAAGAGGGGAAGCATAAAGATAAGAGTTAAGAGAAGTGGCATGTTCCAGCAAATAACCTTCAAGGTAAAAGAAGCTAAGTCTGGAAACATAAGCTATTATGAATTGTATACTGAAAGGATAGTGGATACATCAGAGCTTTTGAGAGTAGCAGAAGAAGTTGGCATGCCTGTTGAAGCACCAAATGGAAAGGCTTTTCCAAAAGGTAGTGCAGCAGCAGATTTCGAAATAAAAAATTTTAACTGATCTTTTTAATCTTTCTTCCATGCAAGCAGTTTATGCATAGACCTGTGGCTTTGTCATAATGCTCGCTGCAAACATGTCTTCCGCAAAGCTTGCACACATGCTCTGCTTTTTTACCACAGATGTAGCAAAGGGTGTGTATCATTTCATCAACTCATCAAAGTTTATTACGCTGCCAAGCAACTCTTTTGCTTTTTCTAAGGAGAGTGGCTTAAGCCCTTTCCTTTTTGCATACTTTACTTGGTATGTTATATACGCTTCGCCAACCCTCGTATCTGGGTTAACCTCTTTGCATCTCTCTATATATTGCAATATCACTTTTACTGCATCCTCTTCGCTAAGCTTCTTTATATTTGCAAAATAAGGTGCAAGAACCAAGTTTACAACCCTATGCCTAAAATCAGGCAGAGGATGAGCCAAAAGCTTTTCTATCCATGCATATCTGCCACTTTCTTCTTTGCCTATCTTTGCTTCTTGCTTTGCTTCTGGCATCTTTATCTCTTTTGCAACATCTAATGCCTCTTTTGGAAGATCCTTTTTAGGTATGGGCAAGCCTGCAATTATTGCCCTTCTAGAGGCATTTTCAAGTATCCTTATGAATTTGTATCTCTCAAGGTATACTATTCCATTGCTAAGCTTTTGGTGTATTAGCCTGTATTCATCGCTCTTAGGCATTACTTCTAAGTAAGAGTAGAATGGAATTAAGAAGAATCCAGAACCTTTGTCTAAGCTTGCTTTTATTCCAAGCTCACTTGCAATATATATCAAAAAGTCATCTTTTTCAAGGCTCAAAGCTCTTGCTACCCTCTTTGCTTCTGCCGTTGCAAAGATGCTTGACGCCACAGGGCCTATGGCGCTTACTATCATCCTAGCATAAACATAGCTTATCAAGTAGCTAAGCTTAAGCTCCTCCGAATTTGCTTCACCAAACTCTACATAGCCTTTAGAAAGAGCCTCTTCAACCCTCTTTTTACCAAGCTCAAGATACTTGCTTTCTAGCCTAGAGCTGTCTAAGCTTTTTATAACTTCTTTTGCTTCTTGAGAAAAAGGGTATTTATAAGCTATCTCTAGGCTTTTTTGGTCTAGCATAATTAGATTCCTCAGTAAAAATATATAACATATGCCTAGCCTATGGGAAAAGCTTTTATAGTTGGCTTACAAGGGGGTTATTGTGGGCATATGAAAGTAAGAAAGAGAGATGGGAGAGAAGAAGAATTTATAAGAGAAAAGATAGTGGTTGCAGTAGTTAAAGCAGGCAGCTCTCTTGAAAATGCAAGGGCTATAGCAAAAGAGGTTGAGAACCTTTTTCTTAGCCGCAACGCTATAACGAGTGAAGAGATAAAGAACGAAGTTTTAAAGAGGCTTAAAGACAGGGATGCGGCAGCATATAGGAGTTGGCTAGAGTACAATAGCTCCAATAAAAAGTAAAGCTAAAAATAGAAGCTAACATACTATATCTGTGCTAGCATATAGTGGGTCTTATGAAAAATAATTTGGTTAAAGAAATAGCAAAAGATAGAGTTGAAAAGCTTCTTAAGTTTGCTGAAGAAAGAGCACTAGAGAACACAGAAGCTTCTAAAAAGCTCTCAAAAAGGTATGTTCAGCTTGCGAGAAAGATAAGCATGCATTATAAAGTTAGTATTCCAAAAGAGCTTAAGAATAGGATATGTAAGAAGTGCAACAATTTTCTGATTCCTGGGATTAACTGCAGCGTAAGGCTTGCAAGCTCAAAAAGATTTTTGGTATATAAATGTGAGTGTGGGGCAGAGAAGCACATATTCTACAAATAGCTATTTTACTCCTAATTTCTCAAGCAACAATTGTGCAAAAGAATCAGCATTTTCAGGGTTTCTTGCAGTCAATACATTTTTGTCATATTCTACTTCCATTGGTGAGTTTATGCCATAATATATGCGCATAAGCCTCTGCGTTTCTTCATCAACAGGAGCAGAAATTTTTGTGTTCATTATTATGTTAGCCCTTGCTATTATCTTTATTGCATTGCCTATTGCACCAACTATCTTCTTTGAATCATAAAATTTCTTTACTAAATCAAGCAATGGCCTGAAGTCATAAAGCTTATAATATTCTATGCCTTCCCCATCTACTAGTATTATTCCATCAAATTCTGCCGGGTCCACTTTTGCAGTATTCAAATAAGGTTTATATACAGCACCATGCCTGCCAACGCATTCTTTTGTTGTGTAGCTAGTTATAACTCCATCAACTTTCCATTTTTCAAGAATAAGCTTTATCATAGACACAGTCTCGTCTCTAAAATCTTTTGGAGGTAAAAATATTGCTACTCTCACTTTACCACAATATATTGTATTATATTAATGCATAAAATACTATCCTTTCTGCATGTTTTGGCTCTGGTTTTTATCTTGCTTATATTGCTTATTGGCCTCTCTTCTCTTTTCCATGCGCATGCCTACAAAGTAAGCAATAGCTATGGCTAGAATTACCAATAATGCAGCTCCTATATCTAGCTCTGAGAAGAATGTAAGTGTTGCTCCTGCTCCTCCGCTCAACAAAATATGCTGGGATATGCCAAGATAAGAAATGCTTCCATTCACATAGCCATATGGAACATTGCTGAGCTCAAGATGGCCGTTTGTATATGTTTGCAAGCTGCTGCCGTTAGAAAAGCTCAATATAGCATATGCATTTACAGGAAAGCCAAATATATCTTTAGTTGATATGCTCACGTTATAAACGCTTAGCTTTACATAAATGTTGCCTGGAGATGTTATGTTTATAGTTGAGCTTGGCTCAATTTTCACTCCTTTATATAATACATAATTTATCTTGTAAGGCTCATCCGCAAACAAATATACGCTCCTATTGGCGCTAAAATTGCTGTTTCCTATTTCAAATTCCTCTACATTTATTGGCTGAGAGTATGCATTTTCCCATATGATATTTACAAGATACTGCTTTTTGTAAATTGCAGTTATATTTATGGGCTTGTTGACCAATACTTTAATGCTCTCATTATTGCTCCCATTGCTCCATTGGTAAAAAGCAAGCCTTTCATAGGCTGTTTGGTTTATTATCTCTTTTGGCAAGCTTATAACTATTATTGTATTGTTTCTATACCATCCGCTTCCAGTGGCATTGCCAAAAGGGGTTGTTGCAGAAACCAGATACTCTTTATTCCATATTGCTACAAGGTTTATTGGCCTATTTACATCTATGTAGCCACTTGCATTTAAATTGCCATTGCTCCAGCCAGCAAATTCATATCTAGTTGTTCTATTTTTGTATATCAGCAATGGTCTTACTGAGTAATGTACAATGGTACCATTTGAATACCAGCCACTTCCTGTTGTATTTCCAAATGGGCTTGTTACATTTAGCATGTATTCTATGTTCCAGTTTGCTACCTCTGTTATGTTGCTGTCCAAATTTATTGTTGTAATGTTTGAAGGGCCTGTATAAGAGCCTATCCCATAGCCTGTCCAACCTTTGAACTCTGCCCTTATTCCAGGGCTTATATAAATATACCTTGGTGCACTTATCTGCACTGCAGAATAAGCAGTATAGCCAGATGTTTGGTTGATGTTGCCATATTTTGACTTTATTTTTAGGTAATATCCTAAGCTCCATAGCTCTGTTCCATTCATAGGCTGTGGCAAGCCTGAGCCCACTTCAAAATAGTTTATCCTGTTGTCTACTTCTTTTACTCCATAAGGGTTCCTAAGCCCTTTCTCGCTTCCTACGCCGTAGCCTATGTAAGAATAGCCTGCAGAAACAGGAAGCCACAAGCCATATTTGTATACAGAAAGGTTTTCAAAGATAACATCTTTTATATACGTGCTTGAAGTGCTAGTGTTTGCAAGTTCTCCTAATGCTGCAGGCACTTGAGCTCCAGATGTGCTTGTGCCTAAATCAGCGCTTCCTATAACTTTTCCATCAAAAGTGAAATACCAGGTATTGCCTATTGAGTAGAAGCCATAAGTGTGGAATGTGCCGTTTGCTCCTGCAGACCCATCAGGCCCTATACCTCCTAAGAATCCTGAATTCGAATTTGGAGGGAAATATTCGTAAAACCATTCAGCGTCTCCCGCTTTAAGCATTTCATAATTGGAACAGCCATTCTCTGTGCAAATCGAAGGATAATTTCCAGTTTGATTTTCTATAACATAGCCAGTTTGCAGGAAAGCACCATTTGAAAGTATCTCGCCAACCCAAAAGCCAAGGGAGCCTGAGGTCAAGTTTTGCGGCGTTACTGTTTCTATCTTAACGCTAGCTCCGTTATTTTGTGAAGCACCATTGCCCCCTCTAGCCCCAAACTGGAACCAATACTGTGCGAAAAGGTTTCCGATAAATAAGTAAAAAATCAAAGCAATAGTAAAAAGTCTAAACACGTTCATAATCTACACCAAGCTCATTGAGCTTTGATATGATTAAATTCCTTTTTTCAGAGTTTATGCTCTTCCAATCGATTACAGCCAATTCTATCTTTTTGCTCGACCTCTCTATTGCTTGCTCAAGCATAAAAGCATTTGACGCTTTCTCTTCTATTGCATGCTTTGGCATTATATATGCAAAGGCATATCCTTTTTCTAATGCTAGGTTGGAGAATTTTGATGGGTAATGGTTGCTTCCAATGCCAATTGCTATTTTGCTATAATCTATCTTGTCTGACATTAAAGCATCGTATAGAGAATCTGCAACAATCTTTGCATACTCTTTGTTTTCAACTGTTTCTTGATTTCCTCCAATTTCTGCAAATAGGGATGGTGTCTTCAAAAACGGGCCGTGATGTGTTGCTTCATAGCTTACTTCTACTCCTTTTTGTTCCCTCTTTTTTATGTTTCTCAAGGTTTCAAGCATCTCTAATGGAGCGGATGAAGAAAGTTCATAAGGCTTGCCACCAAGCTTTGCCTCATTTGTCCAATTTCCCATAGAGTGCGTTGTAAAAGAAGCTATTCCCTGTGCACTACTATGCTTGCTTAAGAAGCAAGCAATGCTTAAGTCGTATGCATCTGCCTCTTCCATCTCTACAAGAGGCTTCTCTGTTTTATATATGCAAATTTTACCATTAGAAAAGCAGATCCTGCCTTTATACTCTTTTTCTTCAAATCCATATTCTTTTTTTATATGTTCTGCCATGTTTAACGAAGCAGGATCTAATGGTGAATAAAATAAACCTATCATGTGCACACTTTGTTAAATTTTTCCATTTATAAATTTAAATTATGTATACTTATATAGCTTTTATAGGAATGCTCCTTATAATTGCAGGCTTCATAGCTATTTTTATCTATATAATAATCAACTCTTTACAATCATATAATAATGCCTCTCAAAATAGTAGCGTGAATGCAGCAGGTCTTATAATGATAGGCCCTATACCAGTAGCCTTTGGAACGTCTCCAGGAATGGTTGCAATAGTTGAGATACTTGCAATAGTGCTAATGGTTATTGCAATATTGTTTTTCTTTATTTTTGCAAGAAGATAGGCTATAGTGGAAGAAGTAAGCAAAGAATAATGCATAATTATAAGCTTTTTCATTTAATATTTAATTAAAGTCAAGGGGGTTATATGTTCGAATTAAAAATAGACAATGCAAAGTATTGGCGTGATTGCGTTGAGTCAATAGTGAGCTTGATAGATGAAGGTTCATTCAATATATCTAAAGAAGGTATAAGCCTAAAGGCTATGGACCCAAGCGGCATAAGCATGGTCTCTTTCTTTATGCCAAGCAAAGCTTTTTCAAAGTTTGAGGTTGAGAAGGCAACAAGCATAGGCTTGAACATAGAAAACTTGGGCAAAGTGCTCTCAAGAGCAAGAGATGATGAGGTATTAGTAATGAAAGATGCAGATTCAAAGCTGCTTATAGAGTTCATAGGCAAAGGAGTTAGGAGGAGATATAAGCTGCCACTCATAGATGTTAGAAAAAATGTTGACAAAGAGCCTAATGTTCAATTTGATGCAAATGTTGAGGTTGCAGGAGAGCCTCTTAAGGAGATAATAAAAGATGCGAATCTGATATCTTCGTATATCTCTTTCAAGGCAGCAAAAGATAGCTTCACCATAACTGCTCATGGCGATTCTGGAGAGCTTGAAGAGGTGCACGAGCCAGACGGCAATATAATAAAGAGGCTTGAAGCCCAAAAAGCAGCAGAAGCAACGTTCAATCTTGAATATCTAGAAAACATGGTAAAGTCATGCCCTGTCGGAAATTCAATAACAATGTCTCTTAGGTCAAACGAGCCTATAAAGATGAGCTATAACATTGGCGATGCTGTAATAACGTACTACCTTGCTCCTTACATGGAAAGCTAAAGTGGTTTTAATGTATGAAGAGAATGTTGATGAGGAAACAAAGGATTTAAACAGGGCGAGGCAGTCGCTTGTTGAGGAATTACAGGCAATAATGTATTATGACGAGAGAATAAGTGTGAGCAAGAACAAGTCCCTTAAGGAGATTCTTGCGCATAACAGAGACGATGAAAAGGAGCATGCTTCGCTTCTCCTTGAGTGGCTCAGAAGAAATGATCCGCAGCTTGCAAAGGAGCTAAAAGAAATACTTTTCA
>JAGDYD010000001.1 GCA_023256515.1 Microcaldota archaeon
CGTAAGGTCGCGGGTGCGATTCCCGCCGAGTCCAACGGTGATGCTTTTGAGGCAGATTATTTTATTATCACTCTCATTAATTATTTTAGTTAATTTTGCATATGCAAATGAAATAATAAACGCAAGCAATAAGACAATATTATTAAATATGTCTTTATCAGCGCCAAACAATACTGTTATATTTGGCCCATATTCTTCAAATAATATAATTGACTGTAGAGGAAACAGCATATATTCACAAAACATAGCTGTATTGTTCTCCAATTATACATATAACAACACTATAGAAAACTGCACAATATATGGAAAGATACTAAGCATGCATGATGCACAAAACAACTTGCTAAATATCAGCGGAGAATATAATCTAAGCTTTATAGACAATTCTTCAAATATAGCATTAGGCAACTTTTTCAAGCTCATATTGATGAGCACAGGAAACAACTATACTATAGGTAGATTTATACAAATAATGCCAAAAATTTTTAGCAAAAAATTACCATATTTAGTATCAATGAATCAAAATTTAAGCAATTTTATAGTTGGAGCCCATGAAGAAAATATACCAATACCTAGATTTGGCCTCTTCCCAAATACAAGCTGCAATTATTCCTGCACATATCCAATAGAAGCTTTTCAAATAAGCAAGAACAAAACAATAAACTTTAATCCATTCTATTATGACACGCCCTATTGGGGCTTTGATATATTAGGTTATACAACATTCAATATAACACCACAATCAGGCTTTACATACAAGCCAACATTTATAATGCCTTGGATATACCAAAATGAGATATTCCCTCAAAACAAGCCCATTTATTGGAATTATACAATAGTCTTCCACAATTATACAAAATGGGATAAGCTAAGATTGTTGAACGGGTGGCAGGGAGACCCAAATGCAACTTTGGCTGCTGAATTTTATAACATTTCTAGTGGCTTCTTCTCATATAAAGTAGGCATACAAAAGCCTGGGGTTTATGAATTTATTGCATTATTAGATGATCAGTTTGAGCATGAAAATTCAACTACAGAAATATATTCTGTAGGCCTCACGTTTTGCGCAGATAATGGAAGCATAACAAAGCCAGGCTATTATCCATTTGCTTACAATACACTCTACCCAATATCTGTATTTTGGTTTATGTATGGCAAGCAATGCTCTCGAGGCATTAGCATAGGCTCTAGCAATGTTTATATAAATTGCAGAGGAGGCTATGTAAATGCAAGCAGTGTTGATCTATCTTCATTCTACAACAACAATGTGACACTCGCAAACTGCATCTTTTATGGAAATGGCACCTATCTTAAAAATACACAGATGACAATATACAATGTAACATTTGTATCCAAAGACCCAAGCAACATTGCCATATACGGCATAAATTCAAACATAATCATAAGTGACTCCAAGTTTATTGGCTATTTGCAATCAATAAAGAGCATAAACTCAACAGTAAGTTTTGTAGGCAATACTATAAATATAAAACCACCAGCATACCCAAACTCTAGTGTTTCAAAACATGTTGTAGAACAGAATACAATACAAGAGAATCAAAAAGAGATAAGCCCAACAATTGCATTTATACTTTTGTTTATAGAAGGAACACTCATATTAATATCTATAATATTCTATGAAATAATGAGTTGGTTGAATGATTCCAAATATAGATCCAAGAGCTCTTAAAAGCATGATGGACAAGCTTGGAATAAAGAGCAAAGAAGTAAAGGCAAAGAGAGTAGTAGTTGAAGGAGAAGAAAGCAACATTGTGATAGAAAATCCGCAAGTTACTATAATAGAGATGAGTGGCAATACAATATTTCAAATCTCTGGAAGCTATCATGAAGAAAAGCATGAAATAAAGATAGAGATAAACGAGGATGATATAAAGTTTGTAAAAGAGCAGACAGGCATAGAGGATGAAGAGCTTATAAGGAAAGCAATAGAGGATTCAGATGGGGATTTGGCACAAGCAATAATGAAACTAAAAGCTAATAATCAACCTTGAATATTTGCACAAATGGTATACCAGCAACCTTTTTAACCTCTTCTTCTTTTGCAAGACCTTTTTGAATTATTATTTTTGTTGACCTCTCGCCTATTATATTTGCAGAGAATATCTCGTCAAATAAACCTTCAACATCTTCTTCCTTTATTAATTCACCCTTGTAAAAAGAAGCATATTTTTCCAAATCTATTTCTATCTTTCCTTCCTTTATCACTTTGCCCAACAATTCTTCATCGCACATGGCTATTATATCGCCATGGTCTGTCTTGTAGCGCTTGAAGTATATCATTTGATCACTTAATATTCTCTATTACTTTTTATAAACCTTTTTGGCATAGAAGAACATCCCAATAGTCATTATTATGTTTGTAAATATTATTGTTATGAATAGGAGATCAAGAAACCCAGGTATGTTTATTCCAAGAGCCGCAGGCATAGTAGCAACTATTGTCGGAGACAGACCTCTCGCCACATTGAATGTTGCCATGATTTTTTCTGAATCTTCATATTTTTTGTCAAAAAACTCGCTTATCTTTGGCACAAAGAGATACCTTGCATAAAATATTATAAGAGAAAGAAGCAAAGCTACAAAAAGAATCCATAAACTAAATTGATATACGCTAAACATAAGGCCTATATAAAAGAAAAAGAATGTGCTTATGAAAAATGTTATCTCTCGCTGGTAATCTTTTATGTGTATGAACTCTTTTCTTATGTCATAGGTATATTTCTCCAAAAATTTTGAAAGCTTCGGTATGTTTATAAGAAATATCCCAAAAACAAAAGTAGAAACTGCGCCATTCAATCCTATGGCTTGAGCCATACCATAGCTTGCTATAACCATTGTTATTGTCAGCATCCAGCTATATTCTTTGCTATACTGTGGAAATTGTCTGAGCATAAAAACCCAGAAGAATGCAAACAATATGCCGAAAATAGGGGAGAGAACAAAGAAGTCGAAGAGCATTTTTATGCCAGAGTAAAGGCTTATATTTCCTGAGGCTATCATACTGAAGAGTATTATAGGTATTATAAGCTGTATAGAATCAGTCGCAACGCTCTCAAATACAAGAGCAGCTCTTAGCTTTTCATTTATTTTAGTAAGCTTTACAATAGATGGGACTATTATAGCACTAGGGCCAGCCAATGCAAATCCGGCTATAAAAGATATTATCAGATTCCATCTCAAAAGGAGCCATATTGTAAAGCCTATTAATATACTAGTAAATATTGCAAGATTAAAAAGGAAAGAGCTCATCTTGAATATAACCTTTCCAAGAATGCGTATGTCAATGCTTAGGCCGACATCAAACAATACAAAAGCTATGGCTATCGCTGTTATATATGGAGAAAGAATTTGTATAAGGCTGCCAGGAGATGTATTAATAAGGTGCAATAAAGGCCCTACAATAAGGCCAAGAAGCATAAGTGGCAGTATAGATGCTATCTTTATTTTAGCAAAAAAAGCATTCAATATATAGCCAAGTATTACGATCCCAGAAAAAGCAAGAAATAGTACAGTTACGCTTATCATAAAAACAACTAACCGTATTTATAGAAGAAGTAGAAGGTTGAGCTGTAAAGCAAAGAATACCAAACTAGCCATACTGCTCCAGAAAAATTATTTGTTATAAAAGCAAAAATTCCTAGAAAGAGCAAGCTTGCAGACAAAGCCAATTCTGCAACTGAATTTTTAAAAGCACCTATCAATCTGCTATACGCTTCTTCGCTGCTTTTGACCCATTTGTAGCTAGGATTTGATTTTAAGATTGCAGCTATTGCTGCTTTTGTCCTTATCACTGCAAGAGCAAAGTTAAGCAAGAATATCATTATACCATATCTGAAGGAGCCGAAATATATCCTTGAGACTATTATTGGAGCAAGAAATGATAACGCAAGGGCCAATATGCCATACAGTTCTAGATAAAACTTGAAGTATATTGGATTAAAAATTTCGTTTAAAGACTGCATTGTGAAAGGAAAGCTCGAGAATACTATAAGTATTGAAAGGAGTGTAAATAATAGCAACACTACAGACAAATAATTTAGTCCAAAACCCAAGCTTATATAATCAGCATGCTCTACAAGGCTTAGCTTCATTTTCTTCGCTTTTTTGATATAATACCATAAGAATTGTGTGCCCCCATAATTATAGCGCCACTGCTGCCTTGCAAATGCGCTAAACCTCTTTATAGGCCTGCCAAGAGCATATATCTTTGGTATATAAATGCCTTTGTAGTCTTTCCTTTTTGCTTCAAATGAGAAGAATGTATCTTCTATAACATATTCAGGGAACCCACCAACAGACTCTATAGCTTTCCTTCTAACTATACCACAAGAGCCTGCAAATATTGATGTATTATGGGAAGCCCTAGAAGGCTGTATAAATGAAAAGAAGAAGCTATTGAAAAGATTTATAGAGTCTGCAAAGAAATTGTTCTTTGCATACTTTTTTTCTGTCTGCACATACCCTACTTTTGGGTCATCGAATATCGGCACTAGCTCTTTCAAGAAATTCTTATTTATTAAGTATTCATCTGCATCAAATATTGCTATTAGCTCCTCTTTAGATTGCTTCATGAAATTATTTAAAGCACCTGCCTTGAATCCTTTCCTCTCTGACCTATGTATAAATTTAAAACCATACTTATTCGCTATTTTCTCAAGTTTTTCTACAATCTCAGAATTTGTAGAATCATCGAGGAGGTAAAAATTTAGTTTATCTTTTTGATAATCTATCTGCTTGAGCCTTTTTAAAGTCGTACTTACGACTTTAGGGTCCTCATTGTAGGTTGGCACAACTACTGCAACAGTATAATATTTGCTTATCTTTTTTCTTAACTTTACGGCATCTTTCATGGCCTTCTCATAGAAATAAGAATCGTAATATGAAAAGGCAGCCATAGTGTTGAAAAATGCGGCTATTACTGTCAAGATCAGGAAAACCAATGCTATAGCAAGCATATAAAGTGTTTTAGATATTGTTATCAGATATATGGAGAACCCTATACTAACCATGTCAAGTAGCAATATTGTTGGTATTGTTATAAATCTAGACAGCCAGCCTTTATCCAAAGCATCACCAACATTTATCTATATGATAGTTTTCTTTTTATTTTTAATCTTTATATTTATATTGCCGGAGTGGCGGAACCAGGTAACGCGCCAGTGTTTTGGCGAAACTCGAGATCTGGTTGCCTTTTGGCATTCTGGGTTCAAAGTAACTTAAGTTATGAAAATCCCAGCTCCGGCGATTTAATAAATTCATTTAGCAATATTGTTGCATATGAGCCAGCAGGAATAGAAAAGCTCATTTCTACATTATCTTCAACTTTGTAGCTAAACTCTTTAAATGGAACAAAACAAGCCCTGTATGAGCCTTTCATGCTTAGCTCTGGCATGCTCTTTATCTTGAAGTCTTCTTTTGATATACCAAGCTCTTGCATTACCTCTTTCTCGTATTCGCTTATCTCTTCCTCTTTGCTTTCATAGCCAACAAGTACGAATAATGGAAACTTGCCTTCTTTACCAACAACCCTATCATCTATGTTTGGGAAGCCATAGCTGTTTTGCTTGCAAGAGATTTCGTCTTTTCCAATTTCTATGTTTTTTTCAGCGACTCTTTTTTCAAGAGCCTTATTGAATATATAATCTTCAACAGCATGCACAAACATAAGGCTTATGCCACGTGGTAGCCTTCTTATTGCATTTGCATAATTATTGTATCGAGATAAGTACTCTATTACACTTCTTTCATATTTTAGATATTTTGGAAAGTATTCTAGGGCTTTTTTAAAATCTCTTTCGATTGCGAGTCTTTTTCTAGCTTCTACAGCAAGCTCATTCTTCTCTTTATTTGTAGAAGTAAGGTATTCAAAAACTGCGCCTTCAAAATCACCTTTAATTATTTTCATTCCTATTATATGGTTGTTTTCCCTAAGGCCAAATCTTTGCCTGTCAAAATAATTAGGAAATATACCATTTAGCTCATTAAGTATTCTTTCTATTAAACCTTCATCCTTTTTAGGATCCCTTATTTTTACAATAAAAGAATTCCCCAGTAATTCGCCCATCTCAATTCCTTTGCTGCTCTCCCAAGCGCCATTTATTGAAATATCCTTTATCTTAACTTTTTCAAGGTCTTCAGGTTTAACTCCAAAAATGCTTGCAAGCTGCACAGTAGTTGCTATTCTATCTTTTAAACCAGCATAGCCTATTGATTTTTTACCATGGCCCAGCCTTTTTGCAATCTTTATCAATGCCTCGTTTGTATTCCAATTCCTCTTTTGTAGCACAAACACCGAAAATTTGCCAGGCTCAGAGCCAAGATTGTACCTTGTATTAAGCTCTAATACCAACCCCTGCTTTGTTATTTCTTTTACAATAAAGTCATCTGCACTTGACTTTATTCTGCCCCCTATCCCATTACTGCTAGATAAAAACATCATACCCAAACACTAGATACATAAGAAGGATTTAAATGCTTAAATATAGTAGCCTTTATAATTTTACTATGCAATAATATTAAGAGGGACCAATGTGCCTAACTTCCAGACAATGATATTTGGTGTTTTTGAAGCAATAGCATTTGCTATGGTAGTACTCGCTTATTCTACGCCAATATACATTATAAAATTTATACTTGCAATATTTGCTCTTTTGTTTTCTGTGTTAGGATTTTCAATGAGATACTATTACTACATTATTGTGCCATTTATACATGCAAAAAACAAGAGCATAATACTAAATAATTCTGAGGCTTTTTTTGTAGCTCCGAATGGGAATGCAATATTTAATGAGGAAAATGGAATTGTAAGTGCAACAGTATTTGTAAGAATACCTGTTTATAGCTCATCTACTGAGATGAGCGATGAAGAGAAATATGACTTTTCAAACCTCTTTAGTAAGATTGTATCACTTAGCAAAACACCAATAAAAATAAGTACACAGCTAAGAATACTTAACAAAGACGATTTTATAAACAAAATAAAAGATAAACTCAATGAGGCTGAAAACAGATATAATGAGATACTTAGCAAAAAAGATTCCAAACCAGAAGAGGTAGAAAGAGCAAAAGGAGAGGTTACTATGTGGCACAACCTAATAGACAGTATTTCCAAAATAGATTCCTTTTCTGCAATATCATATGTAGCAGTTACTGCAAAAGGAGGAAGCCAAGAAGAAGCCATCAATATGGCTCTCCAAAAAGCTAATGAGGTAGCTGCTGGTATAAATTCAACTTATGGAGTTATAGCAGACATTATAACAACACCAGAAATATTTACCCTTCTGGAACCGGAATATATTATACCTTACTCATCTATAAGCAGACAAATAAGTGGGATGGTATAATGGATGAAGCTACATTGATGTATCTTGGCATATCAAGCATGGTCATACTGTTACTGCTTGTAAATGCAGGCACATTTGGGCCTTTCACAATTTTGCTAGTGATATTGGCATTGATTGCCATCATTATGCTCTTCCTTATAAATTATGCAGACTTTTTGCTCTTCCCACTCTTGACAAATATACTTAAGCTAAACATAATACCTGCAAAAAACTACTACATACCAAAGGAACAAAATTGTGTTATAAAAAATATAAATGGAATATATTATGCTACAGGCTATTTGACTGCCAATCTCTATAACTATGTATTTACCAAAGAAGAGAGTATTGATGATGAAACATTAATGATAGAAGCGCCAACAAGATGGGAAAGGGCTTTGATGAGCATAAAGTTCCCATTTAAATACAATTTAATAGTATCATCACAGGATGTCCAAAGCTATAGAGAAGAGCTTGAAGGAAAGCTAAGCTTATTGGAATTTAGGCTCTCAAAAGAAATGAGCAGCGGAAATCCAAGCCAAATGACAGTAGATGACTTGCAAAGGCAAATAAGAGTAATACAGGCAAGAATAGATAGGCTTTCTAGTGGAGAGAGACCTGTCCAGAGTTTGATGTATATTGAAAGCACAGCAGCAGGCATAAGCGAAAAGGCTGCAAAAGATGCATTGACAAGCCAGCTAAACCAGCTTCAGACAATAATGAACGGATTTGATTTGAATATAATTAGAGTAACAGGAAGAGAGCTTTATTATCTTTTCAAGTTTAATTATTTTATTCCAAATTCAAACAGCGAGCTATTAAGTTTATTCGGACTGCAAAAATAGTGTTAGCATGACATTGGTAAAAGTTCAAAATATAATGAGCAACGAACTTGCTAAGAGAGTGTTCATAAGCAAGCCGCCAGAACCGCCAGCAAGTTACATATTAAATGACCCTACAAATTCAATATTTATTGGTTTAACTAAGATATTCAGAGTGCCCTTCACATGGACTTTTGCAAATATAACAAACCCGCATATTGCAATAGTTGGAATAACAGGAGCAGGTAAAAGCTTTCTTGTAAAGACATTTTTGATAAGGGCAAGCTATGTGTGGAAGGCAAATGCAATAATAATAGACTGGGCTGGTGAATATAAAGCATGGGTAAAGCAAAGCGGTGGCACCATAGTTTCTTTAGGCAAAGGAGATTACCTAAACATAATGGATTTGATAGGTATAAAACCGCTGGATAGAGTTAAGCAAATCATGAATTCACTTGAAATATTGACAGATATTGGAGACTACCCAGAACAAAGAAGGCTAACTCAAGAGGCCATAGAGCAAGCTTATGTAAATGCCGGCTTCAACTTGTCACAACCACCAGACCCTAGCAAAGAAGCGCCAACACTGAACAATGCAATAGCACTACTTCAAGAAAAACTGCAAGAGGGCACGTATGAATACCCAGCAGAGCTTGAAAATGCGATATATAGACTAAGGCAATTTGTTAGAGAAGGAGAAGACTATTTTGCAAGGAAAAGCACCATTGATCTAGGCAAGCTTGCTTCATCAGGACTTGTAGATATAGACTTATCCGGCTTGCCTGATGAAACCTTTAGAGCTCTTGCTGCTCTTTTCATATTGCAATCTTTGAAAGAAAAAATGAGAATAGAGGGCTGGAGCGCTTCAAAAGGAATAAAGGCAATAGTAGTGCTTGATGAAGCTTGGAAGATTGCTGGAGATGAAAGGAGCGATGCTGTCACTATAGTAAGAGAAGGTAGAAAATACCAGTTTGCTCTTATAGTCGCTTCGCAGAACCCTACAGATATAAACGAAGCTATATTTTCAAATGTTGGAACAAATATAATACTTAGAGTAAAATTCGAAAGATTTATGAGCTATCTGCAAGATTCGCTTAATTTCTCTGAGTTCATAAGAGGCGAGATAAGTAAGTTTGGAGTTGGGCAGGCTGCTGTTGACATGTCATTCCAAACTTCTGTAAAATTCCCTGAAATATTCTTGTTGGAAAAAGTGATAGGTGAAGTGCCACTTGATGTATATACTCTAGTGATAAAAGACATATTGACACAAGAGGAGCTTAAGAATCCAGAGATATCGACAGAGTACTATTTTGAAAAGATTAGTCTAAAAAGTAAGCTCATCGATGTCAATGTGCCTAATGAGGCAATAGATAAACTTTTTGCTTCTCTTGATTCACAAGACAGGACAATAGATGTCAAAAGCTTTGCAAGCCTACTAATGAGCTACGGAGTAGAGAAAGAAAACCTGATTTCATTCTTCAGGTACTTGGGCATAGAGGATGTAATAATAACAAGGATTTTTGCAGGCTGATCAAATGGGAGAGACATTTACAGTAAATAGGATTGAATTGAGGAGAGACCTTACTTTGCTAGGGGTTAGTGCAATAAACATAAACTCTCTCGAAGCAGAGCTTGAAAAAAAGCATAGGCATGTGAATGCAGTAACTTTTGCTGAAATGCTTCAGAAGATAGGCTTGAAGCAAGATGACATAATAAACATATTTAGAAGAATAGGAGTAAATGATGTTAAGATAACTGAAATAATGAATGTGCTAGATGAGCAGAAGATAAATGAAGCTTATGGAAGGGCTGTAGAGCTTGATATAGGTGATTGAATAGCTAGCTATTGCGTGATATGTGGCGAGAAAAAGAAAGGCTATGAGGTTGAAGAAGATTTTGTCATAAAAGGAGTTAGATGGTTCAAAAAGAATATAACAAAAAATGAAAAAGGAAATAAGCTTGTTGTTTGCAATAAATGCTATCCCAAATATGTAGAATATAGAGATAAGTTTATAAGAAGGCAAAGGATATATCTACTTCTTGGATTTCTATTTTTACTGCTTGGCTTATTAGCGGCACCCTCACTTTCTAGCCTGCTCTTCGGCTTAGGCATTATATTTTTCCTCTATCTGCTTTCTCTTATAAACTATGTGCCAAAAATAAGAGAAAAACGCAAAGAATAAACAATTTATACCTTAACAAATAAATAGGAGTAGTGGTTCAGTGCCTGAAGGAGAGATAACACCAAAAGTTGAGGAGATAGCCTTTGCCGGCCAATTAAATGCTAGCCTAGAGGAACTTATGAAAACAGTTTCACAGCTTCCTGCATATTCGATGAAAATAGAAAACAACAAGCTGCTCATAGCTAGGGTCGAAAGCAGAGATATACACAAGAGGCCTTTTCTGTTCTTTCTTTTTCAGATAAGCAATTCTGGAGTTGAGATAATATATTCAATAGCCCCCGATACAAGCATAAAGATGAGGAGGCTCTTTGTACTAAAAAACTTTCTCTCTATACTTTCTTTGATATCAGACAATTTTAAGATAGATGAAAAGAAATTTTACCAGTATCTAGATTCATCAATAGATGATGTGCTCAATAGCTTATCAGAGAATTACAGCACACTATTTAATAGGTATGATGCATTGCTCACAGAATACAGAGAAATCAAGAGACTGAATCTAGAGCTCTCCGCCTCAAACAGAAACCTGACTATACAAACATCACAACTCAGCGAAGAGAACAAGCAGCTAAAAGCACAGCTAGAGGCATTACAAACCTATTCTGATGAATCTTTAATGGCAATGATACAGGATTGGATAGAATCACACAACAGTTCGATAGATGTAGATGAATTCGCGAAGACATACAAAGTACCTGCACCGAGGGTAGAGCAGATATTAAACAAAATGGTTTCTTTAGGCTATATAGAACTTAAGGGGTAGAGATGAAATATTATGTAAGCATAAACAAGCCGTTCAGGAACATAAAAGTATATAAAATAACAAAAAGGATAAATGAAAATACGAACGCCATATCCAGAGCTTTTGCAAAATTTGTAGACAAATATATAGCCAAAAAGAGAGAGCATTAAATAGATTTTAGGAAGATTTGTATGAAGGTGAGCAAGTTTTTAATTTTTGGAATTTTGATATTAATAATAATTGCTGCCTTCTTGTTTTTTCTATCTGTATTTATAAGCTCCCATTTTAAAATAACAGCGCCCTCTTCAATAAACATAGGCAAACCGCAACTCAATTTTAACATATACACAGAAGGGGTTCTTAGTTATAACAATAGCAAATATGCTGTGCCTTTTGTAATATTGAATTATACTTCATCAAATGTTACGGCTGCAAATTTCACACTTTCATTATACTCTAAGAATCCTATTGAAAACATATACTATATTAGCAGCCCAACCCTCTCTATTGGCTCATTTTCCGATTCTCAAACAGTAAGTGCATTGGAATATTATCTGAATAGATATGGGCTTCTAAATGGGGCATCATTAAATGTAGTAAATATAAACAATATTTACCAAATACCAAGAAATTCAATAGTAATATTGGCAACCGGCTTGCTTCCAGTAAGCCTTATGCCATATAGTGGTTATACAGGCAACACAACATTATTGACACTTCTTTCAAAAGGAGATACAATAGTCTATGTAGGAGATAATTTTTCTAGTAGCATAGGGCCTGGCTCTGTAATATTCAAAACAAGCAGCATTAGTATTGCTGCACTTGAATCTGCAGGCATAACTTGGAATTTTTCTAATTATATACAAGGAAGCCGCTTTTACTTTAGCAAGCCAACATTTTCTTTAGCCAACAGATATTACAATGTAAGCTATGTTAATGCATTAAATGGCACCATTATAGCCTTTGCAAATCAGCCAGATTTAGGGTGGCCAAATGCAAGCTATATGGCGAGAGACATAGCCCTTGCTTTATATAATAGATTTTGGATACCCCTTATAGCATATGGCACATACAATATTACCAACCCATCTCTAGGCACAATAGGCATATTTGCGCTTCAAAAAGATATAACATATCAAAATATAAGCTATGTGAACAGCTCTTATCCTTTGATAAGTGTAGTAGCTAGCAACTATACAAATTACACAATACATTCTGAAAGATTTAACATATATGCAAAGTTTAATGGCAGTTTAAGCATGCCTGCCCAAATTGCAGAAACACAGACAGTTCCAATAGTAATACAGATGAATGCAAGCTCGACTTATAAAAGGCTAGTCATACCTCATATAGATATATATACGAGCAATATGAGCTATGTCACATCTATACCAATAGGATTTTTCAACACATCAACAGGGATAAATGTAATAAAATATGAGTCTTTTGGAATGCCAAATGGCTATTATATAGCAATACTGAAAGATTTCAATAATAAGCCTTATGCTGCATCTCTTTTTTACTTGGCAGGCCTTAATATAACCCCAATAAGCTTAAATTTTAAGAACGGTACTTTTGTCTTTAGCTTGTCAAGCATGGGCTTGCCCATAGCTAATTCGCCTTATAGCATAAGCTTAGATAATAGCTATACGATGAATGGCATAACAAACAACAGTGAGATATTATATATACTTCCAAAAGGCAGCATTGTAAGTTATGGCAATCAAAATTTTGTAATAAACATATTTAATCAAAAATATATATACACAACTTCATATACAAAAGAGATATTCCACATACCTATATATTACATAGAGTTGGCTATTGCTATAGCGATTGTAATTATATTAAACCTTGTATTGAAGGCACCGAATAGAGATGAGTATTATATAGACATACCTGATTTCCCACCTTCTAGCAAGACAAAAGTTGTCATCAAAAAAGCAGATATAATCTCTTTGTTTGAGAAGATAAATATGCATTACCACTGGAAGTATATGCCATTAACTCCAGAAGAGATAAAGAATGAGATAGCTTCAAACATAAGATACAACAATATGCCAGTTTCTACAACGCTTCAAAATGTGATATCTGTACTTACAAAGCTGGTAAATTCAGGAGATTTAGTAAACATAAACAATTATTATATACCTAAAAAATGGCTTGATGAATCTGGATATAGCATAGAGTACCTTGCAACATTCAGAAGGCTAAGAGATTATTGCGTAACTAAAGGGTTCTTGTTTACAGATTTAGGTGCTTCACCTGATGCAGACATGACTATATCAAAATCAGGCAGAGAGGCGCACATATTCATATATTCTGAAAGTGGAAAGAGGAGCAAAATAAAAATAGGCGATGAAGCAAAGAAGTTCTTGGTCTTCTTTGATGAAGAAAGAAGACTAAAATTCATTGAATCTCTCTACATCTCATTTGGTGAAGAGAGTGAAGCGCTTAAAGTTGCTATTGCCAATGAGCTTATTAGGCTAATAGATACAGACCACTTGGATCAGCTTATAATATAATTATCCCATGCTTTCTTCTTCGCCTCCTTCTTTCTTTTCTTCGTTTTCTTCATTAAGTACATAGCTATTTTCCTGCGCTTCTTCAAAAAGTTTTTTGTACTTGCTATCTATGAGCTTCTTTAGGCTTTCTTCTATTTCTTTTGCATTGCTGCCTGTAAGCTCTGAAAGATCATTAGAAAGCTGGTTGACATACCTCATTATAGTCTTATACTTTGATTCTGCCATGTTCCTGCTTCTTACATTGCTTATATAGCGCTGAATTCCCCTTGCAGCATCCATTACCGCAAGCTTTATTTCATCAACTATATCGTCTTCTTGGGCTATCGCCTGCTTTCCAACTCCAGAATAAGGTATAAAAACAGAAGACACATTTACAAGAACGCTTACTGGCTCTTGCTCAAAATCTTTTATAGAATATCTTTTCCAATCTATATTCTTTATTGCATATGTTATTGCACATGTTGCACTGTCAAAAAGAAGAGGCACTTTATTTGCAAATCTTATTATATTTCCACCAACCTCTTCCTGATTTTCTCCACGCTTTCCTGCTCCTCCTCCATATGCTATTGCCGCTTCTACAACAAATGGAATTCCTCCCCTAAAGACCTTTGGTTTCCTTTCTACTACAGAGATAAATTCAGGGTTTATTATGTTTTTCATTGCAAGCTCTAGATATTTTTCACCTATTGGTGAAACAGAATCTAGCTCAGGAGCCATCCATTTTATCTTCTTGAAGGCTTTTACCAGTTCCTCCGCTTCCTGCCATGTCAAATCTTTTGGATTCTTTGACAAATCGAAGCTCACAAGCTGCTTTAGCTCATCCACCTTTGCTTGGGAGACTCTTGAAAATGTTTCCATTATAAAAGAGGAAACCTTTCTACTATCACTTCTATGTGCAAACTCTATAAGATCGCTAGGCTCCAATCCAAGAGGATGAGGCTTTATTGCCTTTGGCTTTTTAGGCATTACGTTAGTAGAGCGCAGGAAGGCAAACTCTTTTCCATAAGGATCCAATATTGAAAACGCTGCATGTGGATTTGCTAAGGCTGTCCTTTTTATATACTCAAAAACACCATGATCGCTATTCTCATATTTTACTTCTCCGAACTCGCCATAAACTTCCAAGCCTCTAAAGTTCAAATCCACATCTTTAAGGTTTGACACCAAAGGCTTGTTGTTTTTTATGTCTATGCTTATATCGCATTCATAAGACTCTCTGCCTGTAGATGACCTTACATGTATAGGCTTGCCTGTGGTTACATAAGCATACAAAGTGCAGCCAGAAGCACCAATTCCTTGCTGACCTCTTTGCTGTATATACCTATGGAATTTTGTGCCTGCCAATATTGTTGCCAGAGCTTTGCCAACTATATTTTTTGGTATGCCTGGGCCGTTGTCTCTTACTAGAACAGAGTATTTTTCTTCTCCTATTTCTTTTACTTCTACCCTAATCTCAGGCAAAATGCCAGCTTCTTCGCAGGCATCAAGCGAGTTTGTCACATATTCATGTACTATAGTAGTTAAAGACCTTACTTTTCCTGCATAGCCAAGCATTTGCCTATTCTTTCTAAAGAACTCTGCTATAGAATTCTCCTTAAACTCCTTGAATATTTCGTCAGCAGATATAGCCATTTAAACACCCATTCTTTTTCTTGCTGCTTCCATAACTCTATATGCCTTTTTGTGAGTGCCACCATCTATAAGCACATTTATTGCAGATTCAGCTATAGAGATTTCCTCATTTGTGCCTATCAAGCTTATAGTGCCACCAAATATACTTATCTGTGCGCCGCTTACAGATTCTATATACTCTTTGCTCTTTCCATTCTTGCCTATTACCCTTCCTTCAACCATTATTATCCTGTCCTTATTTTTGAATATCTCTTTCAGATTTATAGACTTGAAAAAATAGTTGTCTCGAGTTAGCTTCAAAGCGTTCTCTATATCGAAGCCTCTTCCAAATGCCGTAATCACGTTTTTTGCATTGTATTCATCGTATGGATCCCCTTCTATCAGTACTTCATTTTCATTATTTATGCTTATCTTGCAATTGAGCTTCGAGCTAAGCTCGGCTAAGTGCTTTTTGAGGAGCTCAGCCCTCTTTTTAGGTATCAAAACTTGCTGCATAGAAATCCTTTAATATATTTTCTTGCAAATAAATATAAAGGTTTGATAGATTATTAAGAAGAAAAAAGCAAATGCATTAAATTTGCTTTTACTCTTTCTAAATTGATTGTGGAAGTTATAAAAGGAAGCGCAATATTTAAATACCTTTACAATTAAGTATTATGTGATTCAATCATGATTCTTTCATGCACTGATTGTGCATGTATCAAGGAAGGATCATGAAAGGGTGTGGCTTTGGACAAAAAAGAAATTGAAGAAGAACTTGAAAAGCTCAAAAAAGAAGTAAGCAGGCTTAGCAATAATGAATCATACCCTGAGGATGCTCAAGAGCTTATAAAGTATATGGTTGCAGAAAGAGAAAGGACTAACAAGATCCTTGCCAGCATAACTGAAAAGATAAAGGAGCTTACAGAAAGGCTAAATGAGATTGAGGATGCGCCTTCCGCTCCTGCTGAAAAGCTAAAAGAGATACCATTGTCTGAAACTGATGCAAAAATAATAGAATTTGTACAGACTAAAGGAATGGCCTGCGCAGATGATGTCAAGAAGTTCATGAATTATAAAGGTAGAAATGCAGCCTGCGCAAGGCTTAACAAACTTTATATGATGGGCTTGCTGGTAAGATACCAGCTCGGCCACAAAGTTTATTACAAATTTGATGCTGGCAAGGCGACCAATACGCTAATTGTATCACCTCCACAGTAAACTACCAAGGCCTGCTTCCCCCAAGCAGGCCTTTACCCCACTTTTTATTTTTGAAATTTTTACTCAAAAATAGAAATTAGCTAGAAAGCAAAGCGTAGCCTGTAAGCCTCCATCTCTGAGATATATTTCTTAATATAGAGATCTTCGCATTTTTATCTATGCAGAGCGGATGCTTGAGCTCAACAAGGAGCTTGTTCTTCTTTACTTGCTTCACAAAGCCTATTGTAGTTGCTGTGCCTATGCCGAGTATTATCGGTTCATTTTCTTTTATTCCCACTTTTGGTATATCATCCCTTTCTATAGTGTGATAATCTAGCTTTACTTCGCTCATCTGCTCAGGAAGCTTGCCTGCTAAGCCCACAACATTCCCAACAAGATTGTCTGCTTTAGTAAAAGATGGATCCAAGCCTGTACTTAATGCTATTAGGCCGCCAGGAATCCCTGGCCTTATCTCTATTTTGTCCCCTTTCTTGAATTTGCCTCTTATCAACGAGCCACCAACTACGCCGCCCATAAGCTTCTTTATTTCTGTGCCTGGCTTATTGACATCAAATGACCTTGCAACATACATCAAAGGATCAGCATCAAGATCTCTTTTTGGAACCTCGATCTCACTTATTGCTTTCAATAAGACATCTATGTTTATTCCTTTGCTTGCAACAACTGGTATTACCGGTGCATTCTCTGCTATTGTCCCTTTTACAAACCTCTTTATCTCATTGTAATGCTCTTTTGCCCTTTCTTTGCCTACTATATCAACCTTTGTTTGGACTATTATTATATTTTTTATACCGAGTATGTTGATTATCATGAGATGCTCTTTTGTCTGAGGCATCGGGCAAGGCTCTGTTGCAGATATTACAAAAAGAACAGCATCTATTATATTTGAGCCTGCTATGGCTGTGGCCATAAGCATTTCATGGCCTGGCGCATCGAGTATAGAAATCCTTCTTACAGGCTTTGCAACTGTGCCACATTTCTCACATTTCTCGCTAGTGGTATAAGCTTCAGGCCCATCGCAGCCCTCGCATTTCCTTATTATCGCATCTGCATAGCCGAGCTTTATAGTCATGCTCCTTTTAATGCTTTCACTGTGCCTATCTGTAAATACGCCTGTTATAGCTTTTGTTAAAGTTGTCTTGCCGTGATCTACATGGCCCAGTGTTCCTATGTTAAGCTCGCTCTGCAGAAGCTCCAATCATTCACCCTCTTTCTTCTCATTCTTGAAAATCTCTTCAACAGGCACAGAGCCATACTCCACAATAACTGTGTTTATTTGGACAGTATCTGGAGCTATTGTATTGCCCCTTATCATTCTCTTCCTCCTTTCCCCTTTCTTTGCTTTCCTTATGCCAGGGCCAGAGCTCAAGAGAGGCCATGTTTTTCTTGTACCTTCTATTTCAATCCTTGAAGGTGCTCCTGTTTGATCACTTAAGCCTGTTATCTCTAGCTTATAGCCATCTAAGCCTATTATTGATCCATCTATCTGCTCTTTCATCTTCCTCCCTATAAGCAAGGCTTCTTTTTCTTTTGGCACATCCCTTTGTGCACTTTTTCCGGTTTTCCTATCAGAATATACTATCTTCAATCAATCACCTTTGAAACAAGAAGTGCAATTATCTATACATGCTAGTCGGCTCTTCCTTGAACCTTTTTATTCTTTCCATTGCTTCTTTTGGTATAGTTGGCTTTACCTCTTGAAGAGCCTTCTCAAAGTCCTCTTTAGTTACAAAATCCCTGTTTGCCCTTATTGCATTCATTCCTGCCTCTCTGCATATATTCTCTATTTCTGCGCCGCTGTAGCCTTCTGTCTTGTTTGCAAGGTCTGCAAGGTCTACACTCTTATCGAGCGGCATTTTCTTTGTATGGACTTTGAATATTTCAA